>NZ_CP022521.1:6040000-6340000 GCF_002234535.1 Actinoalloteichus hoggarensis
TGAACCCGGCAGGGCGAAGAGCAGCAGCGCGGCGATCAGGAAGCCCGCCGAATTGGCCAGGAAGGGTCCGGCCGCGACCAGGACGAACAGCACGCTGCCCAGCGGAGCACCGACGAACTCCTGGCTGACGACCTCGGAGGCCTCCATCCGGCCGTTCCCGGTCTCCAGCTGATCGCGATCGATGACGGCCGGAAGCATGGCCCTGGCCGCGCTGTCGTACAGGGTCTCGGCGGCGCCGAGCAGGAAGGCGGCGATGTAGAGCATCCAGACGGCCGCCGAGCCGGTGAGCACCACCAGGCCCAGTGCTCCGACGATCACGGCGCGGATCAGGTTGGCGCCGATCATCGCCTTCCTGCGATCCATCCGATCGACCAGCGCCCCACTGAGCAGGGCGAACAGCAGCCACGGCACGAAACTGAACGACACGAGGCTGCCGACGAGCACCGGATCGCGCGTCAGGGTGGCGGCCAGCAGGGGAAGCGCCACCCGCCCGATGCCGTCGCCGAGATTCGAGATCGTGGTCGCGCTGAACAGAGTCCAGAACCGCGACCCGAGCCGCGCCGCGCTCACCGACGATCTCCTCCGCCGCTGTGCGAGATCGACCGGAACGACGGGGAGACAGGCACCATGCGAGACAAGTTACCGTGCGCTATCTGACGATTACAGGGGTCCGGGCGAATCCAGGGCGCGACGTCGTCACACCGCATAGCGCGTCCTCGGCAGGCATCCTGACAGAGACCGCGGCGGGCAACCGCGGCCATCGCCCGGCAGCGAGCACTCCAGCGCCGCGAGGCCCGGCCATCCGACGGCGGACCGGACCGAGGCCGCCTGCCACAGCCGCGCCTGTGGCGCCGCGGGGCCTACGGCTCGGCGGCTCGATCGCGCCAGGACGTCAGGTGCGGCCCCGGTCAGGAGGGGACCGGGGCCGCACCGCCTGCCGCCGATCAGATCGGCGGCGGTCAGGGGTTGTGCCCGGCGGGGTTGCGCTGAGCACGGTTATGCCTGACAGCGGGATGACGATCAGGGAGTGGGCGTCCGCACGGCGGTGTCCCCGTCGGCACGGCGCTCCTCATCCCGGACCGTGTCGTCGGCCTCGGCCGGCTCCTCGCCTGCCCCGGCGTGCCGGGCGGAATCGCGTGCTCCCCGTTCCTCGGCGTTCGCCTCCGTCCGCGCCGCCCAGTCCAGGTCGTCCAGCTCGTCGATCTCCTGCCCTCGGGCCTTCAGCAGCAGGGCGAGGACCACGGCGACGACCAGCCCGACGATCCCGCTGACGAGGAACACCGTCGGCACGTCGGTGATCCGGGCGAGCAGTCCGCCCAGCACTCCGCCCACCGGCAGCAGTCCCCAGGCGATGGTGCGCCAGACGCCCTGCACCCGGCCGAAGAGGGGCGCCGGAACGAGCGCCTGCCGCATGGACATCGACACCACGTTGAACATCAGCACGGCCATGCCCGTGAGGAAGAAGGCCGCCGCGGTCAGAGCGGGCACCGGCAGGAGGCCGACCAGCAGGAAGGCCAGGCCCATGATCGCCTGTGAGACGACGAGGACGGTCCGGCGGCGGAATCGACGCAGGAGCACGGGGGCGCTCAGCCCGCCGAGGAGGCCGCCGACGCCGAGCAGCACGGCGAAGAATCCGTAGGAGACCTCCGGCAGTGCCATCACGTCGACGATCAGCAGGACCACCAGCGCGGTCGAGGCCTCCACCGCCGCCGCACTGAAGGCCGCGACGAAGACGAACGGCCGGAAGACGCGATGCCCCCACAGCCAGCGCATGCCCTCGGCCATCTCCCGGCGGAGGTTCGGGCGCACGGTGGGCGTGTCGGCGGCAGGCGCGTCGGCGGCGGGTACGGCCCGATGGCTGCCCGGCAGCAGGAGCAGCAGCAGCGCGGCCACCAGGAAGCCCGCCGAGTTCGCCAGGAACGGGCCTGCGGCCACCAGCACGAACAGCGAACTCGCCACCGGGGCGCCCAGGAAGTTCTGCGCCACCACCTCGCCCGCCTCCAGGCGCCCGTTGCCTGCCGCGAGCTGATCGCGGCGGACCACGCCCGGCAGGATCGCCCGCGCCGCGCCGTCGTAGAGCGTCTCGGCGGCGCCGAGGAGGAAGGCGGCGACGAAGAGCATCCAGACGGCCGCCTGCCCGGTGAACACGGCGACCGCGAGCGCCCCGACCACGACCGCCCGGAAGGCGTTGGCCGCGATCATCACCTTCCTCCGGTCCATCCGGTCCACCAGCGCGCCGCTGAGGAGGGCGAACAGCAGCCACGGCACGAAGACGAAGGAGGCGAGGGAACCGATCAGCAGCGGGTCGCGTGTCAGGGTCGCCGCCAGCAGCGGCAGGGCGACGCGGCCGATGCCGTCACCGAGGTTGGACACCGTGCTGGAGACGAACAGCGTCCAGAAGGGTCTGCCTAAGCCGTTCGCGCTCATCTGGTCTCGTCCTTCGCTTCGTCTGCGTCGCGGTGGGAGGTCTCGGGCGCGCCCGCGGAGTCGGCAGGCGGCGTGGCGTCGTCGTGCAGGGGCGGGTTGGGGAAGGCGTTGAGCTGGATCTCGACGGACTCGGTGCCGGGGCGGGCCTGGCGGCCTCGATAGCGATCGATCACGGCGCCGAGCTCGGTCACCAGCTCATGGAGTTCGGCGGCGTCGAGCCGCATCATCATCACGCCGTCGATCGAGGCTTCGATCCACTCCTGGCTCCACTGCTGGTAGGTCTCCATCCAGCGCTGCAGCCGTTCGTCCTTGCCCCGCTGGAACTCGCGGATGACGAGCTGCGCGGCGGCCCTGGTGTCCTCGCGTCGCAGGAACTCGTGGCCGTGCAGCCTGATGCCGCCCTCTCGGTGTCGCCACCACCGCTCCCGCCCCGAACCCTGTCGTTCGTCGTCCTCGATGAGTCCGTGCCGCGCGAGCTGCCGCAGGTGGTAGCTGGTCGACCCGCTGGTCTCGCCCAGCCGACGGCCGAGTTGCGAAGCGGTCGCGGGCCCGTGCAGCGAGAGCTGATCGAGCAGTTCGATCCGCAGCGGGTGAGCGAGGGCGCGCAGGCCGGAGACGTCGATCGTCTTACGGGCAGGGAGCTCCGGTGGCGGCGGTGGGGCCGAGGGCTCCGGCGAGGCGGCGGGTTCGGACGGCTCGATCATGAGTGCAAAGTATCCTTTGCACAGGATGCTTTGCAAGCTTTTCTTTGCATTCTGACGAGGACCCACCCGCGAGGGCAGGCACCGCTACCGGCGCGCCCGCCTACGGGTCTCGGTGATCACGTCGAGCAGCCGCCAGACCGAGGTGGACGGGTTGTCGCCGGACGCTCCGGAGGGCAGCGTCCGGCGAGCACGATCGACGGCGATCACATGCGCCTCGACCGGAAAGTCCGGTGCCGCCTTCTTGGCGTAACCAGGCAGGTGTCGACGCAGGGCGCGCTCAGCCTGCTTCGCGGTCGGATACGCGTGCTGATCGCCGAAATGCAGGAGCAGCCATAACTCGAAGCACGGCGTCGAGACAGCGATGTCCATCTCGTTGCGGCGGACGTAGTGGAGGGCGTCGTCACGACAGGAACCTTCGTGACACGTCAGTTGGATGCATCCGCTGCGCGGTCCTACAGCTTCGTCATGGGGGCGTTGCCGATGAGCATCAGCTTCACCCGGCCCGCCGTGCCGAAGTCGATGGTCGCGGTGGTCCTCGGGCCGCTGCCGTCGGTGGCGACGACCTTGCCGAGCCCGTACTTGTCGTGGCTGACGCGGTCGCCGACGTCCAGTTTCATCGGCACCGCGTTGGCGGCCCCGCCTCGGCCGAAACCGCCGAATCCCGTGGTCCGCATGCCGCTCTGTGCCACGGAGGCCTGCGCGGAGTCGGAGCCGAAGGCGGCGCCGGACCGACCGCCCCAGCGAGTCGCCACGCTGGGCGCGGTGCGATCCGGCGCGATGCGGCGCCAGTCGACCAGGTCCGCCGGGATCTCCTCGAGGAACCGCGACGCCGGGTTGGTCATCGGCTGCCCCCAGGCCGAGCGGACCAGCGCGCGAGAGAGATACAGCCGCTCCCGCGCCCGGGTGATGCCGACGTAGGCGAGCCTGCGCTCCTCCGCCGCCTCGGCGGGGTCGCCCAGCGCCCGCAGATGCGGGAAGATCCCGTCCTCCCAGCCGGTGCAGAACACCACGGGGAACTCCAGGCCCTTGGCGGTGTGCAGGGTCATCAACGTGACCACGCCGTCCTCGGACTCCGGCACCGAGTCGGAGTCGGCCACCAGCGCGACCCGCTCCAGGAAGGCGGCCAGCGAGCCTGCGGGCGGCCCCTCCTCGACGTCGACGTCGACGTCCGCCGGTGTGTCCGCCTCCTCGGCCGGGACCGTCGCATCCTCCGCCGCCAGCGCCTGCTGCACGAACTCTCGCGCCACCGTGACCAGCTCGGTCAGGTTCTCCACTCGCGAGGCGTCCTGGGGGTCGTCGCTCTCCTCGAGCGTGGCGCGGTAGCCGGTGCGTTCCAGCACGGCTTCGAGGATTTCGGCGACGTCGCGGCCCGCCTCGAGTTCCGCACGCAGCTCGTCCATCAACGCCACGAAGCCCGCGACGGCCTTCTGCGACCGCGAGTTGAGCAGCGCGACCCGACCCTCGGCCGCCGCGCGCAGGGCCGAGGCGAAGCCGATGTCCTGCTGTTCGGCGTACACCGAGACGACGGCCTCCGCCCGATCGCCGATGCCGCGCTTCGGGGTGTTGAGGACGCGCCGCAGGCTGACGGCGTCGTCGGGATTGGCCAGCGCCCGCAGGTAGGCCAACGCGTCGCGGACCTCGCGGCGCTCGTAGAACCGGACGCCGCCGACCACCCGATACGGCAGGCCGAGCCGGATGAAGATCTCCTCGAAGACCCGTGACTGATTGTTCGTCCGGTAGAAGACCGCGATGTCGCCGTTGGCCACCTCGCCCGCGTCGACGAGCCGGTCGATCTCCCTGGCGACGAACGCCGCCTCGTCGTGCTCGTTGTCCGCGACGTAGCCGACGATCTTCTCGCCCTGGCCGGAGTCGGTCCACAGCCGCTTGTCCCGCCGATCCGGGTTGCGGGAGATCACGGCGTTCGCCGCGGAGAGGATCGTCTGCGTCGAGCGGTAGTTCTGCTCCAGCATGATCGTCCGGGCGTCCGGATAGTCTCGCTCGAACTCGACGATGTTGCGAATCGTCGCGCCTCGGAAGGCATAGATCGACTGATCCGCGTCGCCGACCACGCACAGCTCGGCGGGCGGCACGGCGGGGCCCTGGTCTCCGGTCGCGGCGCCGACCAGCTCCCGCACCAGCACGTACTGCGCGTGATTGGTGTCCTGGTACTCGTCGACCATGACGTGCCGGAAGCGGCGTCGGTAGTAGCCCGCGACGTCCGGGAACCGCTGCAACAGCTCGACCGAGCGCAGGATCAGGTCGTCGAAGTCCAGGGCGTTGCTGGAGTGCAGTCGGCGCTGGTAGGCGGCGTAGACCTGCGCCACCCGTCGTTGCAGCTCGTCGGCGGCCTGCTCGGCGGCCTCGGCCGGGCCGATCAGCTCGTTCTTGAGATTGGAGATGTGCACGGCCAGCGTCCGCGCCGGATACCGCTTGGGGTCCAGCTCCAGGTCGCGGGCGACCTGGGTGATCAGCCGCTTGGCATCGTCACCGTCGTAGATGGAGAAGTTCGAGTTGGCGGTGCCCGCCGAGTCGTCGTCGCCCGCCAGCAGCTCGCGCAGCGTCCTGGCCTCACGTCGGAGCAGTCGCGCGCACATCGAGTGGAAGGTCGACACCCACATCAGATTCGCCCTGGGGCCGACGAGGTCCGCGACACGCTCCTTCATCTCCGCGGCGGCCTTGTTGGTGAAGGTGATCGCGAGGATCTGACCGGGATGAACGCCGCGGTCGGCGAGCAGATAGCCGATGCGGCTGGTCAGCACCCGTGTCTTCCCCGAGCCCGCGCCCGCCACGACCAGCAGCGGACTGCCCTCGTGCGTCACGGCCTGATGCTGCTGCGGATTGAGCCCGGACAACAGGGACGCCGAGTCGACGGCGTGGCGGGCCGGAGCCGAGGTGGACGTCGCGTCTGGGGACAGCTCGAACAGGGTGTTCATCGACACTCCACGGTACAGGCCGGAGTGGGTCCATCCCTCCAGCGCTCAGGCAGGCCGATCCTGCCTACCGCATCGCCCCGACAGGGGAACGGGCGCCCCGGCCGTGATCGCCGCGGCAGCCGACACGACGGTCACCCTCCACTCGTGAACACCTACGCTCCGTGATCGGTTCGCGGAGGTCGCCGCTTCCGGGGCCGCGCCGACCATTCGCACGCCGTCGGGGCGGCGTGCGACCGCTCAGGGAAGACCCGGACGACTCCCCCACCACGGTGTGGGGGTCGTTCCCGATGTCCCGGGCAGCCGTCGCGGCACAAAGTGGGTAGAACCAATCGGTAGGGAGCCGAACGTGCGGCATGACCAGCCCGGCCCCGCGGGGAAGGAACACGGTGCTCGATGCCCGACTTCGTGAACGGAATCGTCTCGTACCTGACCTCGCTCGACCCCGCCGTCTTCCTGATCGGCCTGCTGGTGATCATGATCCTGGAGACGTCGTTGCTGGTGGGGCTGGTGGTGCCCGGCGATGTCGCCGTCCTCGTCGCCGCCGCGACGCTGGGTTGGGAGTACGGCCTGTGGATCGTGCTGATCAGCTTTCTCGGGACCCTCGTCGGGCAGTCCGGCGGCTATCTCCTCGGCAGACTGATCGGCGACCGCATCCGGCGAGGCTGGATCGGCCGCAAGATGGGTGACAGGAGGTGGGCGGAGGCGGAGTCGATCGCCACCGGGGACGGCGCCCGCGCCATGATCACCACTCGGTTCGTCGCCGTCGTCCACTCGATGGTGCCGGTCGTCGTCGGATCGCTGGGCCTGAGCTACCTGCGTTTCATCCGGCTGGCCACCCTCGGGGCCGCGCTCTGGGCGGTCGCCTGGACCGGATTCGGCCTGTTCGTCGGCGGTGCGGGCCGGGCGATCGGACACCAGTGGGGCACCCTGGGATTCGGCGTGCTGGGCATCCTGGTGTCGGGCGTGGTGCTGTGGCGCTCCCTCAGCAAGCGCCGCCGAGAACACGCCCGTGCGCAGGAGGCGGAGCAGCAGACCGGTTGACGAGTGTTGTGGCAGACTGAAGCCGTGTTCACGCACCGCTACTTTGCTCACGGGTACCGGACTCCGGCGTCCGTGGTCTGAACACGATCAGCCACCACCTAAGCCCCGGAGTCCAGGCGGACCCGGGGCCTTCTCGGTTCCGGGCCGCAGGACCCCGACGTCTCGTCAGAGGAGAACCGAGATGAACGTGGCCAGCTCCGACTCGGCGACGGCAGGACCCGGCGAGCCAGCGCCCGAGGAGATCGCCGAGCTGCGCAAGGAGATCGACTACCTGGACAGCGAGATCCTGCGGCTGGTCCGCAGGCGTATCGAGGTGTCCCAGAAGGTCGGCAAGGCGCGCATGGCGGCAGGCGGGCCGCGCATCGTCACCAATCGTGAGATGGCGGTGCTGGCCAGATACCGCGAGCTGGGTCCGGACGGCCGTGAACTGGCCATGGCGTTGCTGCGGCTCGGGCGTGGCAGGCTGGGCGGCGAACGCTCCGAGTGACCCGCCGCCCTGCCGGGCGGCGTGCCCTGGGGCACGCGAACCCGACGCCCTCGGCACACGTGGTCGCCGGCGGTCGCGGCAGTGCGGCGATCCCGCGGTCGCGGCAGTGACGGCGATCCCACAGCCGCCGCCCGGTCGAACGGGCACGACCCGAGCGGATCGGGCGATCCGGCAGCCCGGTGCCTTCGGCGCACCCGTCCGGCGCCGAACGCTCGCACCCGGCGAACGCCACGCCGAGGTCGTCGACGCGCGGCCTCCCGATCCCGCCCATGGACGCTCCCTAGGTCACATCCGGGAAACCACTGATGTCACGGGTCTGGAAAACGGGCAGACTGGACCGTATGGACTCGGTGATCCACTTTCTGGCCGTCGTCGTCACGCTGCTCGGCCTGGTGGCCGCCGTCGGCAACGGCGGGTACCTCGCGATGCTCAACACCGCGGCGAAGAAGCGAGCGGGCGGCGGCCCGGTCACGGACTACGTCAAGGGAAAGCTCCCGCAGGCGGGTGGCCTGGCCGCCGCCGCGCTGCTGGCGCTGCTGTTCACCAACGGCGGTGTGCCGATGGACATCCTGGCGATCATCGTCGGAGCGGGCAGCGGTGTGGCCGCGACCAACGCGCTGAACGCCACTCGAAAGCGTTACCAGTCCTGACCCGTTAAGCCGCCGCAGACGATCACGCTCTGCGGTGGCGTTCACTCCTTTCGGGTGGCAGTGCTGCCCGGCGTGGCAAACCAAGGTCATTCTCGCCCGCCCCCGCCCTACGCTTGCCCTCGTGACCATCACATCCGGTCCCTCCGCCGACACCGCGAGACGAGTGCTGGTGGTCACGGCGCATCCCGACGACGTCGACTTCGCCGCCTCGGCCACCATCGCGCGCTGGACCGCCCACGGCGTTCACGTCACCTATCTCGTCTGCACCGCGGGCGACGCGGGCGGGTTCGACGAGACGCCGCGCACCGAGATGGCCGCGCTTCGACAGGCCGAACAGCGGGCCGCCGCAGCTGCGGTGGGCGTCACGGAGGTCCGTTTCCTCGGTTATCCGGACGGTCGCGTCGTCGAGTCGCTCGAACTCCGCCGGGACATCACCCGGGTGATCCGCAGGGTGCGCCCCGATCGGGTCGTGACGCACTCTCCGGAGATCGACTGGCGACGCATCGCCGTCGCCCACCCCGATCACCGTGCCGTCGGAGCAGCCGCGGTCGCGTCGGTGTATCCGGATGCCCGCAATCCCTTCGCCCACCCCGAGCTGGACCGCGACGGTCTCGAACCATGGACGGTGCGGGAACTGTGGCTGGTGGGCAGCCCGGCCGAACGGATCAATCACGCGGTCGACGTCACCGACACCTTCGATCGCAAGGCCGCCGCGCTCGCCGCGCACCGTTCCCAGACCGCGCATCTCCCGGAGCTCGTCGAGGAGCTGCGCGCCGTCATGGCGGAGGCGGCGGCCGAACTGCTGCCGGCGTCGGCGAGCCCGGGCGGGCCGCGACTGGCCGAGACATACCAGGTGGTCGACACCGCATGACCGACTTCGACCGTGAGAACCCGCACGTCCCCGGCGGGGCCGGCTCGTGTCGGCGTGCGGAGGCCGTGCCACCCGGCACACCGGGGCGGGAGTCGGGGCGTCATCGGCGGGGTGGCGAACCGGGGCGGACCCGGTTCGAGGCGGCGGCGGAGCCCTCGCCCGCGCCGTACCGCGCCGCGTCGCCGCCACTCGGCCCGCGCCCGGCGGCGTCCGATCCGGTGTCCTCCTTGTCGGCGGCGCCGAGCGAGGACCGGGGTGCGGACGAGCCGGGCGCGGGCCGCACCGCCGCCTGGGCACCGTCCGCCGTCGAGCCCGATCCGCTCGTCGACAGCGACGCCGTCGGGCTGCGCAAATTCGACCTCGGGATGGTGCCCGCCTCGGTGACGCCGCCGAGGAGCTGGCGGAACGCGGCCTGGTTCACCGTGACGACCTCCATGACCGCCCTCGCCGCGCTCCTGGCCACGACGGCGTTGTTCCTCGGCCCCGATCCGCATCGCAGGCCGCCGGACTCCCTGCCGGTCTTTCCCAGCGGCACTCGGCTGCCCGCGCCGCAGGAGACGACCACGACGGTGCCCACCATCGGCGCCCCGCATCTGCTCGCCGCGCGGGACTCGACGACGGCGACCGCCCCCGCCGAGTCCGGCCGGGACGACTCCGGAGCCTCGGGCGGTCATGGCCGCCTGTCCGACGCCGCGTCGGAGCAGCGGACACCCGACGGCGCCACCGCCGGGGCGGACGCCACGCACCCCGCCGGGGCGGCGTCGACGACGACCGTCGCCCCCACGACCTCGGTGCCCTTCGTCACGGTCGGCGAAGGCACTCCAGTGGTGAGCGCGACGGAGATCAAAGATCAGACGGTCGCGTTCTTCAACGCCATCGGCCCGGACGTCGACTCGGCGTTCAAGCTGGTCACCGGGGAACTGGCCGAGGCCGGGCTTCCCGTGTTCGCCCAGTTGCATGATGACGTCGCGATGGTCGAACTTCGGCACATCACCGTCGATCCGGTCAAGGGGATCACGATCTCCACCGTCGTGGTCACTCATGACGACGGCACGCAGTCGACGGAGTATCGCGAACTGCGGTTCGAGCCGTCGGCCGAGCCCTTGATCACCGTCGACCGAGTGATCCCGCGTTCACAGTGGTAGACACGGACCGTAGCGATGACGCCGCACGTCAGACCGGAATGCCTCTCATCTTGTGGGAACGACCGTTTGACGCCACGTAAGAACGAACTTCGCGCAACCCCTGGCGCTACGACCGTCACTCACGGTACGAGTTCTGGCGAGCACCGAGGGTACGGAGGCAGGGACGTGGGGCGTTCCACAGACGGTCGACGACGCAGCCGAGCCGGTTCCATCACCGTCGCCGAGCTGGTCAGGCGTCAACCGAAGACGGCGCGAGCGCGCATGCGCGCGGAACCGCCATGGGAGCACGTCCCGACGCACTCCGACCCGCCGGAGCCGGCCGTCGTCCCCGAGCCGGACGATCCGGGCGCGTTGTTCCGCACCGCGCCGATGCGCACGTTCGCCTTCGTGGCGGGCGTGGTGGTGTTGTCCAGCTCGATCCTGGCCACCGGGTTGGTCACCAGCGCACCGGGAGCCGATCTGCCCGGCGGACCGGAGCTGTCGCCGATCGCGCTCGCCGGACCGCTGGTGATGCGCCCGGACGTGCTGACCGCGTATCTCGCCCGACCCGAGGCGGCGCCGCTGCCGCTCGCCGAGCCCACCGATTCGGGCGACGTCGACGAGCCGCTCTCCGGACGTGTGCCGCCCGGCGAACAGCAGGTCGTCGTGGGCGCGCCGCCCATGGCGGAGACCGACCGTGAGCTCGTCGAACAGTTCTTCAGCCTGCTCGACGACGATCCGAACGCGGCCGCGAGCCTGCTCGTTCCCGAGCTGCGCGGCGGTGGCCGCGACGGGTTCGCCGAAGCGTGGGACGACGTGCGCGGTGTCGAGGTGGTGACCATCGATGAAGGGCAGGCCGGTACTGTGGTGGCGACCGTGGCCATCGATGAAGCCCACGGCGGGCGGCTGTATCTCACCCAACGACTCGTGGTCGGCGAGACTCCCAGGCGCATCACCGGAGTCACACTGTTGGACGCTCAGCAGAACGAGACGCATCAGAGCTGACGTCGGGTCCATGCTCGTCAGGACCGGGTTCGTGATCGGGTCGCGACTGCGGACCTGCTCGCGATCGTCGTTCGGACCTGCTTCGTGACCCGAGCCGAGGTCGTCGTCAAGGTCGACGGCGTGTCTCGATCCGCCGTGGCACCGCGTCGGTGGCCGATGAGCAGAAGTACCGCGCAGGAGCGAGGCCGCTCGGAGGACGACACGGATTTCGCCGTGCTGAAGCCGCGTCCTACCCTGAAGCCGTGAGCAGAACCGGGAGCCGCCAGTGAGCGACGAGGGTCGCTTGGTCGCAGGACGCTATCGACTCGATCGGCGCATCGGCAGCGGCGCGATGGGCGTGGTGTGGCAGGGCACCGACGATCGACTCGGCCGGGTCGTGGCGATCAAGCAGCTGTTGCTCCAGCCCGGCCTCAGCCCGGCGGAGACCGAGGAGGCCCGGCAGCGGGCGATGCGTGAGGGCCGGATCGCCGCCCGCCTCCAGCACCAGAACGCCATCGCGGTCTACGACGTGGCCGAGGACGACGGCCAGCCGTGTCTGATCATGGAATACCTGCCGTCGGACAGTCTGGCTACCGCGTTGACCGAGCGCGGCCCGCTGCCGCCCACCGAGGTCGCCAGGATCGGCGCCAGCGTCGCGGGCGCCCTCGCCGCGGCGCATGCGGCGGGCATCGTGCACCGCGACATCAAGCCGGGCAACATCCTCTTGGGGCACAACGGCGAAGTCAAGATCACCGACTTCGGGATCTCGCGGGCGACCGGCGACGTGACGGTCACCAAGACCGGGATGCTCGCGGGTACGCCCGCGTACCTGGCGCCCGAGGTCGCGAAGGGCTACGACCCCGGCTTCGGCGCCGACGTCTTCTCGCTGGGCGCGACCCTGTACGCGGCCGTCGAGGGCGAGCCGCCGTTCGGCACCCATGAGAACACCCTCGCGCTGCTCCACCTCGTCGCCGCGGGCCGGATCAACCCGCCGCGCCAGGCGGGGCCGCTCACGGCGCTGCTGATGCGGCTGCTGCGGGCCGAGCCGATCGAGCGGCCGACGATGGCGCAGGCCCGCGAGGGCATGCAGGCCGTCGCGGCGGGTCGGCCGGCGCCGGGTCCGCCCATGCCCGCCGGCCCGCCTCGGCCGACCGCGGGCCACGGTGCGGCGGCGCCGAAGCCCGCCGCCGGGCCCACCCCGACCCGCCTGGACGCCCGGCCGGTGACCGACCGGCCGGAGCAGGCCAGGACGGTCTCCACCGCGGCACAGCAGCCGCAGGCGGCCCAGCAGCCCAAGCCGCCGGAGCCGCGTCCCGCACGCAACGATCCGGAGGCGGGCTTCCGGGGCCGCGCCGTGCTGCTGACGGCCGTCGCCGTGGTCGCGGCGGCCTTGATCGGCGTGCTGATCGCGGGAGTGTTCTTCACCGAGAACAACGGCGCCGCCCGCGAGGACGGTGCGGGCGGCAGCCCGGCCGCGTCCGAGTCCGTGGAGACCACGACGGAGGAGCCCCCGACGGAGGAGTCGGCACCGCAGGTCGACACTCCGCAGCCGTCGATTCCCCGTGAGGAGCCTCCGCCGCTCGACGAGGACGATGACGAGGACGAAGAGCAGGACGAGGAGGACGAGCGGCCGGAGCAGAGTCGGCCGGAGCGCAGCGAGGCGCTGGTCGCCCAGTACTTCGACCTGCTGCCCGACAACTACCCGCAGGCCTATCACCTGCTCGCCCCGGATTTCCAAGGCAGCTACGACGACTATGAGGCCTGGTGGGGCGACACGGTCGCGGACGTGACGATCACGGAGGGACCGGAGTTCCACGGCGGCCGGGTGCGCGTCAAGCTGCGCTTCGTGCGTGAGGACGGGGCCAGGGTGAACGAGCGGTGGCACATCCACATCGAGGGCGGGGGCCACGACCTCCGCATCGGCAAGGTCGACAAGTAGGGCGCGTCTCGGGCGGGCGTTCGGCGTTCGCCGCCGGATCCAGTGCGGAGCCTGCTCGACGTGGGGCACGAATCGAGGCAGGCCGGGACCCCGTCGTCTCGAGCACGGGCCTCCGATCGCGGGCCCTGGCGAGGCCTCTCGGCCCCGGCCCTCGCGACGCGGGCGGCCCCGAGGTGGGCGACTTCGAAGTACTCGTCTCCGGAGTATGCGGCTCCGTCGAGGCCCGCACGCTCGCATCTCGCCCGCACCAGTCGAACCCGCCCGCCGTCTCGTCTCGCCGGCCCCGCCGCTGACCAGCCCGTCGACTCGGCGGCGCGGTCCCGGAACACCGAGGCCGGTCGCCGCATGGCGGCCCGGCCCTCGTCGGGCTGAGCGGGGCGCTCGACGCGGCCGCTCCGCTGTAGGCACCGGGCTCGCGGTGCCCTTCGGACACCGGCGTCGGGTGACGGGCGGGAACGTTCTCGGCGTGCTCGCGGATTTTCACGGGCGTCGTCCGGCCGCAGGCACCCTGGCAACGAGGCGAGGCGCACCTGCTGGAAGCCGCCCAGTGCCTGACCCTCGCCGCGTCCTACGCGGTCGGCTACGTCTGACGCCGGGCGTCTCCTCAGCGGATCCGAACCTCCGGCCGCCGGCTCGCCTGCATGCAGCTCATCACGGGCAGCGGCGTGGGGTTCGTGCTGAATCACCGACTGATCGCCGACGAGGGCGGGGCGGCCGCCCCGCGGTCGGCCTCCTGCTGCCGCTGGCGTCCGTGCTGCCGCTGGGCGTCGGCCTTGCCCGACATCCTGGCGGGCCGCCCGAAGAGAGGGCCGGGCCTGCGGCACCGGCACGCGAGCCCGCACCGGATGCTCCTGTCGCCGAACGGCCGGACACGGGAGCGGTCGCCGTCGCACCGGCTCGCGATCGAGAGGCCTCCGCCGAACCGACGGCGGGAGCCGGGTGTGCCGAGCCGCCGACGGCGGGAGGCGCGACCGGCCGCGAGTCCGCGGACCACTGACCCGCGAGACGCCGACGGGCGACGCCCGCGCGGCCTCGCACCGGGGCGATCAGATCAGTCGGCGGTCGGTCGCCCAGCGGGACAGTTCGTAGCGGTTGGAGAGCTGGGTCTTGCGCAACACGCTGGACACGTGAGTCTCGACCGTCTTCACCGAGATGAACAGCTCGGCGGCGATCTCCTTGTAGGCGTAACCCCTGGCCAGCAGGCGGAGGACGTCCCGTTCCCTCGGGGTGAGCAGGTCGAGTTCCGGGTCGTTGATGGGCGCGGCGCCCGGGCGGTCGGCGAAGGCGTCCAGCACGAAGCCGGCCAGCCGGGGAGAGAACACCGCGTCGCCGTGGTGCACGCGCACGACCGCGTCCACCAGCTCCCGCGCCGAGATCGTCTTGGTGACATAGCCCCGGGCGCCCGCCCGGATCACGGCGATGACGTCCTCCGCCGCGTCGGACACCGACAACGCCAGGAACACGACGTCGGGATGGGACTTGCGGACCCGGCGCAGCACCTCGGCGCCGCCGCCGTCGGGCATGTGGACGTCGAGCAGGACCACGTCGGGCTGAAAGTGGCCGATGCCCGCCACCGCCTCACCCACCGAACCGGCTTCGCCGATCACCTCGACGACGCCCGTCGCGTTGGACAGCTCGGCCTTGGCCCCGGTGCGGAACAGAGCGTGGTCGTCGACCAGGAAGACCCGTACCGGCCGGGCCTGCGTCGCCTCGGTGTCGTTCACTCCGCCGCCTGCCTCGATGTGTCCGTCATCCACTCGTACCCTCTTCTGTCGCGTCAACGCTTGTCGGCGGTGCGGGGCAGCCGCAAGGCGACCTCCGTTCCCTCACCGGGTGCGGTGCGCACGCGCACCGTGCCCCCGTGACGCTCCATCCTGCCGTGAATCGAGTCCGCGAGGCCATGCCGGTCCCCGGGAACGGCCGAGGTGTCGAAGCCCTTGCCTCGGTCGCGGACGAACAGCTCCACCTGCGCGGGCTCCACCTCGACGAACACGCTCACCTCGCCGACCTCGGCGTGCTTGGCCGCGTTGACCATCGCCTCCCTGGCCGCCCACACGGCGGCCAACACCCGGTCGTCCACCTCGCAGTCGCCCACGACGACCTGTTGGACCTTGATGGCGAAGGTGTCCTCGACCTCGCCGCACACCTCGCTGATCAGCTCCGCCAGAGTGCGGGCCGAGGTCGCCGCGCCCGCCACCGGCGGACTCTGGGCGTCGGGCTCCGCGGTGGCCCTGCCCGACCCCCCGTAGCCGGTCGCGCCGTACAACCAGGTGCGCAGCTGCCGCTCCTGGCTTCGCGCGAGCCTGCGGACCTCCTTGTCGTTCTCCGCCTGCTTCTGGATCAGCGCAAGCGTCTGAAGCACCGAGTCGTGCAGGTGGGCGGCGATCTCGGCGCGCTCCTCGGTGCGAATCCGCACCCGGCGCTCCTCGTCCAGGTCGCGGACCAGCCGCAGCCACCACGGCAGGGTGAGTACGGCCGCGCCGACGAGCGTGACGAGCACGGACAACAGGGCGAACTGGAGTCGCGCCAGCGACAGGCTGTTGGCGAGCAGCACGATGATGCCGGTGAGGACGAGGGCGGCGCCGGTCAGGCTGCGGACGACCGCGCCGCGACCGCCGTTGCCGATGAAGACCTCCGCGACGCCCGTTCTGGCGCCCTGCGCCCAGCGACGACGCTGGGTCTCGTCGGCCTCCCGCCAGACCAGGAAGGCACCGATCAGGCCCACCGAGGCGGGGAAGAACAGCCGTCCGCTCCAGCCGTCGCCGAAGGACGTGGTCGCCACGACCAGACCGAAGCCCAGCACCACCAGGCCGAGCGCCTGGGTGCGCTGTCGGGGATTCACCGTCTCGGGGACGTCGACCGGGCGCTGCGGCACCACCGCCCACAGCGCCGCGTAGAGCACGACGCCCAGCCCGTCGACGCCCGCCAGCAGGGTGATGACGACCCGGACCCAGAGCACGTCGACCTTCAGGTGGTCGGCGAGTCCGCCCGCGACACCGGCGACCACCCGAGACGATCGACGTCGACGCAGGGTCGGCCGCGGCGTGCTCTCGCCCGCGCCCCTCGGATCGCGCCTGGTCGAGGTCACCCGTTGGGTGATGCGATGCGAGTCGTCCACCGGAGCGCCGTCCGGCACGGGCCGCCTCCCCTCGTGATCAGTCTGTACTGCCACGATGCCATCGTCACACGCCCGTGCACCGGGCGTCATCAGGGAGCGCCCCGGACGCCGGGGTGCCTCGGCGGGGGCAGAGCTCAGGGGTTACCCCGATGGCGTGGCGCTCGGATCGGGTCATGCTGGACTGGCGATCGGACGTGCTCAGGTTCGGATCGGCGCGGCGACGACCAGGTCGGCAGCGACCAGGTCGGCAGCGACCAGGTCGGCGAGCGAACCCGGTGGCCACGAGGTCCGCGACCACGGGGCCGGCGACGGAGGACACGGCCGACCAGGAGCACGGACCGCAGGCAAGCCGAGACGGCGTGAACGGTGGGATGGGATGGACGCAGCAGGCCAGGACGGGCCGAGCGGGGCGACTTCGACCGCACGCCCGCGCTTCGAGGACACGATCAAGGACCTCTGGCGGACCCGACCCGTTCGGTCGAGCGAAGGGCGCAAGATCGCGGGCGTGGCCGTCGGCGTCGCCCGTCGGTACGATCTCGATCCGACATTGATCCGCGTCGTCCTCGTCGTGACGTCGTTCTGGGGCGGCTGCGGTGTGCTGCTCTACCTGCTCGGCTGGCTGCTGCTGCGGCAGGAGGGCGAGTTGTCCTCCCCTGCCGAGGCGCTGGCCGGTCGGGGCCGGGACGAGTCGGCGGGTCAGCTGTCGACGGTGGTGCTGCCCGCGCTGCTGGGCATCGCGATGGTCCCGGTCGTCCAGTGGGTGTTGAACGGCGCGTTCACCAGCGCGGTGTGTCTCGGTGGTTCGGGAGTGGCGCTCTATCTGCTGCACGCCAATCGGGGACACAGCACGCCGCGCACGGTCAACTGGCCGGAGACGCAGCGTCCCGGTTTCGAGACGACCGAGGAACCGCGGCCAGGTACCGGCAGGACCAACGTCGAGGCGACCACGACGGCGTTCGGCTGCGCCACGGGACCGGCACCCGCCCCGGGCCCGGACGCCGCTTCGGACGCCGCCTACTTCGCCTCCAACCCGGACGGGCTTTCGGAACCGCCGACGCCGCCGGCCTGGGACCCGCTGGGCGTCGCCCCGTTCGCCTGGGACCTCCCCGACCCGGTCGGCCAGCGGCCCGCGGAGCCGCCGGAGTCGCACCCCGGACGTCGAACCCGGTCGCGGGTCACCCCGGTGACCGCGGCCCTGGCCCTGCTGACCTTCGCGGCGAGCCTGCCGCTCGTGCACCCGGGCAGCGGCCTCACCCCGCCGAGGATGCTGGCACTGGTCCTGGCCGTGCTGGGCGCGGGCATGGTGATCGGCGCGCTTCGCGGGGGCGGTCGCGGGCTGATCTGGCTGACCACCCCCGTCGCCGCGCTCACGTTCCTGCTCGGGCTCCTGCCGCTGCACGAGACCGGCGGCTGGCACGGTGCGGGGGCATACGAGCTGCGCGTGACCGATCCGAACCAGCTCCAGGACTCCTATCGGCTCTCGGCGGGCGTGATCCTGCTCGACCTGACCGAGCTGGAGATACCCGCAGGGGAGACCCTGCGCAGCAGCGTGATCATGAACCTCGGCGGCGACATCGAGGTCATCGTGCCGCCGGATCTGCCGATACGGGTGAACTGTGAGACGCGGATCGGCGGATCGTCCTGCCTGGACCACGATCACTACTACGAGGGATCGACCAGCGTCACGAGCATCCCCGAGGAGTCGGACAGCGGCGTGCTGGAACTCGACATGTACATGGGAGCGGGACAGTTGGAGGTCCGGTATGGCTGAGCATGCCGACAAGCCCAAGGCCGCCCGACGGCGCAGCCCGATGGATCTGCTGACGCTGATCTGCGGAGTGATCGCGCTGCTGGTCGCCGTGTACACCTTCTCCGACGGCAACGACTGGCTCCCGCTGCTGAACCTGCGGTGGGTGCTGGCCGCGGGCGCGGTCACCATCGGTCTGGCGCTGCTCGCCGGTTCGCTGCGCTCCCGTCGGCAGGACTAGGACACACCTCGGACAGCCGGCTGAGCTGAAGCGGCCGGGTGACCGCCGAGACGGCCGAGGCGTCGACGTTCACGGGCACCGGCGGCACCGACGACGGGCGGATCGGCACTAGTAGGCTTCCCAGGGAGGTGCGGGGAGCGGTGTCGACACAGACGCAGGGGGAGCATCGACCCACGCTGGAGGACGTCGCCGCGCTGGCGGGCGTCTCGCGGGCGACCGTGTCCAGGGTGGTCAACGACTCGCCGAGGGTCAGCCCGGAGGCCAAGGAGTCGGTGTACTCCGCCATCAGGGAACTGGGTTACGTGCCCAATCGTGCGGCGCGGACGCTGGTGACGCGCCGGACCGGCGCGGTCGCCGTGGTGATCTCGGAACCGGAGTCGAAGATCTTCGACGATCCCCGATTCGCCACGGTCGTGCGGGCGGCGGCGGGCAGGCTCGGGGAACTCGACGCGGCCATGGTGCTGATGCTGGTCCACTCGCCTGAGGACGAGGCCCGCACCGAACGCTTCCTGCTGGGCGGACACGTCGACGGCGCTCTGCTGTTCACCCCGCATCGTGGCGATCCGCTTCCCTCGGCCATGGCGACGCTGCCGATCCCCGCCGTCTTCGGCGGCAGGCCGTGGGCGGCCGACCATCGGCTGCACCTGGTGGACACCGACAACCGGGAGGGCGGCCGGATCGGCAGCCGCCACCTGATGGACCTCGGTCGGCGGCGGATCGTCAGCGTCACCGGCCCGCTGGACGAGCACGCCGCCATCGACCGGCTGGACGGCTGGCGGCTGGCCACCGGCGCGAACGAGGCCGAGACCGCACTGTTGACGGAGTCCGGCCACTTCGCCAGGCAGGGCGGCGAGCGAGCCATGCGCGCGCTGCTGGACCGCGTCCCCGACCTCGACGGAGTGTTCGCCGCCAGCGACCTGATGGCCGCGGGGGCGATCGACGCACTGCGCATGGCGGGTAGACGAGTGCCGGAGGACGTCGCCGTCGTCGGATTCGACGATCAGCCCGCCGTCGCCCCGCACACCAGTCCGCCGCTGACCACGATCGCGCAGGACGCCTCCGAGCAGGTCCGCCGGATGGTGCACCGGCTCACCCGGCTCATCGCGGGCGAGGACGTCCCGCCCGGTCGGGAGGTCCTGCCCGTGCACCTGGTGCGTCGGGGTTCGGCGTGACGTGTCCCGCCGGGCGAGGCGATCGTTCCTCGGAGGAGGCCGATCGCCCTCCGTGCCCGGCGGCTGATCGGCGTGCGTGGTCAGCCGCGCGAGGCCGCCGAGGTCATTCCCACTCGATGGTGCCCGGCGGCTTGCTGGTGACGTCGAGCGTCACCCGGTTCACCTCGGCGACCTCGTTGGTGACGCGGGTCGAGATCCGCTCCAGCACCTCGTAGGGCAGCCTGGTCCAGTCCGCGGTCATGGCATCCTCACTGGACACCGGGCGCAGCACGATCGGATGACCGTAGGTGCGGCCGTCGCCCTGCACCCCGACCGAGCGGACGTCGGCGAGCAGGACCACCGGGCACTGCCAGATCTCCCGGTCCAGGCCTGCGGCGGTCAGCTCCTCACGGACGATGGCGTCGGCGGCGCGCAGGGTCTCCAGTCGCTCGGCCGTCACCTCGCCGATGATGCGGATGCCCAGGCCGGGGCCGGGGAACGGCTGCCGCGCCACGATGGTCTCGGGCAGCCCCAGTTCGAGGCCGACTCGGCGCACCTCGTCCTTGAACAGCGCCCGCAGCGGCTCGACGAGGCCGAAACGCAGGTCGTCCGGGAGCCCGCCCACGTTGTGGTGGCTCTTGATGTTGGCGGTGCCGGTGCCGCCGCCGGACTCGACCACGTCGGGGTACAGGGTGCCCTGGACGAGGAACTCGACCTCCTCGCCGTGCTCGCCCGCCTCGGCCTGGAGATCGCGGGCGGCCTGCTCGAACACCCGGATGAACTCGCGGCCGATGATCTTGCGCTTCTTCTCGGGGTCGGTCACGCCTGCCAGGGCGGCGAGGAAGCGATCCTTCGCGTCGACGGTGACCAGGCGGACGCCGGTGGCGCCGACGAAGTCACGCTCCACCTGGGCTCGCTCGCCCGCCCGCAGCAGGCCGTGATCGACGAACACGCAGGTGAGCTGGTCGCCGACGGCCCGCTGCACCAGGGCCGCGGCGACCGCCGAGTCCACCCCGCCGGATAGCGCGCAGATGACGCGACCGGTGCCGACCTGCTCTCGGATCAACGCCACCTGCTCGTCGACGATCGACGCGGTGGTCCACGCCGGGCCGATGCCCGCGATGTCGCGGAGGAACCGCCGCAGCACCTCCTGTCCGTGCGGCGAGTGCGCCACCTCGGGGTGGTACTGCACGCCCGCGAGTCCGCGCTCGACGTCCTCGAAGGCCGCGACGGGGGCACCGGGGCTGGTCGCGGTGACCGTGAAGCCCTCCGGGGCCTTCGTCACCGCGTCGCCGTGGCTCATCCACACCGGGTGGTGCTCGGGCAGCTCGGTGTGCAGCACGCCCGTGGCCGACTCGAGATCGAGATCGGTCCGCCCGTACTCACGAGTGCCGGTCCGCTCCACGGTGCCGCCGAGGGCCTGGGCCATGACCTGGAAGCCGTAACAGATGCCGAACACCGGCACGCCCGCGGACAGCAGCTCCGGATCCAGACCGGGGGCGCCGTCGGCGTAGACGCTGGACGGACCGCCGGAGAGCACCACGGCGGCCGGATCACGGGCGAGCAGCTCCGCCGTCGACGTCGAGTGCGGCACCACCTCGGAGTACACCTGCGCCTCACGGACGCGGCGTGCGATGAGCTGGGCGTACTGCGCGCCGAAGTCGACGACGAGCACCGGCCCCTTCGCACTGCTGGGCACTGGCGAACCTCCTGGACGAACGAGACCTCGGGGTGACCCCCACATCGTCCCAGGTGAGACCGGCCGGTCGACCGGCGGTCTCGGCTTCCCCCGGCCGAGTGAGTCTCAGGCCACACCCTCCCGAGGTCGACATGATCCGGAAGATCATCCGCATACGGTGTCGCTGTGGACATCACGAGCAGCCAAGACGGCGGAGTGGACGCCTTCACACCTACCCCGCGGCCCTGTTGGATCGCGGGGAGACCGGAGTCGAGCGAGGGCAGACAGGCGATCCGGCATCCCTACGACGAGACCGAGGTGGCGACCGTCTGCGTGCCGGACTCCGACCAGGTCTGGCGTGCCGTGCGCGGGGCCGCGGCCGCGCGACACGAGGTCGCGGCCTGCTCCCGGCGGTCGGTGTCCACGGCCCTGACGTCGCTGGCCCACGGGCTGGCCGACCGCGCCGAGGAGTTCGCCGAGATCATCACCGCCGAGAACGGCAAGCCGCTGCGGTGGGCGGAGATCGAGGTCGACAGGGCGGCGTCGGTGTTTCGGCTGGCCGCCTCCTCGGTGGACGCCGACGCGGGCGAACCGGATCGCTGGGCGGACGTGTCGACACGGCGAGTTCCCCGCGGCCCGGTACTCGCCCTCACCTCGGCCGACTACCCGTTGTACACGGCCGCACGCCAGGCGGCGGCCGCGCTCGCCGTGGGGGCGCCGGTGCTGATCAAGCCCTCGCCGCGCACTCCCCTGTCGGCGCTGATGCTCGGCGAGCTGTTGGCCGAGGCCGATCTGGCCGAGGGCACGTTCTCCGTGCTGCCGCTGGACGACGAGGCCGCGCAGGCTCTGGCGGGGGACGAACGGGCCGCCGTGGTCTCGCTGACCGGCTCACGCCACACCGCCGCGGTCCTACGCCGCGTCGTGGCCGACCGCCATCTCGTCCTCGAACTCGGCGGAGTCACGACGGCCCTGGTATGCGCCGACTGGTCGACTCCGGAAGAGCTCGATCTCGCGGCCCGCCGCATCGCGGAGTTCGGCAATCACCAGGCGGGGCAGTCGGCCGAGGCCGTGCAACGGGTCGTGGTCGACGAGTCGGTGGCGGCGGACTTCCTGCCCCGGTTGACCGCGGCCGTGGGAGCGCTGCGGACCGGTGACCCGCATGATCCCGACGTCCAGGTGGGTCCGCTGATCGACGAGGCCGCCTCGGCCCGGGTCGGCGACTGGATCACCGAGGCCGTGGGGACGGGGGCCGAGGTGCTCATCGGCGGGCGCCGCTCCGGAACCTCCGTCGAGCCGACGGTGCTGGTGGGGGCGGCGCCCACGGCACGGCTGTGGCGAGAGGAGGCCTTCGGCCCGGTGCTCGTGGTCTCGCGGGCGGCCGGGTTGGCCGCGGCGCTGAGCCAGGTCGAGGACGCGCTGCCCGGCGGCCGGGCCGCGATCTTCACTCACGATCGACGAGCCGTCCGACAGGCGGGCACGGCGCTGGGCGCGGACGAGCTGACCGTCGGCGACGTGCCTGCCGTGGAGGCACGCCGCGAGCGGGACGGCGACGCCGACGCGCCGGATCGCTCGGCGCTGCGTCGGCTGATGCACGAGTTCACCGTGGAGCGGCGCACGATCTTCGCCGACGATCCGCGCTGACCGGCGCGCCGCTCGGCCGGGAATCGGCGGCGCCTCGCCCCGGTCGGCCGCACCCCGGACGGCGCCCCGGTGGGCGGATCGGGCGGCAGGACGTCTCGTCGGACGACACGACCCGGGAGGTCGTCGGCGATCCGGCCGCGGAAGGCCGCGGCCGATCCGACGTCCGTCATCCGACCGTTCGAGCAGGACACCGCCGAGGACGGCCGGCGTCCCTCCGGGACGGGCCGTGCGGGACGGACGGACACCTGCCGGAGACGCCGCGACCACGGGCCGCCACGAGCGCCGATCGGACGTCGCACCAGGCGGGGCCGAGCGGGCCCCGCCCCTCGCCGGCCGTCGGGCTCACCTCCGGCTGGATGCGGCGAGCATCTCCAAGTAATGCGGGTTGTACATGACCCCGAGGATGTTCCCGAACGGGTCCACGACGGACGCGGTGACGAAGCCTGCCTCGCGCCGCGTGATCGCCTCGTGCTCGACGGCGCCCATGGACGTCAGCCGGTCGACGGCGGCGGACACGTCGTCGACGTGCCAGAACACCACGGCGCCGCCGGGCGTCTTCGCCCGTGCGTGCGGCGCGTAGCGGCTGTGGATCAGCCCGAGTTCGTGCTGGTGGTCCCCGAGCCGGAACTCCACGTACGCGGGCGGACCCTCGATCGGACGCTCGAAGTACGGCGGGATGCCCAGCAGCTCCGTGTACCAGGCCTTCGCCGCCGCCAGGTCGTCGGCGAAGAGACTGAGGGTGGCCATTCCTCGCAGCATGGTGGTCCTTTCGAGAGGGGGAGGGACGTCACGCCATGTTCCGAGGTGAAGTGCTCATCCACTGCGCACCTTCCCCGGCAGACTTCGTCGCATGCGTGCCGATCGACTGATCGCGGCTCTGCTGTTGTTGCAGGTCCGTGGCCGGGTGACCGCAGCCGAGCTGGCGGAGGAACTGGAGGTGTCGGTGGCCACCGCCCGCCGTGATCTCGACGCGCTCTCCGCGGCGGGTGTCCCCGTCTACTCGCAGCCCGGACGGGGCGGCGGGTGGTCGCTGATCGGCGGCGCCCGCACGGATCTCAGCGGGCTCACGGCACCCGAGGCACGAGCCCTCTTCCTGCTGCTCGGACCGGCTACGGCGACCACGCCGGAGCTCAGGACGGCAGTGCGAAAGCTCCTGCGGGCCCTGCCTGAAGGCTTCCGCGACGAGGCCGGGGCCGCGGCCGACACCGTCCTGGTCGATCCGACACGCTGGGGAACCCCGCGCAGCGTGCGCCCTGTCCTTGTCACGATGCTTCAGGCCGCCGTGGTCGACCGCAGGAAGGTCCGTCTCACCTACGCGGGCCGGGGCCGAGAGCGGACGGACCGACTGGTCGATCCGTGGGGGCTCGTCGACAAGAACGGGGTCTGGTACCTCATGGCGGGCACCGATCGCGGACGACGCACGTTTCGTGTCGACCGGATCCTCGACGCGGTCACGACGGAGGTTCCGGCCGAACGGCCGCACGATCTCGCACTCTCGGCGATCTGGGACCAGGTCGTGGACGAGGTCGAACGGCGACGCTCACTGGTCTCGACGGCGGCCATCGTCGACGTCGAGCTGCTGCCCGCCCTACGCGGTCAGTTCGGCCTGCACTGCGCGGTCGGCGACCGCGTGGACGATCGCCGCGTCCGGGTACGGCTGGCGGCGCCGACCGCCGAGATGATCGCGATAGAGCTGGCAGGCTGGGGAGCGCGGGTCCAGGTCACCGAGTCGGCGGCGGTTCGCGCCGAGCTGGCCAGGATCGGCGCGGAGCTCACCGAGACCTGCCGTCCCGTGCGGCCCCGTCCACCGAGCGGGTGAGCCCCGGGCTCGCCCGCCATCCGCGGGCCGCGCCGTGCCCGAAGGGACGAGCTGCGGGCGGGTTCACCCCTGCCCGGCGGGCGGACCGACGGCGTACGCGGTCACCGGCCGCGACGGCCGAATCAACCACCGCCCGCGCGTCCGAAACAACCACCGCCCGCGCGTCCGAAACAACCACCGCCCGCGCGTCCGGGCGCAGAGCCCCGCCGACGCTCGCCGCCCGCACGGCGGGGCCGCCACGACGGTCGGGCGAGGCCGAGTCGGCGAGGCCCCGGCGGGCGCCCGACCGCAGACCTGGCCGGGCGATGGCGTCACCGGCGGACGGTGAGGCCCACCTTCTGGAACTCCTTCAGGTCGGAGTAGCCGGTCTTGGCCATCGCGCGACGCAGCGCGCCGAAGAGGTTCACCGTGCCCAGCGGGTCGGAGGAAGGGCCGAAGAGCAGCGTCTCCAGGTCGTAGTCGGTGCTGGGCACCGGGAAGATCTCGCTTCGCGGCAGGGAAGGGTGGGCCGCGGCGGACGTCCAGTAGTACCCCTGGGCGGGTGCCTCGCTGGCCAGGGCGAGGGGCTCCCCGAGCATCACCGCGTCCGCACCGCAGGCGATGGCCTTCGCGATGTCGCCGGAGGTGCTGATGCCGCCGTCGGCGAGCACGTGCACGTACCGGCCGCCGGTCTCGTCGAGATAGTCGCGACGGGCCGAGGCCGCGTCGGCGATCGCGGTGGCCATCGGCACCCCGATGCCGAGGACCTCCGTGGTCGTGGTGCTGGTGGCGTGGCCGAACCCGACGATCACGCCCGCGGCGCCGGTCCGCATCAGGTGCATGGCCGTCCGGTAGTCCCCGACGCCGCCCGCGATCACCGGCACGTCCAGCTCCGCGATGAAACGCTTCAGGTTGAGCGGCTCACCGTCTCTGGCGACGTGCTCGGCGGAGATGATCGTGCCCTGGAGCACCAGGATCTCGACACCCGCCGCCAGCAGGTCCGGCGTCAGCTCCTCGGCGTGCTGCGGGCTGACCCGCACCGCTACGTGCGACCCCGACTCACGGATCTCCTTGATCGACTGGGAGAGCAGGTCCAGCCGGATCGGCGCCGCGTGCAGCTCTTGGAGCAGCCGCACCGCCGCGGCGGGATCGTCGTCGTCCTCGGCGGCGGTGACCAGCCGGAACATGACGTCCTCGACGTCGGAGTGGCGAGCCCAGAGTCCCTCGGCGTTCAGGACGGCCAGGCCGCCCAGCTCGCCGACGCGCACGGCGGTGGCAGGCGAGACGATGGCGTCCGTCGGGTGGGTCACCAGCGGGATGCCGAAGCGGTAGGCGTCGATCTGCCAGCTCAACGACACGTCTTTCGAGGAGCGCGTGCGACGTGACGGCACGATCTCCACGTCGTCGAGGTCGTAGGCACGCATCGCGGTGCGTCCTCTACCGATCTCCACCTGATCCCGCACGTCTGTCTCCCTACGCCGTTCCAGCAGAGGAAGCCATTGTGATGCGCCGGGTGGACGGCGCCGACCCCGGGGGGTCGGGCCGCCCCGACGGGACGACGGACACCACCGCTGAACCCCGCGCTACGCGGGGCCTCACCAGGATCGATCCGCTCGTCTCCCGCGAGACCGCTTCGCCGTCGCACCGGCGCCACCCGCGTGACCGCTCGGGCACGGCCGAGACGCGTCAGTGCGTGGTGTAGTTCGGCGCCTCCACCGTCATGGTGATGTCGTGAGGGTGGCTCTCCTTGAGCCCGGCGGCGGTGATCCGCACGAGCTGGGCCTGCTGCAGCTCCGCGATGGTGCGGGCGCCCGCGAAGCCCATGCCCGCCGCGAGTCCGCCGACGAGCTGGTGGATCACCTGCGCGAGCGGGCCCCGGAACGGCACTCGGCCCTCGATGCCCTGCGGAACGAGCTTCTCGTCCGAGAGCACGTCGTCCTGGAAGTAGCGGTCCTTGGAGTAGGACTTGGACGGACCACGTGAACTCATCGCCGCCAGGGAGCCCATGCCCCGGTAGGTCTTGTACTGCTTGCCGTTGACCAGCACCAGCTCGCCCGGTGCCTCGGCCGTGCCGCCGAGCAGACTGCCCAGCATCACGGAGCCTGCACCCGCGGCGATGGCCTTGGCGATGTCGCCGGAGTACTGGATGCCGCCGTCGCCGATCACCGGGACGCCTGCGGGACGGCAGGCGAGGTCCGCCTCGTAGATGGCGCTGATCTGGGGAACGCCGACGCCCGCCACGACACGGGTGGTGCAGATGGAGCCGGGCCCGACGCCCACCTTCACGCCGTCGGCCCCGGCGTCCACCAGGGCCTGCGCCCCGGCCCGGGTCGCGACGTTGCCGCCGATGACGTCCACGGTGTCGCCCAGTTCCCGCTTGAGCAGCGCGACCATGTCGACAACGGCACGCGAGTGGCCGTGCGCGGTGTCGACGATGATCACGTCGACGCCTGCCTCGGCGAGGGCCATCGAGCGTTCGCGCGCCTCCGGACCGACGCCGACGGCCGCACCGCAGAGCAGCCTGCCGTCGGTGTCCTTCGTCGCGTTCGGGTACTTCTCCGTCTTGACGAAGTCCTTCACGGTGATCAGACCGCGCAGCTTGTTCGCGCCGTCGACGATCGGAAGCTTCTCGATCTTGTGCCTGCGCAGCAGGCCCAGCGCGGCCTCGGCCGTGACGCCCACCTGGGCGCTGACCAGCGGCGCGGGGGTCATCACCTCACGCACCCGGCGAGTGAAGTCGACCTCGAATCGCATGTCGCGGTTGGTGATGATGCCCACCAGCGTGCCGTCCGGATCGGTCACCGGGACGCCGGAGATCCGGAAACGGGCGCACAGCGCGTCCACCTCGGAGAGGGAGTCCTCCGGGGAGCAGGTCACCGGGTCGGTGACCATTCCCGCCTCGGAACGCTTCACCACCTCGACCTGGGCGGCCTGCTCCTCGATGGGCAGGTTGCGATGCAGCACGCCCATCCCGCCCTGACGCGCCATCGCGATCGCCATCCGCGACTCGGTGACGGTGTCCATCGCCGAGGACAGCAGCGGGATGCGCAGCCGGACGTTGCGGGAGAGCGATGCGCTCGTGTCGACTCCGCTGGGAATCACGTCGGACTCCGCGGGCAGCAGCAGCACGTCGTCGAAGGTGAGCCCGAGCGAGGCGAACTTCGCGGGCAGTCCGCTCTCGATGTCCCGAAGCACCGAAGAGGTTCGCTCGTCAACCGAATCGCTGGTCGTCACTGGGAACTGCCTTCCTGATGCACCTGCCGCCACTGCGTCGGCCGTCCGGCCTCACGCGGGTGCGACTGCCTGATGTCCCGCTCGTCCTGGGTGTGAGGGTGAACCGTA
This sequence comes from Actinoalloteichus hoggarensis, assembly GCF_002234535.1. Classification (NCBI taxonomy): domain Bacteria; kingdom Bacillati; phylum Actinomycetota; class Actinomycetes; order Pseudonocardiales; family Pseudonocardiaceae; genus Actinoalloteichus; species Actinoalloteichus hoggarensis. Next base: position 6,067,877 of record NZ_CP022521.1, read on the forward strand.
TGAGGGTGAACAACCTCGCGGGGCGGGTTCTTCCATGGTATCGACGACAACAGCGACGTCTCGCCCGGTACCGTGCGCTCGTGCCGCACGATGCCCTGCCCCCAGATCCGTTCGCGAGCGACCCGGAGGACCCGGCGCGCGCCCTAGGCGAGCCTGCGGACGACGACGACCGAGTGCTCGACGAAGACGAACGGGCCGAACTGCTGGCCGACCTCGCCGATCTCGCCGTCTACCAGGCGCTCCTGGAACAACGCGGCCTGCGCGGCATCGTCGTCGACTGCGCCGATTGTGCCGAACCGCACTACCACGACTGGGAGCTGCTTCGGTCGAGTCTGACCCAGCTCTTGGCCGACGGACACATGCGACCGCATGAACCCGCCTACAACCCGGACCCGAATCACTACGTGACCTGGGAGTACTGCCGAGGCTACTCGGACGCCGCCGGTGCGACCGAGACCTGATCTCCACCGCCGTCCTGCCGCCGGGCTGCCCGACGGATCGGGCGACCCGGCAGGCGGCCGCGGTGCGGATCACTCGCCGCCGGAAGGCATCGTCGAGATGTTCTCCGTCCGAGACCCGGTGCTGGTGTCCGGCTCGCTGCCCGAAGGCGTGCTGGGTGACGGCGGGGTGCTCGGCGCAGGGGGGCTGCTCGGCGTCGGCTCCTCAGGCGGCGTGGTCGTCGTCTCGTCGGGCGGCGAGGTCTCGGAGTCGTCGGTCGGCGACGTGGGCGGGGGCTGCTCGGTGGTGGTGTCGACCAGCAGCGGCGGTTCACCGCCGTCCGTCGTGCTCTCGGAGTCCTCTGGCGCCTCGCCGTCCTCGGGCTGGGGCGCCGGATCGAGCTGATCCCGCAGTCGGTCGTGCGTGGCCCGGAGATGGGCGTGTCCGTCGTCGTCGGACACCGAGTCCAGCGAGGCGCCCGCGCGCTGGAGCGCGGCGGCGGCCTGTTCGAACCGGCCCGCGAACAACGCGGCCTCCGCCGCGTCGAGTTCGCCTTGAACCGCGACGGCGGCCTCCACCGAGTTCGCGTGCTCGGTGAACAGCACCCGAGACAGCCCCCACAGGGTGTCGCCGGGGCGCGCCTCACGGGCGGCGACGCTCACCCCGGTGAAGGTGATGGCGAGCACGGCCGCCGCGGTGGCCAGCGGCACGAGGAAGCGCGGCCTGCGCCGGGCGGGCGGCCGGGCGGCGGCGATCGTCGCCACGGCGGTGTCGATGTCGACGAGCTCCCCGAAGGGCTCGGCGTCGGCCTCCCGACGCCAGGCGACCAGCATGGCGCTGAGGTCCTGGTCGGCGGAGTCCTCCTCGCCGACCGTCGGGTCGGTGCCGCCGAGCGCGTCGAGCAGTGCGTCGTCGGCCTGGATCGCGGAGAGGTCGATGTGCTCCGCCGGGGACTCCTGCTCCGTCCGCGACGCGGAGCCGTCGAGATGCCCTGCCACGTCGGACGACGACGGCTCGGAGTTCTCGTTCTCGACTCGATCACCCGATGTGGGCTCGTCCTCATCGTGTCTGTCGGCCACTTCAGACCACCTCCTCCGTGGCGAGCGTCTTCCTCAGCCTGGTCAGCGCCCGGTGCTGGGCGACTCGCACCGCGCCGGGCGTCGAGTCGACGGCCTCGGCCGTCTCCTCGGCGGAGAGCCCGACGACGACCCGGAGCAGCAGGATCTCCCGCTGCTTCGGCGGCAGCACCTGGAGCAGTCTTCCCATCCGTCCGGACAGCTCGTCCTGCATGGCCCGCTGTTCGGGACCCGCCTCGTTGCCCGGCGCGTCGGGAACCTCGGGCACCGGCTCGGACTTGTTCCGCGCCGCGGCCCGGTGTGCGTCGGCGACCTTGTGCGAGGCGATGCCGTACACGAACGCCAAGAACGGACGTCCCTGGTCGCGGTAGCCCGGCAGCGCCGTGAGCACGGCGAGACACACCTCCTGGGCCACGTCGTCAGCCGAGGCCGACGACCGTTCCTGTCTTCCGACCCGGGCGCGGCAGTACCGCACCACAAGGGGACGAATGGCCGCCAACAACCGTTCGATCGCCCGACGATTACCGCCGACGGCCTCGCCGACGACGGCGTCCAGTCCGTCCCCCAAATTAGTCATCGCAGTAGGCAGCCCTGGTGTTACCGGCGATCGTCCGTACGGTCCGCAGTTTGGTGTACGTCACTCAACGCACCGGCCGATTCAATCGGACCGGTGAAGCTGGTGTCGTCCGAGAGTTGGGCATCACATCACCTGACCTAACCAGAACGACCCGTCGTGACCGACCTCGACTCAGCCACACCTACAGCGGGACAACCGCATGGCCCAGTGTCTCAACCCGATGACGAACCATACGGCGCACCCCCCGCACACACCGCCCCCGGTGCATGACCGAACGCCACGACGACGTCACGAGAGCAGCACAAGGCGCCGACCGGCATCAGGTTGCCGGTCGGCGCCAGAGGTGCCGCAGGTCAGGAGACGAGTCCCCTGCGGAATCCGTGGGCGACGGCCTGTGCACGGTCGCGCACGCCCAACTTGCGGAACAGACGTCGTGCGTGTGTCTTGACGGTGTCCTCGGACAGATAGAGCTCGCGCCCGATCTGACCGTTGCTCTTTCCCTGACTCATGCCCCGCAGCACCTGGAGTTCACGCTCGGTGAGTTGGACTCCGGGATCGGAGGGCTGACGCGGGGCGGGCACCGCGGTACTCGCCAGCGTGTGCGCCAGGGCGGCGACCAGCTCGGGGCGCGAGGCGTCCCATCGCAGGTAACCGCGCGCTCCACCGGCGATCGCGGCAGCGATGCTGCCCGCGTCGTCCGGCGCGCCGAAGACGATGACGTTGGCCTGTGGGTGAGCCGAGACGAGCCGCCTGGTGGCTTCCACGCCCGTTGGCACGGCGCGCTGCGTTCCTACCAGCACGACATCGACAGCCTGCCTGGAGAAGCGAGCGAGCAGCTCGTCACCATGGGCTACACAATCGATCCGGCTCACACCCGGGACCGCCGACATCACGCGAGTGAGCCCCTCCCGGACGCTCCGCCGGTCATCGCAGATCAAGACCGTCGTCACGGGAACTCCTTCCTGCAGCCGAGTGACGTTCCACTTCCCTATCGGACGCCGGTCGCCAAACCTTGACCCGATCTGGTGCTTAATCCGTCAAGTACTTGCTCCATCAGGTAGCCGCCCGAGGTTCACCGGAATGGAGCATGCCCGACCCTACCCAGAAGACCGACGCGAGCGCGGGCGATTTCAGGGCGAATCGCTTCGATCACTCCAGGTGACGGCGTGGAGTGCTAGCCGCGACCGCCCCGGACCACCACGGACCGCTCGATGAGGTCGGCCGCCGATGCGAGCTCCGTCACAGCCTCGACCCGATTCGGCAGGGTGCTCGGGTCCCAGCCGGGGCCGCCCGCGAACAGCCGCACCCGCTGCCGGGTCCTCGGCAGCGCCTCGAACACCGCCGGATCGCCACAGCGCGGTCGCTGCGCCCACAGCACCATCGCGGCGGGGGCGACGCGCCGCACCGCGGCCACCACGCCGTCCATGGGCAGTCCGACACCCAGCAGCCGCGCACCGAGCCTGCGCTGGGACAGCTCGGCGGCCAGCACGTACATCGGCAGCCCGTGCCGTTCACCGGGCGCGCCGACGAGCAGCACGGACCGCGCGGTCCTCGGCTCGGCCGCGCCCGCCGTCACGGTGCTCATCACCGTGATCAGGCACTCGCTCAACAGCCGGGTCATCTCCCGACCCTCGCCGGAGTGCTCCCAGCGTTCGCTCAACGCGCCCAGCACCGGTTCGGCGAGCTCCTGCCACACCGTCAGCACGCCGTCCTCGTGCAGCGCCTCCAGCAGCAGACGGTTCACCGACCAGGAGTCCATCGCCGTCACCGCGCGACCCAGTCCTCTGGCCCTGCTGCTCGCGCCGGGCAGCCGCAGCCCTCGACCGCCCGACCGGGCGCGCCGGTCGAACGCGGGCAGCTCCATCCCCCCGGAGAGCAGGCCCGCCGCGGGAGGCAGGCCTGCGGCGGGAGGCAGGCCGGGGTTCGGCCCGGCCGCCGGATCGTCGCCGTCCGAGACCGCGGCCCCCGCCGAGGAGCCCGCCCCGAAGGACAAGTCCGCCGCGTCCCGCGGTCCGCCCGCCGCAAGGTCTCCCACGTCGTGGACAAGCCGAGGCCGGGGCGGCCGCGATGACTCGTCGCTCTCCACGACCCGTCCGGTCACGCGCACGGACGTCGACTCGTCCGGCGCGACGCGCGGGGCGGGCGACGAGGTGCTCAGGGCGTACCGCGCCGCCTCGGCGGGCGAGGCGCCCCGCAGCAGCGCATGCTGCATCAGCTCCAGACGCGCGACGTCCAACGGGCCGTACCGGCGGTGCCTGCCGCTGGTGTGGCCGCTGGGTCCGAGGCCGTAGCGCCGGTCCCAGGTGCGCAGGGTGGCAGGCGCGATGCCGAGGCGGCGGGCGACCGCGGCGACGGTGAGGGTCGGCTCGTCGCCCGCTGCGGCGGGCAGCGGCTCGACCTCGCCAAGCGGAGCCACGCAGCCCTCGTCGGTCTCACCACCGTCGTCGGGTCCTGGCTGCGTGCTCACGAGGCCGTGTCCGTTCCGGTCGTCTGGACGATGATCTGGTCACCTGTTCTCGGTGCCCCCGGGGCACGAAGTGCTCCGCGCCACAGGATAACGCCCATTAGTGTGAACAACTTATGGAGCGAAGGGTCTTGAACAAGTTATGGCGCGGTTCTAGCGTAGGTCCCGATACGAGTGCGAACGCACTCGCGACAAGTGCACCACTTGCGGGGAGGTGGTCGACAAATGGCCGACACTCGGCGACTGCCAGGGCCGAACGCGGACCTGTGGGACTGGCAGCTTCAAGGCTCGTGCAGAGGCATGGACAGTGCCTTCTTCTTCCATCCGGACGGCGAGAGAGGTCCGGCGAGGTCACGGCGGGAGGCAAGGGCGAAAGAGGTGTGCCAGCAGTGCCCGGTGCTCGAACAGTGCAGGCAGCACGCATTGGCCGTCCAAGAGCCCTACGGCATCTGGGGTGGACTGTCCGAGGCCGAGCGGACGCTGCTGATCAAGTCCAAGAGCCGCAGGATGGCGGGTCTCGCCTCCTGAGTCGGCCGTTCGCGGTCGAGACAGGCCCGGTCACACACGACGGGGCGGCACCGCGCAGAGTCGGTGCCGCCCCGGTGTGAGCCCGTGAGGCCGAGCGTGATGATCAGTGGCCGTGGCCGTGGCCCTGTCCGGCCGCCACGTCCTCCTCCGGCACCTCGACGACGGCGCTCTCCGTCGTGAGGACCATCCGCGCGATCGAGGCGGCGTTGACCACGGCGGACCGCGTGACCTTCACCGGGTCGACGATGCCCGCGTCGAACAGGTCGCGGTAGGTGAGGCTCGAAGCGTCGAAGCCGCTGCCCCAGCTCTGCTCGGCGACCTTGGAGGTCACCACGGCGCCCTCGTGGCCGGCGTTCGTGGCGATCCAGAACAGCGGAGCGCTCAGCGCGGCCCGCACGATCGCCACCCCGGTCGCCTCGTCGCCGGTGAGGCCGAGGCCGCCCTCGAGCTCCTTGGCCGCGTGCACCAGGCTGGACCCGCCGCCGGGGATGATGCCCTCTTCGACGGCGGCCTTCGTCGCCGCGATCGCGTCCTCGATCCGGTGCTTGCGCTCCTTGACCTCGATCTCGGTGGCCGCGCCGACCTTGATCACCGCGACGCCGCCGGAGAGCTTGGCCAGCCGCTCCTGCAGCTTCTCGCGGTCCCACTCGGAGTCGGTCGCCTCGATCTCGCGGCGCAGCTGCTCCACCCGCGAGTCGATGTCGGACCGGGTGCCCGCGCCGTCCACCAGGGTGGTGTCGTCCTTGGTGACCACGACGCGGCGAACGCCGCCGAGCACGTCCAGACCGGAGTCGGCCAGCTTCATCCCGACCTCGGCGGCGACGACCTGCGCGCCGGTGACCACGGCGAGGTCGTCCAGGAACGCCTTGCGACGGTCGCCGAAGTACGGCGCCTTGACCGCGACCACGCGGACCGTCTTGCGGATCGAGTTGACCACCAGGGTGGACAGGGCCTCGCCCTCGACGTCCTCGGCGATGATCAGCAGCGGCTTGCCCGCCTCGACGACCTTCTCCAGCAGCGGCAGGAAGTCGGCCAGCGCGGAGATCTTCTCGCGGTACAGCAGGACGAGGGCGTCCTCCAGCACCGCCTCCTGGCGGTCGGCGTCGGTGACGAAGTGCGGCGAGAGGAAGCCCTTGTCGAACTGGACGCCCTCGGTCACCTCCAGCCAGGTGGACATCGTCGAGGCTTCCTCGATGGTGACGACGCCGTCCTCGCCGACCCGCTCGATGGCCTCGCCGAGCAGGGCGCCGATCGTCTCGTCTCGCGAGACGACCTGGCCGACCTGAGCGATGTTGTCGCGCCCCTTGACCGGGGTGGCCTTGGCCTTCAGGGTCTCGACCACGGCGTCGGCCGCGGCCTGGATGCCCTTGCCGATCACCATCGGGTTGGCGCCCGCCGCCACGTTGCGCAGGCCCTCCCGGACCAGCGCCTGCGCCAGCACGGTGGCCGTGGTGGTGCCGTCGCCCGCCGCGTCGTTGGTCTTGGTCGCGACGCTCTTCGCGAGCTGGGCGCCGAGGTTCTCGTAGGGGTCTTCCAGCTCCACCTCACGCGCGACGGTCACGCCGTCGAGGGTGATGGTCGGAGCGCCGAACTTCTTGTCCAGCACGACGTGCCTGCCGCGCGGGCCGAGCGTGACCTTGACTGTGTCGGCGAGCTTGTTGACACCGCTCTCCAGCGAGCGGCGGGCCTGCTCGTCGAACCGGATCTGCTTTGCAGCCATTCTCTGGTCCCTCTCAAGGGGTGTTGAAGCGTGCCTGGAGGACCACGTCGGTGACGGCGGGGCGCGAACCACCTGCGCGGGTCCAGATACAACCAGGGGGGAAGACGCGACCGCCCCGGAGATCCCGAGGGTCCGGGACCGCCGGGGCGGTGCGTAGTCGACCTGAGAGCCTGTCCCGATGTTCCCCCGTCACGACAGGAGAACGGGGACGGGCTCTGTCATGAACTCGTCAGTTCACGACGGCCAGCACGTCGCGCGCGGAGAGGATCAGGTACTCCTCGCCGTTGTACTTGACCTCGGTGCCGCCGTACTTCGAGTAGATGACGACGTCGCCGACGGCGACGTCCAGCGGGACCCTGTTGCCGTTGTCGTCGACACGACCCGGTCCGACGGCCAGGACCTTGCCCTCCTGGGGCTTCTCCTTGGCCGTGTCCGGGATGACGAGCCCGGACGCGGTCGTCGTCTCGGCCTCGCTCGCCTGGACGACGATCTTGTCCTCAAGTGGCTTGATGTTCACGCTCGCCACGATGTGACCTCCACCTTCTGGGGCCTCGGAAGCGTTGGCAGGATTTGACGGCTCCTGCCACCCCGCCGTCGCGGGTGCCGGGGCGGTTCAGCGCCGTATGACTGGCACTCTACCGAGGCGAGTGCCAATCATCAACGCCGGGGGCGGTCTTCCGGCGCGTCATCGCGGAATCGGGGCGGCGGAACACGCGGCTACCGGCGACGATCCGTCGGCGGCGCGACCGGTCACCAGCCTACGGTCACCACGGTCCGCGAGGCAGATCACCTGCCCGCGACCACGGCGCCGCCCAGAGGCAGGGTGCGGAGGCAGCCTGTCGGCGGGCCGATCGCACCCGAGGCGCTGACCGGTCCGGCCGAAGCGGCCGATCACGACCGAGGCAGACGAACCGGCCCGACGTCACCGGCGAGTCCGGCGACGGGCGGCAGGTGGGCGGGCAGCCATCAGGTCACCGGCTGGGCGGCAGCACCCAGCGACGCGGGCCGTCGGGCTCGTCCAGCCACACGGTGTGCAGACCGTCGGGCCGGACCGTCAGCCCGAGGCGCCCCCAGTCCGGGCGATCGAGGTCCTCCCACTCGCGGACGGCCCGCTCCAGCCGATCCCAGATCTGGACGGGGCCGCCCTGCCGGACCACCCGCCTCCCCGTGTCGTCCGCGCGCACCGCCACCTCGCACCAGGAACCGTCGGCGGCGGCGACCGTCGACCACCGGGGACCGCCGCCCGCCGCCCGGCCCCGGAGTCCGATCGAGACGATGCACGGCAGCTCCGCCTGCGCCAGGAACCACGGCACCAGTTCGCTCGCGGGCTCCGAGTCGAGCGCCGTCATCCCTTGCACGCCCGCCGCGCGGGGCGGCGGCTCGGGGCGGCCCGCGTCGCATGCGGCGCCGCGCAACGCCATGAACGCCGCCCACCGGGGGAGGAATCGACCTTCCAACCGGTCATGGCGGCGACGCAGGCAGACGAGGCTGCCCGCGTGCAACGCGGCCTTGAGATCCGTGAGCACGAGACCGCCGGGGCGGGTCTGCTCCGCCCACGCCCACGGCACCCGCCGCACCGAGCACGTCGCGATGATCCGGTCGTACGGGGCATGGCCGGGAAGTCCCTCCGCGCCGTCGGCGGCGAGAAGAGTCGGGGCAAGGCCGAGGGAGGCCAGTCGCAGGCGAGCGAGGTCGACCAGTTCGGTCTCGATGTCCACGGAGAAGACCCGCTCGGCGCCGAGCAGACGGCTCAGCAGCGCCGCGTTGTAGCCCGTGCCGGTGCCGATCTCCAGCACCCGCGAGTCGTCGTCGAGCCGGAGCGCCTCGATCATCCGCGCCATGAGCCCCGGCTTCGTCGACGACGACATCACGATCCGCTGCCCGTCGGCCAGTTCTCCCAGGGCCGTCACCAGGGGGCGATCCGCATAGACCTCGTCGAGATACCCCGGGGTCGTCTGATCACCGCGCATCCAGTCTCCCTCGGGCGTCTGCACGAAGAACCGGGGTACGAACACGTGGCGCGGAGTCGCCTCGATCGCGGCCCGCAGCGCGGGGTCATGGATCACGTCATCGTCCCAGAGCCGAGCGCCGAGACTTCGCGCCGCCCGAACCCACTCATCGGCTGGTGTGGTCATGCCGGCTCCAATGCGAGCAGATCGGCGAGCGCGTCCGTGACGGGCAAGGAGACGACGCTCTCCAACCACCCGTACTGTCCCCCGGGATCGCACTCGAGGAAGATCCATTCGCCATCGGGTTGAATCACGAAATCGAAGGCGCCGAAGGCGAGTCCCAGGGCACCGCAGTATCTGAGCACCCCTTCCGCGACGCTGGCAGGAGGGTCCAGTAGTTCGTAACGCGATGCCGCGTAGTCAGAACGCCAGTCAATGTGACCTCGGGCCGAGTCGGTGTCGATCCCCACCGCGAGAATCTGTTCGCCTACGACGATGAGGCGAACCTCTCGTGCTTTGACGACCCGCCTCTGGAACTGGTGGGCTGTGGTCTCCACACCTCGCAGGTCTCGCAGGTCAGCCTCGCCGAGGCGTCGAGTGAACATCGTTCGCCACTCACCTTCTTCGAAGACCGACGGTGAGGCCAGTCCTTTCGTCACTGTCTCCCTGCCTGCGGCGAATCGTAGGACCGACTCAGGACGGTTCGTGACCAAGGTGTCCGGCACCATCAACCCGCAGCGCAGTGCCGTCACCAACTGGAGAGGCTTGTAGGCCGCGTCGGCATTCCGTGCCGGGTGGTTCACCCACAACACCGGCAGAGACGCCAGTACCCCGCCGACCCCGAACTTCGCCTCCGCGGCACACCAGCGTTGCTCGGTCGGGGTGAGATGCGTGGGGAAGCGGAACGCCGACGGACGACGGCACCACACCGATCGCACCGTCTCCAACTCGATGACACGCTCTTCGAGCTGGATCGTGCCGGCCCAACGGCCCGCGCGAATCTCGGCGTCGAAGGTGGCTGTGCGAGGAAACCAGGAGGTGTCGACGTGCTACCGGAACCTCGCGTAGTCGTAGCGCCTGGACCACACGGTCAGCTGAGAAGTCCTGCTCCGCCGCCAGTATGAGGACCGTCATCAGTCGTTGATCCAGTCCACGGAACTCGGGCCGTCCTCACCGTCGACTGATTCCGTCTTCAGCGCGGTGGGGTCTCCCGCGAGAGGCAGGTCGATCAAAGGGCGTCCGTCAGGAACCACCGACAGCTGCCGTTCGGTGTCGTAACGATGCGCGGGGACCTCCTTCCCGAATTCCGCACGGCAGGATCTGCGCAATCCCCAAGGACGGATACCGACGGGCGAGGCGGAGTCATCGCGAGACTCAACAGCAGTGAAACCGTCCAACGGAAAGCGTTCGCTCACCGACACGATCGGTTCGGCGTCGATTGATGACATGGCAGGCGGGCTCCCGATGAGGAGACCGTCGCCATCCCTTCGCCACATGCAGCGCACGCTATCTCCGCATTCACCGCATGGCAATCAATCTGTCAGAAACGCACCCGAACGGCCCGCAAGCCCGCAAGCCCGCAAGCCCGCAAGCCCGCAAGCCCGCAAGCCCGCAAGCCCGCAAGCCCGCAAGCCCGCAAGCCCGCAAGCCCGCAAGCCCGCAAGCCCGCAAGGAGATGATGCCGCCGAGCCGCCCGCTCGGCGCAGGTCGGGGGGGTCGGCGCAGGCAGGCGCGAGTCGGTCAGAGCAGGATGGTCTCGACCGGCAGGGCCGGATCGGCCCCGAAGTCCGGCGGCGAGGCCGGCGCGCCCGCCGCCAGCAGCCGGGCGCCGAGAGCGGCGATCATGGCACCGTTGTCGGTGCACAGTCTCGGCCGAGGAATCCGCAGCTCGATGCCCGCCTCGGCGCAGCGGATCGCGGCGAGCCGACCCAGGCGTGAGTTCGCGGCCACGCCGCCGGAGACGACCATGGTCCGCACATCGTGGTCTCGGGCGGCACGCACCGCCTTGGCGGTCAGCACGTCCGCCACCGCCTCCTGGAACGAGGCTGCCACGTCGTCGACCGGCACCGGTTCGCCCGCGGCCTGCCGCTGCTCGACCCAACGGGCCACGGCGGTCTTCAGCCCGGAGAAGGAGAAGTCGTGTCGGGCGTCCTTCGGCCCGGTGAGTCCCCGAGGGAACGCGATGGCGGTCGGATCGCCCCGGCGGGCGGCCGCGTCGATCGGCGGGCCGCCGGGATAGGGCAGCTCCAACAGCCGGGCCACCTTGTCGTAGGCCTCGCCCGCCGCGTCGTCGATGGTCGAGCCGAGTTCGGTGATCGAACTCGCGACGTCCTCCACGAGCAGCAGCTGGGTGTGTCCGCCGGAGACCAGCAGCGCCAGACTCGGCGAGGGCAGCGGGCCGTGCTCCAGGGTGTCGACGGCCACGTGCCCCGCCAGGTGGTTGACGCCGTAGAGCGGCCGGTCGAGCGCGGCGGCGTAGGCCTTCGCGGCGGACACCCCGACGAGCAGCGCACCCGCCAGACCCGGCCCGGCGGTCACCGCGATCGCGTCGACGTCGGAGGGGCGCAGGCCCGCGTCGGCGAAGGCCTTGCGCACCATGGGGACCATCGACTCCAGGTGAGCGCGGCTCGCGACCTCGGGGACCACGCCGCCGAATCTGGCGTGCTGCTCGACGCTGGAGGCGACGGCGTCGGCCAGGAGTTCGACCGAACCGTCGGCGTGCAGTCCGACGAGGCCGACACCGGTCTCGTCGCACGAGCTCTCGATGCCGAGTACGACGGCATCGGGTCGGTTGTTCGGCCTGGTCATCGCGTGATCTCCTCGTCGCGGCCCGCGCCGGGGCCTGCCTCGGCGTCGGGTCCGGCCGCTCCGATCGTGCCCGTCGCCGTGCCGGGGCCCGTCCCGGCGGCGGCGCCCTCGGCGGTCGGCCGGGCGGCCCGGCGCATGGTGTAGGCGTCGGCGCCCGACGGCTGGTAATACCGCTTCCGCAGGCCGACCACCTCGAAGCCGTGGCGCTCGTACAGCGTGATCGCCCGGCTGTTGTCGGTGCGGACCTCCAGGAAGGTCGTCGCGCCGACCTCGTCGGCCCGCCGCAGCAGCGCGCCCAGCAGCGCCGTGCCGACGCCGCCGCCCTGGTAGTCGGGGTCGACGGCGATGGTGTGCACCTCGGCCTCGAAGTCCGGCGCACGCCCGACGACGGCCAGCCCCGCGTAGCCGATCAGACTCGCCGGGCCGGAGACCTCGTCCTCCTCGGCGCCCCGACGGGCCGCCAGGTACAGATGCCCGGCCGCCAGCTCGGCTCGGAAGGCGGACTCCCGCCACGGGTCGTCGCCCCGGAAGAGGCGGGCCTCCAGTTCGGCGCAGCGCGACAGGTCCGACTCGGCCAGCGGAACGAGTCGGAAGCTCACCGCGGGCTCACCCGCTTCGGAGCGCCGGGCGCCACCGCGTCGGGACGGCGCAGGTAGAGGGGCACGAACGGCGCCGGGTCACGGCGGGCCGCCACGGCCTCGGCCGCCGCGAGCGCCAGCCCGATCGGGGTCGGTCCCGTCGCGGCGCGTACCGGCAGGCCGAGGCGCTCGGCCGCATCGCCTGCCTTCGGTCCGGCCACCGCGGTCACGTCGAGCTCGTCGAGCCGCTCGGCGAGGACGTCCGCGGCGGCGACCTCGGGCCCGTGTGTCCGGGAGCCGTCGGCGTCGTATCTCGCCCAGTACAGCTCACGGCGGCGGGCGTCGCTGACGACCAGCAGCGGCCCGGCGGGCGCCGACACGCCGGCGGGGGACGCCTCGGGTTCGGACGCCGCCGAGGGGTCCGCGCCGCAGGCCGCCCGCACGGCGTCCAGTGAGCAGACCGGATACACGGGCCGCTCCAGGGCGTCGCCCAGGGCGGCGGCCGTGACCATGCCGACCCGCAGTCCGGTGAAGGGCCCGGGCCCGACGCCGCAGACGATCGCGTCGACGTCGGCGAGCCGGTGTCCCGCCGCCCGCAGCGCCGAGGAGATCAGCGGGGTGAGCAACTCGCCGTGGGCTCGGGCGTCCACCACGATCTGCTCGGCGAGCAGCCGTGGCGCGGATCGGGTGTCGAGTTCGACCACCCCCGCGGTGACCGCGGGAGTGGCGGTATCGATGGCCAGCAGCAACACGAGGGAGAGCCTAGCTCCGTGGCATGCACCGGGATGGTGCCGCGTCCCGGACGCCGCCCACCGCCCGCTCGTACGCCCGGGCCCGCTACGGCAGCAGTTCCGTCGCGGGCAGGGTGAGGAAGTCGACGAAGCGTTCGGCCAGCGCGACCTCCTCGAACAGCTCCACGGCCTCGTCGATCCTGCCTGCCTGCTCGGCGGGCAGCTCGGCCCGCAGCGACTCGCGCACCTCCTGAGCGGCCGCACGCACCAGTTCGACGTCCACGGTGACTCCCGTGTCCAGCTGCACCCCGTTGTGCACCCACTGCCAGAGCTGCGAACGGGAGATCTCCGCCGTGGCCGCGTCCTCCATCAGGTTGTGGATGGCGACGGCTCCGTTGCCGCCCAGCCAGGCGACCAGATATCGGATGCCGACGTCGACGGCCGCGCGAAGGCCGCCCTCGGTGACGGAGCCGCCCGCCGAGGCGACGTCGAGCAGCTGTCGGGGCTCCACTCGCACGTCCGGCCTGGTCCGGCCGAGCTGATTCGGCGCGTCGCCCAAGACCTCGTCGAAGACCTCTCGGCACAGCGGGACGAGATCGGGATGGGCGACCCATGAGCCGTCGAAGCCGTCGCCGGCCTCGCGCTGCTTGTCCTCGCGCACCTTGGCCAGGGCGGTGGCGGTGGCCGCCTCGTCGCGCCGGTTGGGGATGTAGGCCGCCATGCCGCCGATGGCGTGGGCGCCGCGGCGGTGGCAGGTGCGGACGAGCAGTTCGGTGTAGGCGCGCATGAACGGTGCGGTCATCGTGACGCCGCCGCGATCGGGCAGCACGAAGGAGTCGCCCGCGTCGCGGAACGTCTTGATGATGCTGAACAGGTAGTCCCAGCGACCGGCGTTCAATCCCGAGGCGTGCTCACGCAGTTCGTAGAGGATCTCGTCCATCTCGAAGGCGGCCGGGATGGTCTCGATCAGCACGGTGGCCCGGATGCTGCCCAGCGGCACCCGGAGTTCCTGTTGCGCGTGGACGAAGACGTCGTTCCACAGGCGGGCCTCCAGGCTGCTCTCCAGCTTGGGCAGGTAGTAGTACGGACCGCTCCCCCTGGACAGCAGTTCGGCGGCGTTGTGGAAGAAGTGCAGGCCGAAGTCGACGAGTGCCCCGGCGATCGGTTCGCCGTCGACGCGCAGGCGTCCGTCCGTGAGGTGCCAGCCGCGGGGCCGCACGATGATCACCGCGGGTTCGACGTCCTCGCGAAGGGTGTACGAGCGCCCATCCGCCGAGGTGTGGGCGATCGTCCGCCGCACGGCGTCGAACAGGTTGACCTGGCCGCCGACGACGTTCGTCCAGTGCGGGGTGTTGGCGTCCTCCAGGTCGGCGAGCCAGACCTTCGCACCCGAGTTGAGCGCGTTGATCGTCATCTTCCGCTCGGTGGGTCCGGTGATCTCGACGCGCCGATCCCGCAGGTCCGCGGGCGCGGGCGCGACCTGCCAGTCGGCCTTGCGGATCTCCGCCGTCTCCGGAGCGAAGTCCAGTCCGCCGCGGCGGACGGCCTCCTCTCTGCGCATCACGCGCCTGGACAGCAGTTCGCGCCGTCGCGGGTCGAATCGGCGATGCAGACCGGCCAGGAATCGGAGCGCCGCGGGCGTCAGGATCTCCTCGCCTCGGTCGACTGCCGCTCCCAGCACCTGGGCGCCCTGCTCGGCCTGATCGGACATGAGCACTCCCTTTTCCGCATTGTGAAACTATCTTTCCGAACTGCGATAGCTAGACTAGCTGTTCGACACGGGCGCGAGAAGCACCTCGCCGACCGGACAGAAGCGGAGTCCCATTCGGATGTCCCGAGACGATCCAGCCCGGCACGCCCCGGCACCGTCCGGCGGGGTGCAGTCCGTCGAACGCGGCCTCCGCCTGCTGGAGCTGTTGGCGGACGCGGGCGGCGAGATGACGCTGAGCCGCCTCGCCGAGGCGGCCGAACTGCCGACGCCCACCATTCACCGACTGCTCGGCACCCTCGTGCGGTGCGGCTACGTCCGCAGGCGGCCGGACCGGCGCTATGCACTGGGCTCCGGGCTGATCAGACTCGGCGAGACGGCGGGCCGCGCGCTGGGCACCTGGGCTCGCCCGCGGCTGGCGGAGTTGACCGAGGCCACGGGCGAGACCGCCAACCTCGCGGTGTTGGAGGGCAGCCAGCTCGTCTACGTGGCCCAGGCGCCGTCTCCGCACTCGATGCGGATGTTCACCGAAGTCGGCAGGCGGGTGCCCGCCCACAGCACCGCGGTGGGCAAGGCGGTGCTCGCGCTGCTCCCGGAGGAGCAGGCGTTGGACCTGATTCGCAGCGCCGGGATGCCCGCACAGACCGAGCACACCATCACCACGCCCGACGCGCTGATCGACGAGCTGCGGCGGATCCGCCACGCGGGTCACGCGGTCGACGCCGAGGAACAGGAACTCGGGGTGCGCTGCCTGGCGATGGCGGTCCCGACGGCGGGAACGCCCACGGCCGTCTCGGTGAGCGGCCCCCAGGACCGCATGCGGCGGGTCGGCGAGGCGGCGCTGCTGCCCGCCCTGCGCCGCGCGGCCGAGGCGGTGGCCGAGGAGCTGGCCGGCCGGGGGTAGCGGAACGAGCCGCCGACGGGCGGGGCGACCGGCCGCCCCCGTCTCGGATCAGACGGTCCGGACTCCGGCCGGACGACGGGTCACCGCGGCGGGTGTGCCGTGCCGGGCAGACGACGAGACGCTGGTGCGGCGGCGGCTCAGAGTGCCGCGAGCCTGCGGGTCCACGAGGGCCCGGCCGCCGTCAGCACCGCCTCGCGTGTGTCGTCGGGCCTGCGATCCATCCGGACCAGCAGGTGTTCGTCGGTCAGCGACTCCGCGAGCCCCTCGCCCCACTCCACGACGACCACGGCGCGGTCCAGATCGAGCCCGAGGTCGAGATCCTCCAGCTCGCCGATGCCCCCGAGCCGGTAGGCGTCGACGTGCACCAGGGCCGTTCCTCGGCCGTCCGGGGCGGGTCGGTGCAGCCGGGCGATGACGAAGGTCGGGGAGGTGACGCGCCCGAGGACGCCGAGGCCCGCGCCGATGCCCTGGGTGAACGCGGTCTTGCCCGCCCCGAGCGGGCCCGCGAGCACCACCAGGTCGCCCGCCTCGACGACTCCGCCCAGCCGCCGTCCGAGCTCATGGGTGTCGGCGGGCGTGGGCAGGGTCCGGCACAGCTCCGCCGAGCCGTCTGGGACGAGGTCCGGCCCGCGTCGCGTGCCGTCGGCTCGGCCGGGGGGCGTGCCGATCCCGTGGGCGCAAGCCGTGCCCACGAGGCTCCGCGGGCCTGCCTCGGGCCTGTCGTGCTCGTTCATGCCTCGGCCTCCTCCGGTCGGACCGGTGCCGTGCGTCGGCCGCTGACCCGGCGCACGAGCTGGCGCACGGCCTCGGTGCACCGGTCCGCCTGTTCCAGCATCACCATGTGCCCCGCGCCCTCGACTCGCACGAACTCCGCGTTCGGCAGTGCTTCGGCGATGGCCTCCGAATGCCAGAACGGCGTGATCCGGTCGGCATCGCCGCCGAGCACGAGCACCTCGCAGTGTCGCAGCCCGACCAGCGCCGTGTAGCGGTCGTGGGTGCCCAGCGTCTCCAGGAAGTCGGTGACGACCTGCAACGGCGTCGCCGTGATCATCTCCGCCATCAGCTCGACCAGATGCGGGCTCGCCTTCCGGTCGCCGAAGGCGATCGACCGCACCCCGCTTCTGGTGATGCCACCGCCCGCCCGGCGCACCATCTCGAACAGCTCCGGTTGCCAGGAGGCCACCCGACCCAGTCCTCTGGTCATCGGGTTACGTCGATTCAGGAATGATCGGGACAGACCGGACTTCGCCAGCTCGCCCGCCGACGTGCCGATCAGGGCGACGCCCTTGATCCGCTCGACGAACAGCTCCGGATACTGCTCGGCCAGCGCCATGATCGTCATGCCGCCCATCGAGTGACCGACCAGCACCAGCGGACCCTCCGGCGCGGCCACCCGCAGTACGCCCGCCAGATCGCGCCCCAGCTGCTCGATCGTCGAGGACGATCGCGGCGCGCGGCCGGACCGGCCGTGACTGCGCTGGTCGTAGGAGACGACCCGGACACGGGGGCCGGTCATCGACGGGAGGTCCCGCCGCTGGAAGTGCCAGCATCGGCGGTCCAGCACATAGCCGTGCACCAGGACGACGGTGAGTTCCGGTTCGCCGCCGTCGGCCGGGCCGACCTCTTCGACGGCGATCGGGATCCCGTCGTCGGCGGCCACCGTGTACTCGTGGTCGGGCGTCAGCGCCCCCAACAGCTCGGCCGCCAGCGGGTCCTCCTCGACCGCGCGCCGAGCGGCCAACCGGGCGCTCTGCGCGGCGACGCCGACGGCGGCCCCGCCCAACGCGGCGCCGACCAGCCCGCCGACGACGCCCACGACATGCCACGGTTTCATTCGTCCGCCTCCGCGTGCTGCTCGGAGCGTGCCCGCCCCGCGTCGAGGAGGACCGGCCCGCCGTCGACGACGATCCGGCGTCCTCTGGGCCGGTGCATCCCGGTGACGATCTCGTAGTCGATGGTGCCGATCGCGTCCGCCCACTCCGTCGCGGTCGGCTCGCCGTGATCGCCGGGTCCGAACAGCACGACGGGATCACCCGGTTCGACGACGTCGTCGCCGCAGTCCACCACGAACTGGTCCATGCAGATCCGGCCCGCGATCGGCCTGCGCGCGCCCGCCAGCCAGACCGACATCCGGCCCGAGAGCAGCCGGGGCACGCCGTCGGCATACCCGATCGGGATCAACGCCAAGGTCGTGTCGCGCGCCGCCGTCCAGGTCAGGCCGTAGGACACGCCTTCGCCCGCCGCGACCCGCTTCACCAGCACGACCCTGCTGCGCAGCGTCATCGCCGGGCGCAGCCGGACGTCGGTGTGGTCGGCCACCGGGTTCAGGCCGTAACAGGCGATGCCCGGCCGAACGAGGTCGAAGTGCAGGTCCGGACGAGTGAGCGTGGCGGCGGAGTTGGCGAGGTGTCGCAGCGGGCGCAGTCCGGCCGCACGGGCCGTCTGCCATGCCTCGTCGAACCGCGCCGCCTGGGCGTCGATCGACGGGTGTCCCGGCTCGTCCGCGCAGGCCAGATGCGACCAGACGGCATCGACGACGACGTGCCCGGCCCGCTCGGCCTCGGCGGCCGCGGCGACCAGACCCGGCCAGTCCGCACCGGTCGCGCCGTTGCGGCTCAGCCCGGTGTCGATCTTCAGGTGGACGTGGGCGACGAGTCCGGTTCGGCGGGCGGCGGCGATGAGCGAGTGCAGGGTCCTCGGAGCGGCGACCGAGACGGCGACCCGTTGTCGGACCGCCTCGGTGAAGTCCTCGTCGGGCTCGTGCAGCCAGCACAGGACGTCGGCGGTGACGCCGCCCGCCCGCAGGTGCAGGGCCTCCGCCTGGGAACGCACGCCCAGCCACCTGGCGCCGCCCGCCAGCGCGGCGTTCGCGGCGGTCAGCGCGCCGTGTCCGTAGCCGTCGGCCTTGACCACCGCCATCGTGGCCGCGCCGGAGCGTCGAGCCGTCTCGGCCAGCAGGGCGACGTTCTGCCTGATCGCCTCGGCGTCCACGACCAGTTCGGCCCGAGACGGAGGCACCGTCTGATGTGCGTCCATGACTCGGCCATGGTGTCACAAGGCCGCGGCGAGAGGACCGGCTCGGCACGCGACGACCGGGCGTACTCCCCGGGGCCGCCCGACGCCGACACGGGGGCGGCGCGGACTTCACACCGTGGGGACGGCTCCGGCCGGCGGATGCCGTGCGCCTCAGGCCGACCGCTGTTCGCGGACGGTCCCGTGCCGGGCGCTCCGACCGAGGCGAGGTGCGGGCGACTCCGTGCGACGCGGCCGCCGAGGACACGGCTCGCCCCCGGAGAGGACCCGGGTTCTCGGAGGGAGGGCGCTCGGTCCTCGAAGTCCGGCCCCGAACCCCGAGCCGGCACTACCGCCGTGCGAATCAGGCTCGACCACGGCGCGGGCTCAGCCGACAGCGGGCTCAGCCTTCGGTGCGGCGGAATCGGCGGATCGCGGCAGGGACGGCGGCCAACAGGGCGGACGCCCCGATGGGGGCTCCCCGAGCGGCGAGGTCGGCGGCCGTGGAGTGCAGCAGCGCCGCGTTGCCCGCCGCCGACCACGGGTCGAGTCCGGCGGCCAGCAGCGCCCCGATCAGGCCGGTGAGGACGTCCCCGGAGCCTGCCGTGGCCGCCCAGGATCCCCGTGCCTCGTTGACCAGGACACGCCCGTCCGGGGCGGCGATGACCGTGGTGTTGCCCTTGAGCAGGACGACGGCGTCGAACCGCGCCGCGGCGCGACGCACCGAGGCGACGCGGTCGACGCCCACCGGACCGGCCAGCCGGGCGAACTCCCCGGCATGCGGACTCAAGACCAGAGGCACTCCCGGATCACGCAGGTCCCAGAGAGTCTCGTCGTGCGCGAGCAGGGTGATGGCGTCGGCGTCGACGCAGGCGGGCAGGCCCGAGCCGAGGACATGCCGGAGAACCTCGCGGCCCGACTCGCCGGTGCCGATGCCCGGACCGACGGACCAGGCCTGCACCCGTCCCGCGTCGGCGACGGTCCCGGTGACGACCGCCTCCGGCCAGTGGTCCCGCACGACGTCGGCGGCCGGCCCCGCGTACCGCACCATGCCCGAGGTCGCGTGCACCGCGGCCCCGGTGACCAGCACGGCGGCGCCGGGGAAGACGGCGGAACCCGCCGCGACGCCGACCACGCCCTGGCTGTACTTGTCGTCCGTCGGGCCGGGCACCGGCCAGTCTCGCCGCAGATCGGCGGGGTCGAGCAGGGAGAGCTCCGGCGGGCCCAGCGCCTCGGCCAGCCCGATGTCCAGGACGTCGACGCGCCCCGAGTGCGCGACGCCCGCGCCGAGGACGTGACCGGGTTTGAGTCCACCGAAGGTCACCGTGCGAGTCGCCGACACCGCGGGTCCGTCGACCGCGCCGGTGCCGGGGTCGACTCCGCTCGGCAGGTCCACGGCCAGCACCGGAGCCGTGACGGCCGCGACGAGTGCGGCGGCCGCGGGCCGCAACGGGCCGCGAGCCGACAGGCCGACGATCCCGTCGATGACGAGATCCGCGCGCCCGACCACCTCGGCGGCCTCATCCGAGACGACAACCTGACCCGCACCCGCCGCCGACGCTCGGCCGCCCGCCGCGCGCAGCGCCGCCAGCCCGGCCGGATGGGCCCGGTCGGGGGCGAGCAGTACGGCGTCCACCCGCACACCCCGGCGGCGCAGGAACGCGCCCGCCCAGAGGGCGTCGCCGCCGTTGCTGCCCGCGCCGACCAGCAGCGCCACCCGAGAGCCCGCCACCCGGCCGATCCGATCGCGAAGCAGTTCGGCGGCGGCGACGGCGACGCCGAACGCCGCCCGGTACATGAGGGTCGATTCGGAAACGTGCCTGCCGAGTCGCTCCTCCGCCGCCCGCACCTGGTCGGGGGTCCACACTCCGCGCATCCGGCTTCCTTCCTCCCGCGCCGCCTGTCACCACACCTCGAGGATCACGATCACCCATCCTGACGACCGCGGGCCCGCTTCGCACCGGGACGCGGGCGATGCGCGTCGAATACGGGTGATTCGGGGTCGCCGACGCCGGCCGCGCCGCGGGGCGGCGGGGCGCTGAAGCGGCAGGCAGAACACCCGACCGGTCATCGCCCGACCGCGGTCATGGGTCCCCGTGGAGCATCGCCCCGCCGTCGTCGCCCGAGGACGATCGGGCAGGCGACGGCCGCACCGGCGTCTCTTCCCCGTCCGGAGCAGCCCCGTCACCGAATGCGCCGCCATTCCTACGACCGCTCACGTGACAGGGCGGCAGGGACGGCGGCCGCGCTACGACGTCGCCGGTTCGGCGGACTCGTCCCGAGCCGCGGCCCGCTCGTCGCCCTCGGCGACGACGACGGCGGCGGCGAGGTTCGCGTCATGGGTCAACGAGACGTGCCAACGTCGCACCCGCAGGCGCTCGGCATGCCGCGCGAGGACCCCGGTGATCCGCAGCGTCGGCCTGCCGTCGGGTCCGGAGATCACCTCGCAGTCGCGGAAACCGCAGCCCGCCGGGGCGCCGAGCGCCTTGGCCGCCGCCTCCTTCGCCGCGAACCGCGCCGCCAACGAGCGGGCCGTCCGGCGCCCGCCCGATCCGGTGACCCGCTCCTCGGGGCAGAACACCCGGTCGACGAGGTCGGGGGTGCGGGCGAGCACCGCCTCGAAACGGACCACGCCCACCAGGTCGGTGCCGATCCCCACGATCATGGCGGCAAGCCTGCCAGGCTCGACTGGAACCTCGTTCGAGGCGACCTCGTCCGCGCGTCGCGGCGGCCGCGCGGGTCGGGTGCGCGCCGCGCCGTCACCACGGCCGCCGCGTTCGCCATCGGATCGCAGGCGCCGGAGCCGCCGCGTTCACCACGGCCGTCTCGTCGACTCCGCCTCGGGCGCGGAGCGTCGAGGCGCCGCAGGCGGCTCTGGTGCGGATCGCGGACCCGGAACCCGTCGCGCTACCGCGCTCGACATGTGCCGACGAGCAGCGGTGCACCCACCCGCGGCGAGAACGGGACGGCCCGACGGCCTCCCCCGTGGAGCGCGGGAGACCGGCCGAGCGCGGCGACTCACTCGACCGTGACGGACTTCGCGAGGTTGCGCGGCTTGTCGACGTCGTACCCCCTGGCCTTGGCGATCTCCGCGGCGAAGATCTGCAGGGGGACGGTGGACACCAACGGCTGAAGGAGCGTCGACACCGCGGGCACCTCGATGAGGTGGTCGGCGAACGGCCGGACCGTCTCGTCCCCCTCCTGGGCGATGACGATCGTCTGCGCGCCCCGCGCCTGGATCTCCCGGATGTTGGACAGCAGCTTCGAATGCAGCGTCGCCCGGCCCTTCGAGGACGGCATGACGACCACCACGGGCAGGCCCTCCTCGATCAACGCGATCGGGCCGTGCTTGAGCTCGCCCGCCGCGAAGCCCTCGGCGTGCATGTAGGCGAGCTCCTTGAGCTTGAGGGCGCCCTCCAGCGCGACCGGGTAGCCGACGTGTCTGCCGAGGAAGAGCACCGCCTTGGAGTCGGCGAGGCCCGCCGCCAGCTCCCGCACCTGGCCCGCCGTGCCGAGCACCCGGCCGACGGCCTCCGGCATGGCCTCCAGCTCATGGAACTCCCTGGCCACCTCGTCCGGATACTTGGTGCCGCGCGCGCCGGCCAGGGCCAGGCCGACGAGGTAGTTCGCCGCGATCTGAGCGAGGAAGGCCTTCGTCGAGGCCACCCCGATCTCGGGGCCCGCATGGGTGTAGAGCACCGCGTCGGACTCGCGGGGGATCTGGGCGCCATTGGTGTTGCAGACCGCCAGCACCCTGGCCTTCTGCTCCCGGGCGTGCCGGACGGCTTCCAACGTGTCGGCCGTCTCACCCGACTGCGAGACCGCCACGACCAGCGTGTCTCGGTCCAGCACCGGGTCGCGGTAACGGAACTCGCTCGCCAGCTCGACCTCCACCGGAAGCCGGCACCAGTGCTCGATGGCGTACTTGGCGACCAGACCGGAGTGGTAGGCCGATCCGCAGGCCACGACGAAGACCTTGTCGATCTCGCGGAGGTCCTGGTCGGCGAGCCGCTGCTCGTCCAGGACGATCCGGCCGTCGGCGAAGTGGCCGCGCAGCGTGTTGGCGAGCGCCTCGGGCTGCTCCTCGATCTCCTTGAGCATGAAGTACTCGTGGCCGCCCTTCTCGGCGGCGGCCAGGTCCCAGTCGACGCGGAAGGTCTTGGGGGCGATCTCGGCACCGTGGAAGTCGGTGACCCGGTAGCCGTCCCGGTCGATCACGACCGCCTGGTCCTGCCCCAGCTCGACCGCGTTCCTGGTGTGTTCGATGAAGGCGGCCACGTCGGAGGCCACGAAGGTCTCGCCGTCGCCGACGCCCACCACCAGCGGGGAGGAGCGCCGAGCAGCGACGATCATGTCTGGTTCATCCAGGTGGGTGACGACGAGGGTGAACGCGCCCTCCAGCCTGCGGCACACCGCACGCACCGAGGCGGGGAGGTCTCCCTCGGAGTCGCCGCCGTCGACGCCGAGGTAGGCGCGGGCGATCAGGTGCGCGGCGGTCTCGGTGTCGGTGTCGCTGGCCATCTCCACGCCCGCGGACTCCAGCTCGGCGCGCAGCTGGGCGAAGTTCTCGATGATGCCGTTGTGCACGACGGCGACGCGTCCCGCGGCATCGGTGTGCGGGTGGGCGTTGCGATCCGTGGGCGCACCGTGGGTGGCCCACCTCGTGTGCCCGACCCCGGTGTTCCCCTCGAACCTGTCGCGGCCCACCTCGTCGAGGCGTGCCTCCAGGTTGCGCAGCGGGCCTGCCTTGCGCTCCACCGCGAGCCCGCCGTCGACCACGGCGATGCCCGCGGAGTCGTAGCCCCGGTACTCCAGCCTCCGCAGCCCGGCCAATACCACGTCACGTGCCTGCTGATGGCCCACATATCCGACGATTCCGCACACAGCCACAGCGTAAGCCGGCGGCGGCGTGCGTTCCTCGCCTACGACACCCCCGCATCATCGCAGGTAGCACGCCCACTCGGGCCCGTTTTGGTATAGACCAGTCTCGATCAGTCGAGTCCGCCGACGGCGTACTCCGATCTCGGGTCAGCGCGGCCCCCGGCCGTCTGATCGACTACCGTCGTCGTTCATGGCCGCCTCCGCCAAGAAGCTGCTCGCCGAACTGAGCAGACCGGGACCGCATCACGTGCTCTACGGCGACCTCGCCCTGGTCGGCCTGCCCGGCCTCGTCGTCACGCCGCGTCGCGGCTCCGACCTGCCCGCGGTCGCCTTCGGGCACGGCTGGATGCAGCCGTTGCCGCGTTATCGATCGCTGCTGCGGCACCTGGCCTCCTGGGGAATCGTCGTCGCCGCGCCTGCCACCCACCGCGGACCGCTGCCCTCGCATCGGCTCTTCGCCGCCGACCTGCGCACCGCGCTCGACGTGTGCACCGGAGTACGGCTGGGCGACGGGCGGATCAGCGTCGACGCCGACCGCCTCGGCGTCGTCGGTCATTCCTTCGGCGGCGGGGCGGCCGTCATCGCCGCCGCCGAGGAACCGCGCATCCGGACAGTGGTGACCATCTCACCCACCGAGTCACGTCCGTCGGCGGTCGTCGCGGGCGGCGGAGTGCGGGTGCCCGCGCTGCATCTGGCGGGCGGTGAGGATCGGGTCGCCCCGCCGGAGGCCACCGCCGAGCCGCTCGCGCACGGTTGGGCCGGACCTGTCCAGCTCCGCACGCTGACCAAGGCGGACCACCTCGGCGTCACCGAGGGACGGCACTGGAGCGAGTTGCTGATGGACGGCCGCGCGTCCCGAGGCCCTCGGCGACTGGCGACCGCGCTGACGACCGCGTTCCTGCTCCGAGTGCTCACCGGCAACCGCGACATGGACCCGCTGTTGGAGAACGACGTGTCGGGCGCGCGCCTGGAGTTCAGCAGGCGCAGCCTGCCCGTGACGGCACTGGCCGAGACCGGCTGAATCGGCTCGGCCGAGCAGGCTCCTCGGCTCGCCCCGGCTCGGCTCGCGCCACGGACGTCGTGGTGTCCGCCCCGGCCTCCCAGGTCCGGATTCAGCCGGCCGCCGCGACCCGCCCGGCTCGCTCCCGCCTCGACCTCGACGCACGACCGATCGGCGGGCAAGACCTCATGGAGAGGCCGGCGCAGGAATCCGCCACACCGGAGTCCATGCTCCCGCCGCGCCTGGCACGTCGCGGCGGTCGGTCGTCCGCACTGCCCGGAGGTGCGGCCGCCGCGGCGCCTCCCCGAGGCATCGCGACGTGACGGCCCGTCCGGCACCCCGGCGACGCGAGAGACCGCCCGCGCCGCCGGGAGCGACCGGACACGGTGCATCCAGACTCCGTGGTGCGGAGGCCGCGTTCCGTCCCGATCTCGGCACCATGACGATCGAGGCCTCGCCGGACCTCGCCCACACCACACGATCGATAGCCTTGTCCGGTCACGCCTGGCACACCGTTGACGCCGAGTTCGGGGGCACGACATGTCGCTACCACCACAACATCCGCCGGGCCCGCCGATACAGGGACCGGGCGGATCCCGCCCAGGTGGACAGTCGGGGTTCGCGGGCGGGCCGCCACCGCCTGGCCAGCCCGGCGGCGTCATGGGACCGCCCGGCGGTCCCGGACCAGGCGGCTTCGGCCCGCCCGGTGTCTACGGCCCGCCGGGCGGCGGGCTGCCCGGCCAGGGGAACAGACCGCTCGCATCCTGGGGCGGGCCGTCGGTCGGCATGCTGGTGCTCGGCATCCTGCTCGTCTGTCTGGCGGCGATGCCGCTCGCCATCCTCGGCATCCCCGCGATGCTGGAGTGGGGCTCCGCCGGTCTCGGTCTCTTCGCGCCCGCCCCGCTCAGCGGGATCGTCTGCCTGATCGTGATCCTCAGCGCGGCGCTCATCCACCACGGCCGCCGAATCAGTCAGGCGGTGATCATCGGGCTCGGCGGCGGGTTCTCCGGCGTCATCGCCGTCATCGGGCTGATCGGCGATCCGGCGTCCCTGCCGATCTGGCTGTCGGCGAGCGCGGCGGTGGGCACCATCGCCTTGATCGTCCTGCCGCTCGTGCCGCCGCTCTCGCAGGCGGCACGCAAGACCGTCGGCGGGCGGCCCGGGGGCGGCGGGTACCCCGGCGGCGCGCCCCTCGGCCCCGCAGGCCCCGGCACGGGCCCCGGTCCGATGCCGCCCGGAGCACCGCAGCCGCCCATGCGAGGTCACTGACCCGCCTGCCGGGTGGACGGCGGCGACGGCTCGGCGCGAGCAGGGCCGCTCCCAGGTGCGGGCTCACCCAGACGATCGAATCGGCCAGAGCCGACCGGCGGATCAGCAGGAACGGCTGCCTCGAGCTCCCGAGCTCGACCAGACTCGGCGCTCACATCGACGCGACATCAGAGTAGG
Source organism: Actinoalloteichus hoggarensis (assembly GCF_002234535.1). Taxonomy (NCBI): domain Bacteria; kingdom Bacillati; phylum Actinomycetota; class Actinomycetes; order Pseudonocardiales; family Pseudonocardiaceae; genus Actinoalloteichus; species Actinoalloteichus hoggarensis. The sequence goes on from NZ_CP022521.1 coordinate 6,093,697, forward strand.
GAGCGAGACATGTCACAGGCAGGGCCGCCCGGCGGGCCATTTCCGCCTGGTCACCACCCACCGCAGGGCTTCGGGGCACCGGGATTCGGCGGACCACCGAGCGGCCCGATGCCGCAGCAGGTCCCCGGATCTCATCCGCAGTTCGGTCAGCCTGGTCCCGGGCAGCCTGGTCCCGGGCTGCCGCCCCCGGGGATGACCGTCCCGGGCCCGTTCCCATCCGGGCCTCCGCCCGGCCGCGGCGGCCCCCGCAGGCCCACAATCGGTTCGCTGATCCTCGGGATCGTGCTCGTCGCGATCGCGGTGACGCCCGCGGTGGTCTTCAGCAATCTGCTGCTCTTCTTCCCGCTGAGCTGGTTCATGAACGGGTTCACGATGCTCGCGTCGGCGGCGACCGTGCTTCCGCTGCTCGGTGTCACGCTCATCACCCTGATCCGACGCGTCGCCCAGGTGCTGATCGTCCTCGGCGGCATCGGTGTCGGCGTGCTGGTCGGGGTCGTCTTCGGCGGGAGCGCCGAGGCTCCGGACACCGGAGACTGGGTGATGGCCGCCTGTCTGGCGGCGGGCGCGATCGCCCTGATCGTGCTGCCCTTCGTGCCCCCGTTGAGCTGGGCGGCCCAGGGAAGTTCCGCGACGCCGCGGGCCGGCGGCGGGCCGGGCCCCGGCGGGCAGACAGCGCCCGGCGGGCCCAGCTGGCAGGGCGGACCGGGTTGGCAGGGCGGACCAGGTACGCAGGCCGGGCCGGGTTGGCAGGGACACGAAGGCGCGGGGCACGGCATCGGCGCTCCGCCGACTCCCCCGCCCGGTCCGCCGCCGGGTCGGTAGAGGTCGCAGGCTCGCCCTCGCCACTGCTCGACGCCCTCCGACGTCCCGCGGACGGGACCGCCGACCGGCGTCACGGGAGCCGAGGACGACGGACGATCCCTGGATCCTGCCGAGACACAGGCCTGACACCAGTCACGACCACGATGGAGAAGGGGTGTGCCCCTGCCGGCGCACACCCCTTCCGTCTGGTCGAGCCCATCCCGTCAGACACCACGCCTGTCGCCGACCGGGCGGCTCGAACCCGCTGCCTACTGGAGCCAGTTGCCCGCCGAGAAGTCCTCGTCGTCGTCCTCGTCGCGACGTCGACGCGCGGGCGGCCGCTGCGGCACGGGGCCCGGGCGGGCGATCTGCGGCGGCGGAGGGGGTTCGGCCCTCGGCGGAGCAGGATCGGGGCCGGGAGCAGCCTGTTGCCCCTGGTGTCCCGTGCTCGCCGCCTCGGCTGCGATCAGCCGCTCCATCTCGTCGATCTCAGCGGAGGCGTCGCGCATCTCCTCCGCGTCGTAGTCGACGTTGAGCGTCTGCTCCGACTGGCGTCTGCCGAACGGGTCGGCCTGTTGCTTCTCCTTCTCCTTCGCCCACCGCTGTAAGGCGGTGATCCGTTTGCCCCAGCGGTCCGTGGTCTTCTTGGTCGCCTCCGCGGCGTCCTTGTTCATCTGTGCCGACTTGTCGCGGTAGTACTCCCGGTTCTCCCGTAAGGAGCGCAGCCGGGAGTCGAATTCAGCGCGAAGTCGGGCAGCCCTGCCTTCCACCGATCCCCCTCTCCCTTATCACCGGTCGGCCTCTCTGGTCAGTCGTCGTCACCGAGCAGCGCGCGGATTCGATTAGTGGTCTTGGCGGCCTCGCCCGCGTCGAACAGCTCGCCTTGCACACGCCACTGGCTCGCACCGCGTTCCTGATTCTCGCCACCGCCCTGAGCGCCGCCGCCTCCGCCGCCCATTCCGCCTGCCATGCCGCCCATCATGCCGCCGCCCGCGCTGCTCTGGCCGCCGCCCGAGCCCGCCGAATTCAGCTGGCCCGACTGGCCCGGACCGGGCTGGCCGGGCGGGCCGCTGTCAGGCAGCACGCCGAAGCCCGCCTGGCCTGCGGGTGGTGCCTGCGGAGTGCTGGTGGAGGGCGCCGTGCCCGGTGCGTCCGGCTGCGGACCCCACGCGGCGGCGGCACCGCCGCCTGGCGCGAAGCCGTGCGGCCCCGCCGGTCCGGGCATCCCCGGACCGGAGGAGTGGGCGGCCGCCGCCGAGATCCCGGGCGGGCCGTCCTGGCCGCCGCCCGGCGACGGGCCGACGCCCTCCGGAGCGGTGAAGCCGGGCGGGGTGAAGCCCTGCGGCGGACCGAAGCCGCCCCCGCCCGCAGGCATCGTCTGGGGCGGACCGAACGCGCCCGGACCGCCGCCGGGACCCTGCTGCTCGTAACCGCCGGGGCCGAAGGACTGACCCGGGCCGAACTGGGCCTGCTGGCCGGGTCCGCCGAAGCCCTGTGCCCCGATCGGCTGGGCCCGCTCGCCCCCCGGGCTCTGCCACGGTCCCTCGAAGCGAGGTCCGTCGCCGCCGGGTCGGAGGTCCGGCGTCACCTGCTGCGGCATCGTCTGGAAGCCGTCGGGCCGCTCACGCAGACCGTTGCCGACCCGGTCGGCCAACGGATCGCCGCCGCCGCCGAACTCGGTCACGTAGCTGGTCGAGTTGCCCTCGCCGTCCTCGACCGTGATCAGGTATCCGCCCTGACCGCCGGGGGCGGGCTGCACGTTGATGGTCGAGTCGCCGTCCTGGATGACCGCCTGACCGTCGGAGTCCAGCTGGATCGGCCGGGCCGTGCCGTCCTCGGGCCGTTCCCAGCCGGAGACGCCGTCGGGCCCGAACGCCTCGCCCGGCATCGTGCTCGGCGCACCCGGCCCGAACGGCGTCTCCGCGGGCGCGGGCATGGTCTGATACGGACCGGGAACGGTGCCGGGCCCGCCAGGACCACCGGGCATGCCAGGACCGCCAGGCCCGCCCGGGCCGAAGTCGATCTCGTAACTCTGCTTGTCGCCGTCCGGCCCGAGGATCTCCAACTCCACTCGACCGTCGTCGCCGGGCGGGTGGACGATGATCTCGTCGTCGCCGTTCTCGATGGTGACCGGGCCGCCGGGCACCTCCGGGGTCACCCGGAACGGGTCCTCCGGGGTGCCCGTGCCGGGGCTGTCCGGTCCCTGGAGGCCCGGCGGAAGGTCGCCGATCTCGGGCATCGGGCCGGGGTCCGGGACCTCCGGCATCTCGGGCGCCTCGGGGGCGCTGGGCAGCCCACCGGGCGGCAGGTCGGGCATCGAGGGCGCCCCGCCCCCGCCCGCTCCCGCGCCGCTGCCGCCGCCGGACCCGCCGCCGCCCCCGCCCATATCGGGCATGCCGCCGGAGCCGTTGCCGCCGCCGGAGCCGTTGCCGCCGCCGTCGTATCCGCCACCGTCAGTGACCGCGTCGAAGATCTCGGGCCCGATGTCGGCCAGGGCATCGTTCAACTGGCCCCATGCCTCGATGAGCAGTCCGTCGGTAGCGACGCACGCATCATCGAACTGGGCCTTGTGCCCCTCCATCCGAGGAATCAGCCACGCGTTGAGCCACCGGCTCGCCTCGCGTGCGGCCTCCTCCTTGATCGAGTCCGGAACATTGTCCCCGCAGCCGCCGGTATCGTATTGAACACCGAGTTGACTCGCGATCGAGGCCAGCTCCTCGTCATTGGCCTCTTTACGCGCGACGCGGATCAGCAGCTCGACCTGATTCGGCGAATACGCGCCGCCGAGTTCCGTCGCATCCGGCTCGAAGATCCACATGAAATCCGCTTTATAATAGCAGGCCTCCTCGGCCCCCAGTGCGGACGACTCCAGCGTGGTGACCAATTCTTTGAACTTCGTCATGAAGGTATCGGAATTGGTCAAAAAATTGTGAATCTGGTTCTGCGCCTGAGCTGCCGCGCCGCCGGACCAGACCTGCGCCAACGCGCTGCCATGGCCTCTCAAGTTCTCCCTGATCGTGTCCAGCGCGTCATAGACGCCGTTCAAACGGTCAAGCTCAGCCTGAAACCTGCCGAAAGCCACCTCACGCTGCTCGTCATAACTACGGCAGATCGCGTCGTAGTCGAGCGATCCCCCCGCCCAGTCGTTGTACTGCGGGATGAAGTTATGGAAGAACTCCAGACCGACCGCACCCGCGTCGAACATGGGCTTGGAGGTCGAGTCTCCCGACGGGGAGCCGCTCTCGTGCGCGCTCGCCGCGTCGTCCAGGTGGTTTCGATTGCCCTCGCGCCGCTCGAGGGACTCCTGGATCGACCTGGCCTCCTCCATGGACTGGGCGAGGTCGTGTTCTCCGACTCCGGCGTACAGGCCCTGTCCCCACAGGTCGTTTCCGTAGTGCTCGTCGGACTCGACCACCGCGTTGGCCTGTTGTCCCTGGCGCCAGGTCTCGACGGCGCCATGCGCTCCGTGCCGGTCGACGGCTGCCTGCACGTGATCGGGCAGCGGCTCGTCGTCCCGACCGCGATAGCTGCCCGCCCATTCGGCGATGATCTGCTTCCGCAGCGCATCCGGGATACCCGGATCATCGATGATCTGCTGAATCTCCTCATCAGAAGGAGAATCATCTTGCATATTTACGCGCTCGTCTGCCATAGCCAGCTCACTCCACCCTCGTCAGCACCGTCAGCCCAGCCCCTGCATCCGCGCGGCCTCTTCGTCCTCGAGCGCCGAGTAGGTTCGGTAAGACTGCGTGACGTTTTCCGCCAGCGCGCGTGCCTGGCGGGCGTACTCTTGGACGGCCTTCACCAGCTTATCGTCTATGCCCGCGGCATAGTTCTCGCCGTAAGAATGGTACTTCTCGCCCCCGAAATCACTCGGTCCGAGCACGCTCTGCGCCAGCGCGGTGGCCTGCTCGTCGATCGATTCGGCTTCTCCCTCGATCTGTCCACCGATGGACGACATCTCATCCAGAGTAGTCTGGTAATTGTCGCTCATTGGCCCCCCGTCCCATATTCCGCCATGCCGTCAGGTCGACGGGCGCGTCTGTGCTCCGACGTGACGGCCCGATCTTCGGTTCCCAGGATCGCAGGCCTACAGGCGTCGCGGGGGGACACCTTCCAACAACTTGCTAACGCGAAACTGACATTGCCGCCTGCCCCGTGCCTCCGGTGAGAGGCGCGGGGCCGCGTGCGGTCCGACAGGGGTTCGTCAGCCCACCGATGAGACGACGTCGACGAGCCTGCGGGCCGCCGCGTCGGCGATGTCCTGGCTGGTGGCCTCCACCATCACCCGCACGATCTGCTCGGTGCCGGAGGGCCGCAGCAGCACCCGGCCGTTCTCGCCCAGCTCGGCAGACACCTCGGCGACGGCGGCGGCCACCTCGGGCGCCTCGGCCACCGCCGCCTTGTTCGCGACCGTGACGTTGATCAACACCTGCGGCAGGCGTCGCATCACCGAGGCCAGGTGGGACAGCGGCTTGCCGGTGGAGGCCATCCGGGCCATCAGCCGCAACGCGGTCAGCAGCCCGTCACCGGTGGTCGCGTGCGAGGGCAGCACGACGTGGCCGGACTGCTCACCGCCCAGCGAGAGCCCACCCGCCCGCAGCTCCTCCAGCACGTACCGGTCCCCCACCGCCGTGGTGCGCAGCGTGATCCCGTTCTCCCGCATGGCCAGGTGCAGACCCAGGTTGCTCATCACCGTCGCCACCAGCGTGTCCTCGGCCAGCTCGCCCGCCTCGCGCAGGGCCAGCGCCAGCACGGCGAGGATCTGATCCCCGTCGACCAGCCCGCCCGCCTCGTCGACGGCCAGGCAGCGATCTGCGTCGCCGTCATGGGCGATGCCCACGTCGGCCTGGTGCCGCAGCACGGCCGCCCGCAGGTGGTCCATGTGCGTGGAGCCGCAGTCGTCGTTGATGTTGCGTCCGTCCGGATCCGCGTGCAGCGCGACGACCTCGGCTCCCGCCCGGCGGAACACGTCCGGGGCGACGAAGGAGGCGGCGCCGTGCGAGCAGTCCACGACGACCCGCAGGCCGTCCAGCCGCTGCGGCGTGGCGACCAGGAGGTGGTCCGCGTAGCGGCTGTCCGCGTCGGCGACCGGTCGCACCCGCCCGATCGCACCGCCCGTCGGCCTGCGCACCGCCTTGCCCAGCCGGGCGGTGATCTCGTCCTCCAAGGCGTCCGGCAGCTTGTGCCCGCCCTGGGCGAAGAGCTTGATGCCGTTGTCCGGCATCGGATTGTGCGAGGCGGAGATCATCACGCCGAAGTCGGCATCCAGCTCCCCGACGAGATAGGCCACCGCAGGCGTCGGCAGGACTCCGACCAGCAGCACGTCGGTGCCCGCGGCGCTCAGGCCCGCGGTGACCGCCGCCTCCAGCATCTCCCCGCTCGCTCTGGGGTCCCGGCCCACCACGGCGACCGGTCGACGACTCTCCGAATGCTCGGACAGCACCTCGGCCGCCGCCGAGGCCAGGGACAGTGCGAGTTCCGGGGACAGATCCGCGTTGGCGAGTCCACGCACTCCGTCAGTGCCGAAGAGCCGGGCCATGGTCGAAGAAACCTCCTCATCGCGCCGCGCTGAAAGGCGCCGCAGGGATTACAGACGACAACGGGAGCAGCCTTCGCCCTTCGGCGATGACTGCTCCCGCTCACTGCCTGCCCAGAAGCAGGACCCGAATCAGCGCTTGCTGTACTGCGGCGCCTTACGGGCCTTCTTCAGGCCGTACTTCTTACGCTCCTTGGCCCGCGAGTCGCGAGTGAGGAAACCGGCCTTCTTCAGTGCCGGTCGGTCGTCGGCGTCGACCTCGATCAGCGCCCTGGCGATGGCGAGACGCAGCGCGCCCGCCTGGCCGGAGGTGCCGCCGCCGTGCAGGTTCCCGAAGACGTCGAACGCCTCGACCTTCTCCAGGGTCACCAGCGGCTCCTTGATGAGCTGCTGGTGGACCTTGTTGGGGAAGTAATCCTCGAGGGCCTTGCCGTTGAGCTTGAACTCGCCGGTGCCGGGCACCAGGCGAACGCGGACCACGGCCTCCTTGCGGCGGCCGACCGTCTGCACCGGGCCGCTGACGAAGGCGACCGGGGCCTCCTCGTCGTCGAACAGGTGCTCGTCGTCCGACTCGAAGGTCTCGCCCTCGGCGAGCGCGCCCTCGGCGATCTCACCGTCCGCGATCTCACCGTCGGCGACCTCGTCGACCGCGACCTCGACCTCGACGCCTTCCGGCGCCTCGACCGTCTCGTCCTGAACGGCCTCGACGGCGTCGTTCACGTTCTCTTCCGAACCATGTTCTGGGGCGGTCACTTCTCCACCTTGCCGATCTCGAACGCCTGCGGCGACTGCGCCGCGTGGGGGTGCTGGGAGCCTGCGTAGACCTTCAGCTTGCTGCCCATCGCCCGGCCGAGCCGGTTCTTCGGCAGCATGCCCCTGATCGTCTTCTCCAGCAGGCGGTCCGGCTGCTTCTCCAGCGCCTCGCCGAACGTCCTCTTCCGCAGACCGCCGGGGTAGCCGCTGTGGCGGTAGACGAACTTGTCGTCACGCTTGTTGCCGGTGAGGGCCACCTTCTCGGCGTTGACGATCACGACGAAGTCACCGGTATCGACGTGCGGGGCATAGCTGGGCTTGTGCTTGCCACGCAGCAGAATCGCTGCCTGGGTGGCGAGCCTGCCGAGCACCACGTCCTCGGCGTCGATCACATGCCAGGCGCGCTTCACCTCGCCAGGCTTCGGGCTGTACGTGCGCACGGATCTACCTCGTCGTCGTTCGCATCGGAATGGATGGGCTCCAGGATGTTACTGCGGCCCCCTCAGTTGGATGCCTCCGCACCGAGGAACGCGCCGGATCAGCTCTCACCGCGCACCGCACAACAAAGAGGGAAGATACCCGCTGCTGCTTCGCCGGGTCAAAACGACCCCTCCGCACGCAGCGGAACGGGCCCCGCCGCGGACGCCGATCGGCGCCGGGGGAGCCCGTTCTCCGCGGTCGAGCGGGCCGGAGTGCACCCGCTCTGACCAGCCGTCACCGCGCACAGGGCGGCGACGGCCTGCTCATGTCGAACGACTCAGGAGAAGCGCGCGGCGTTGGCGGCCTCACCGGCCTGGTAGTTCTCGGCGGCCGCGGCGAGCGCGCTACCGATGGCCGCGATGGCCTCGCGGAGCTGCTGGGCGCTCTGGTCCCAGCGGCCCTGCACCTCCTGCCAGTTCGCCTGCGCCTGACCTTCCCAGCTGGAGACGATCGGGGCGAGCCGAGACTTCAGGTTGTTCTGGATCTCCTCGGTCTGGTTCCCCGCGTTGGTCACCTCTTCCGAGGCGTTGACGATGGTGGAGAAACTAACCTTGATTGCGCCGCCCATGGTCGTGGGCTCCTTTCAGTGCCGAAGTTCGAGGTCTGCCGAATGCAGCCATGCGGAGACCGCATGGGGTGTCGCGGAAGGTGACGCGGGCGGACCCGACTGTCACAGGCCTTCGAGTCGGCCGCCGAGGCTGCTGATGTTGCTGGACTCTTCCTCTTCCATCCGGGCGTACATCTCGGCCGAGCCCGCCAGGTTCATGCCGATCTCCTCGAGCACCGAGTTGATGCTCTTGCCTGCCGCGTCGGCGGCCTCCATCAGCCGCTCGAACTGCTGGGCCGCAGCGCCCTGCCAGAGACCGGCGACGCCGCCGGCGGTCGACTGGAGGCTGGCGAGGACGGCGGTGATCTCCTCGTTCGCGGAGGCGACGTCGCTGGCCGCGGTGACCATCTCGTCGGTGGTAGTGCCGAAAGCGTCAGCCATCTGAGGGCTCCCCATTCATGCTCAAGTCGATGTGTTCCGTGGTGCGACGCAAAGACTGCCAGATTCGGTTCCGCCTTGTCCGACACTTCGGCGAAGTCGTTGCGCCCGTGAACGCCTGTCGTTGCGCCCGTAAACGATCAGCGTGAAATGCGCAGGTCAGCCGAGTATTCGCTGTTGCGAAAAATCGTCATCCTCGTCTTCACCGAACGTCTGGAGCCCGGCGGGAGAATGTGCTTTCCGAAACGGCGCGGGCATCGCGCGCCTCGCTTCCTCCGCTTTCTGTGCTTCTGCCAACAATTCCTCACCCGAGGGAAGTGTCGGAACGGACAGACCGGCGCCCTCGCGAAACGCCGTCGCGGAGGCTCGCAGTTCCTCGGACGTGACGTCGTCTCGCGTCGGCTTCGCCGCGCGACGATCCACCTTCTCGGCGAGCTCCCGACTGTCGGCGCGGAAGCGGTCGCCCTGTTCCCTGGCCCGCACCGCCGCCTGGCGTCCCCGGCCCACCGCACCGGACACCACGCCGCGCAGCCTCGCCAACGCCTCCTGAGATCCGCTCATCGCCTCAAGCTCCTCGCTCTCCCCGGCCGCGCCGCAGCCGACCGCCTCGTCGATCCGTCTCGTCGATCTGTCTCGCGGCCGTCGTGTGCGGCCGTCCCGACGCAGCGGCCCGCCGCCGTGCCGGACCGGCTCGTTCTCATCTGGTGACCGTCAGACTCTCGACGACCTGTTCACAGGCCTGTGCGACGGCCGTCGCACCCGCCTCGGTGTGCTGACAGCCCACGTTCACCTGGACGTCGCCGTCGAAGTACACGTACCAGTCGACCTCGGCCGAGGACAGCCGCTGTCGATAGTGGACGACCTCCCGGCCCGCGAACCGAGCCGCCTCGTCCAGGCCGGACACCTCCTCGCTGGCCGCGTCATAGCTTCGACGCACCTCGTCGAGGGCCCGTTCCCGGTCGGCGTCGCTGTCGTAGTCCAACAGCCACTCCTCCACGACGATCAGGTCCGTGTCCGGCGGCGAGTCGACGGGTCGGATCTGCACCGAGCGTCGCTGTGCGTCGCCGCCGCTCTGCTCCCAGCCCGTCGGAACGGCGAAGCGGTAGTCGTACTGGGCGATCTCCAGACCGACGCCGAAGGCGTCTCCATCGAACTCGCCGCCGTCGTCCACGCCGGGCTCGCTCGGTTCGCTCGCACCACCGCCGGCGAGCGCCGTGCCGGGATCGCTGCGCCCGTCGGCCAGGAAGAACGCGAGCGCGGTGACGAGACCGGCCAGCACGATCACGCCCAGCCCCACCGGCAGCGCCCAGCGACGCAGCGCCGTCGAGCCGCCTGCGGCGGAGGCCGTCGTCGAGAGCGGCTGCCCGGCGTGCCCTACGGCGGACACGGGCCGCGGCCGGGAGCGGGAGCGGGGCGCGGCGGACGGCGGGATCGGGCGGCCGTCCGACGGACCGGGCAGCGGCGGCCCCGGCGGGGTGCGGAGCATGCCGGCACCCGTCGGAGTGGTCGGGCCCGGCGGGTTGGGCGAACCCACGGGGCCGACGGCGCGCGGCGGTCCCTGCCGAGGGGCGGGCAGCCCGCTGGTGCGTTCCGGATCGAGCGCGGCGGCCCGCAGCGCGCCGCGGGCCACGACGGTCTCCGGCTGGTCCAAGGTGGTGGGCACGACGCCGATCCGCTCGTGCACCAGCCGCGCGACGAGCGGAATCCGGCTGGAGCCGCCGACGAGGAAGACACCGGCCAGGTCGCCCGCCTGGAGCCCCGCGTCCTGTGTCGTGGCGGTCACCAGGTCGACCGCCCTGGTCACGTCGGGCTGGATCAGCCGTTCCAGGTCCGCCCGGGTGACATGGGCGTCCGGGAAGGGATGCGGCATCGGCACATCGGTGAACGTGTGCCGGGATAACGTCTCCTTCGCCCCGCGCACGTCCTGGTGCAGAACCCGGCGACGTCGTCGGTCGGCCAGTTCGCGCCCCGCCACGAGCAGCTGCCACGCGGCCGGGTCGTGCCCGCCCACTTCGACGCCGAGATGTTCCAGGAGCGCCTGATCGATGTCGGCGCCGCCGTAGTCGGGAATGCCCTTGCTCGCCAGCACCTCGAAGCGCGCGCCGCGCCTGCGCACCACGCTGGCGTCGACCGTCCCGCCGCCGAGATCCAGCACCGCCAACGGCCCCACGCCCACCGCGGCCCCGCTCCTGGTGCCCGCGTGGAACACGGCGGCGGCGGCGGGCTCCTCGATCAGGATGAACTCCCGGCCCAGTCCGTGCGCCGCCTGCCGCAGCACCCTGGTGCGCATGGCGCCCCAGTCCGCCGGATGCGTCAGCACCAGCAGATCGACCGGTGCGCCGTCGGCGAGCCTGCGCGCCTCGCCGACCGCCCGGGTCAACACCTCGTGAACCACGTCCAACACCGGCAGGACCGTGCTGCCCAGCAGCAGTTCCCCCTCGTCGATCCGCCGCTTCGGATGCGGCTCGTACCGCGAGGGGTCGATGCCCGCCTGCCGCTCGGCCTCGCGGCCGACGAACAGCGTCCCGTCCACGGCGGCGAACACCGCGGACGGGACGAGCGGCTGACCGTCGACCATCACCACCTGTGGCTCGCGACCGTCGACCGAGATGACCACGCAGGTGCTGGAGGTGCCGAAGTCGACCGCGACGTGCAAGCTCACAAACGTCTCCGCTCGGTCGTCCCCCGGCACCTGTCGAACTCCTGCGGCCGACTCTAGTACTCGGGCTCCACCCAGCCGATCTGGATGAGCTGCTGCCCGGTCCGCCTGCTGACGATGGTGCCTCGGCCCGGCGGCATGGCCGTGGGCTTGATGTTGCCCAGGATGTTCGACTCCTCCTTCGGCCCGCTCATGATGATGCCGGGGCTGGTGACCTCCTTCATCTTGCCGATGATCGGCTCGAAGCCCGCCCTTGTCCCGCCCGCGATGTTGCGGGCCAGGATCAGGTGGAGGCCGACGTCCTTGGCCTGCGCGACGTACGGCGCGAGCGGGGCCAACGGGTTGGCGCCCTGCGGCGAGACCAGCTCGTAGTCGTCGACGACGATGAACAGCTCCGGCCCCTTCCACCAGGACCGGTTCCGCAGCTCCTCCTGGGTGACGTTCGGACCGGGCAGTCGCTTGTCCAGGGACTTCTTGATGTCCGCGACATAGCCCTTCACCTGCTGCGCCGACGCGGCGTACTCCAGCAGGTGGTCGGTCTGGAGGTAGCCGAGCATCGTCCGCCGGTAGTCCACCAGCAGGATCAGCGCCTCCTTGGAGGTGTAGGTGTTGATGATGCCCTTGATGACCGCCCGCAGCAGGTTCGTCTTGCCTGCCTCCCGCTCGGCGAAGGCCATGAAGTGCGGGTCGGAGTCGAAGTCGAGGAAGACCGGAGCCAGCTCGTTCTCATCGACGCCGATCGGGACCAGCTTCTTGCCCGCGGGCTGCTGGAACGCCGGGATCTCGGCGTAGGGCAGCAGCTGCGGCAGCAGCCGGACCTGCGGGGCGGGCTTGCCCTTCCAGGCGGCGGTGACCTTGGCGACCGCGTCGGCGACGCCGTTACCGATGTCGCCCGCGTCGCTGACGGCGTCGACCCTGGGCAGCGCGGTGAGGAAGTGCAGCTTCTCCGGTGAGAGCCCCCGGCCGGGGATGCCCTGCGGGACGTTGACCGCCACCCGGCGGTCCACCTCGGACTCGCTGGTGTCACCGAGCCGCAGCTCCAGCCGGGTGAGCAGCAGATCCTTCAGCGCGGGACGGACCTCCGCCCAACGGTTCGCGGCGACGATGATGTGCACGCCGTAGGACAGGCCCTGGGCAGCCAGCGTCTGGACTTGCTTCTCCAGCGCGTCGAACTCGGTCTTGAAGTTCAGCCAGCCGTCGATGATGAAGAAGACGTCACCGAACGGATCGTCGGCGGCCTCACCCTGCCGCTTGCGCGTGCGGTAGTCCGCCATCGAGTCGACGTTGAGCTGCGCGAAGCGGGCCTCCCGCGCCGTGATGATCCCGCTGATCTCGGCGAAGGTACGCCGCACCGTGTCCGGGTCCCGCCTGCTGGCCACGCCGCCGACGTGCGGCAGCCCCGCGAGGCTGCCGAGCGTGCCGCCACCGAAGTCCAGGCAGTAGAACTGGACCTCCTGCGGCGTGTGCGTCAACGCCATCGACATGATCAGCGTCCGCAGCAGCATCGACTTGCCCGCCTGCGGGCCGCCGACCACCGCCGCGTGGCCCTTGCCGCCGGAGAGATCGGCCCAGAGCAGATCACGTCGCTGGTCGAACGGCTTGTCGACGAGGCCGAGGGGGACGGTGAGCCTGCCGTTGCCGTAGAACCCGACCGGGCTGAGTCCTCGGTCCTCGGTCTGCGACAACGGGGGAAGCAACTGGTCGAGCGACGGCGGGTCCACCAACGGCGGCAGCCACACCTCGTGGGCGGGCGGCCCCTGGCCGACGAGCCTGCCGACGAGGACGTCGAGGCTGCTCGGCTCGTCCGCCTTCTCCTCCTTCTCCTCCTTGACCTCCTCGACCTGCTGCACCGGCTCCTGGGGGATCTCGATGTAGTCGGGCACGAACAGCTTCGGACGACGGTCCGCCGTGACCGGGGCCGAGGACGGGCCGACCTGGATGCCCGCGGGCCGGTACGGCCCGGAGACGTAGGACGCCTTGAAGCGCACCATGCTCGTCGTGTCGAACTTCAGATAGCCGGAGCCGGGAATCGACGGCAGCTCATAGGCGTCGGGCACGCCGATCGCGGCCCGCGACTCGGACGCGGAGAAGGTCTTCAGACCGATGCGATAGGACAAGAAGGTGTCCAGACCGCGAAGCTTGCCCTCCTCCAGTCGCTGCGAGGCCAGCAGCATGTGCACCTGGAGCGACCGGCCGACTCGACCGATCTGCAGGAACAGGTCGATGAAGTCCGGCTTGGCGACCAGCATCTCGGAGAACTCGTCGATACAGATGAACAACGCGGGAAGCGGATCGAGATCGGCGCCGTTCTCCCGCGCCTTCTGATAATCCCAGACGTTCTTGAAATTGCCCTTGTGCAGCACTTCCTGCCGCCGGGCCATCTCGCCCGCGATGGCGTCCTTCATCCGGTCGACCATGGTCAGGTCGCCCGCGAGGTTGGTGATCGTCGCGGCGACGTGCGGCGCCACGTCCAGGCCGGAGAACGTCGCACCACCCTTGAAGTCGACCAGGATCATGTTGAGGGTGGTCGAGGAGTGCGTGGCCAGCAGGCCCAGCACCAGGGTCCGCAGGAACTCGGACTTACCGGAACCGGTCGCCCCGACGCACAGGCCGTGCGGCCCCATGCCGCCCGCGGCGGCCTCCTTGATGTCGAGCTCGACGAGCTGTCCGTGCTCGCCGACGCCGAAGGCGACCTTGTACCGGTCGCGCACCGGGCGGGGCCGCCAGGCCTCCTGGACGTCGAAGGTCATCGGGTCGCCGGGGATGCCCGCCATCTCCAGCACGCCGGGATTGGACAGCAGGGGCTCGTCCTCCTCCTCCTGCTGCTGCGCCGCGCTGATCCGGTACGGGGCGATCCGCCTGGCCAGCGCCTCCGCCTCGGCGAGGCTGAGGCCGTCCGGGGCGCCGAACCACTCGACGCCGCCCGCGCCCTTCGCGCCGAGGCGCTCCGCCTCGACCACCATGCGCAGCCCGCGGCGGGAGGTCAGGTTGCCCAGCGAGTCGGAGAGGTCGAGCAGGGTGACGCCGACCAGGCCCTCCTCCATGAGGATGTGCTCCTCACGGCTGACATCGCCGTCGTCGATGACGATGACGATGTGCGGCTGATCGGGCTGCACCGGCGCGTTGCGGCTGAACCGCTGACGATCCCTGATCTGATCGGCGAGCCAGGCCTCGATCTGACCGAGCGAGCCCGCCATCATCCGGAGCTGCCCGATGCCGTCGGTGAGCGTGGGGTGCTGCGCGTGCGGCAGCCACTTCACCCACTCCCACTCCTGCTTCGTCTTGCCCGCCGCGACCACGGCGATCAGCACGTCCTCGGGGCTGTGGAAGGTGGCGAGCTGGGAGAGCAGCGCCCGCGCCAGCGGCCGGGTGTGTTCACGTTCGCCGTTGAGGCCGATCGCCGCGAAGCCGCGCAGCGAGATCGCGATCGGCATGTCGGGCAGGATCGAGTGGCCCCGGACGAAGCGGCGCAGGGCCAGCGTGGTGAGCGGCTCCAGTTCGTCGACCGGCCCGGTCTGCGGCGGGACGAGCCGGGTGGACAGCCGTTGCGGGCCGCGCCCGGACCGGAGCTGGCAGAAGTCCGGGTCGTTGGTCCGGCGTTCCCACAGCCTGCGACTGCTCGCGGCGATGGACCACAGCGCCTGCGGATCGGGGTGGCTCCACTCGCGGGCCGCCCGCTGCTCGTCGGCGGCCTCCCGCGCACGATCCCGCATCTGTCCGAGGTACCGCAGGTAGTCCTTGCGGTCCTCGTTCATCTCGGCCTTCTTCTGGGCCTGTCCGTTCCCGCGACCACCCGCCATCATCCCGATGGTCGAGATGAGGAACATGCCGCCCATCATCATCATCATGGGGCTGCGGCGCACCATGAACATGAAGGCCATCATGCCGATCGAGGCCACGATCATGATCACGGGCAACAGCTTCTGGATGATGTTGCCGGGAATGGTCCTCGGCACCTCGGGCGGCGGTTCGAGATGCACCTCTCCGCCGGGGAGCCTGGGGGCCGCCAGCCGCGGCGACCGCTTGAACCTCAGCGTGCTCACCGAAGACGCACCTCTCGAACTCGATGTGGTGTTTGTCGCTCGACGACATCCGATGGGCTCGACGAACGACCGGACGACGTGATGGGCGACGAGCCGCATACATTCTGATCGTTGTCTTCGAACTCCCGGACGCGAGCCTGCCGGTGCCGCCATACTAGGGTCGCTCGGCGACGGACCGGGGCGGTTTCGAACAACCAGACCTTAATGCCCGCCCCGGGCGGGAAGTGAGCGACGACAGTCTTCCGGCCTGCCACTCGGCGGCCGAGGAGCAGCCGCGATCATCGCGATGCCGCGCCGCAGGAGACTTGGACCGACGACAAGACCAGGAGACTCAAGTGGCGACCGGTACGACGGTGTTCAGCCGGGTCACGGTGGTTGCGCCGAAGACACGCATCGATGTGGCGCTGCCTGCCGATGTTGCCGTGGCCGACATCCTCCCGATGCTGCTGGAGATGGCCAAAGAGGTCACCCCGGACGGCGGCGCTCGGCACGGCGGCTGGTGCCTGACCAAGATGGGCGAGGGTCCGCTGACCCCGAATCGCACCCTCGCCTCCCTCGGTGTGGTCGACGGGGAGATCCTGCAACTGCGGCGTCGGGTCGACAATCCGCCGCCGCCGCTCTACGACGACGTCGTCGACGCCATCTCGGACTCCGACCCGAACAGCTTCCGGCCGTGGACGAAGGAGACGGCGCACCGGCTCGGGCATCTGGCCGGCGTGCTGGCCCTGCTCGGCGCCGCCGTGGCGGTCTTCCTCGCCGGCCCGGCCAACAACCTCGCCGCCGCGATCACGGGCGGCGTCGCGGCGATCGCCGCCATCAGCCTCGGCACGGTCATCGCCCGCGTCTATCGCGCGGTGACCACCGGCCTGCTGATCGCGGCGGCGGGCGGCCTCCCGATGGCCTTCGTCTCCGGCTTCTACATCGTGCCCGGCGCCCAGCCGCGCCCGGCCTTCCTGCTGGCCTTCACGCTGATCCTGGTCGCCTCGGCGGCCTGCATCATGCTGCTGGGCACCGGCATCACCGTGTTCGTCGCCTCGGCGACCGCGGGACTCTTCGGCACCATCGCCTTCTTCATCGCGACCTTCGTCGACCACCCCGCCCCCGGCATCGCCGCGGGCGCGGCCGCGGTCGGCGTCGCGACGATCTCGCTGCTGCCCCGCATCACCATTCAGCTGGCCAAGCTGCCGCTGCCGCAGGTGCCGGGCAACGCGGAGGACCTCAAGGAGGACGGCGGCTTCCCGGATTACGCCGTCATCGAGCGCCGGTCCGGTCTCGCCCACGAGTACATGACCGGCATGATCATCGGCTGCGGCGCCACGGCGGCGGTCGGGTCGGTCATCGCCGCGAGCTCCGAGACCATCTGGGGGCCGATCTTCGGCGTCGTGGTGGCGATCGTGCTGCTGATGCGGTCGCGGACCTACGCCAACGGCGTCCAGGCCATCGCCCTGCTGATGTGCGGGATCGCGACCTTCGCGGGGCTCATGATCGGCTGGCTGATGCTCAGCGCGGGCGACACGCTGACGCTGCTGCTGTGGACGATGAGCAGCCTGTTGGCGCTGGCGGTGTCGGCCTTCGTCTTCGGCGTCGTCTTCCCCGAGCAGAAGTTCTCCCCCGTGCTGCGTCGCTCCGTCGACATCTTCGAGGCCGTGATGATCGCGGCCGTCATCCCGTTGGCGCTGGCGGTGATGGATCTCTACAGCACGTTCCGGCACCTGATCCAGATCGATCTGGGCTTCTAGTCGATGGGCTCGCGATGACCTCCACCCGCATGACCCGACGTGTCTCGGCCGCCCTCGCCGCCGGGCTGCTGGCCGTGGGCCTGCCGCTGGCCGGGGCGCCCGCGTACGCCCAGCAGTCGGACACCGAGGACACGATCACCGACGCGGCGCGGTATCCGCCGCCGGACCCGGCCCTGGTGCCGACCAATCCCGGCCCCGGCGGCGGCGATCACGCGCAGTTCGAGCCCGCCATCCAGTGCATCCAGCCGAACGGAAGCCTGCCCTCGGATCTCCAGCAGACTCCGTGGGGACAGATGTTCCTGCGGATCGACGAGGCGCAGCAGTACGCGACCGGCGCGGGCCAGAAGGTCGCGGTCATCGACACCGGCGTCAGCGTGCACCCTCGGCTCGCGGGCCGCGTCGAGGGCGGCGGCGACTACATCGCGAACATGGACGGCCTGAGCGACTGCGACGGCCACGGCACGATCGTGGCCGGGATCATCGCGGCCGCCGAGGACCCGGTGACCGGCTTCAAGGGCGTCGCGCCCGACGCCGAGATCCTCTCGATCCGCAACGTGTCCCACTTCTACGGCCACGTCGACCGGTTGGAGGACGACGCGATCCAGGCGGGCAACCTGGACACGATGTCGCGGGCGATCGTGCTCGCCGCCGACCGGGGCGCGACGGTGATCAACCTCTCCGAGACCGCCTGCGTCGTCTCCAGCTACCCGAGTGACCAGTACACGGAGCGGCTGCGGGCGGCGATCGACTATGCCGTGGAGCGCGACATCGTGGTGGTCGCCGCGGCGGGCAACCACAACTCCGACGATCCGAGCTGCGCGAACCCCAACACGCCGAACTCGCTGCAGAACCACACCTTCCCCGGTGTCTTCCCCGAGGTGCTGACGGTCGGGTCCATCGGCGGCGACGGCGCGATCTCCGACTTCTCCATCCAGGGCGAATGGGTGGACATCGTGGCGCCCGGCGAGGACATCATCTCGCTGGACCCGGCGGGCGGAGCCACCTCGCTGGCCAATCAGGTCGCCAGCTCCAACGGCGAGCTCGGGCCCATCGAGGGCACCAGCTTCTCGGCGCCCTACGTCGCCGGGGTCGCCGCGCTGGTGCGCGAACGCTACCCCGACCTCAGCGCACAGCAGGTCATCGATCGGCTGGTCAACACGGCACAGCACCCCGGCGGTCTCGAAGGCCACAGCTTCGGCGTCGGCTACGGCGTGCTCAATCCGGTGGCCGCGCTGACCGAGGTCCTTCCCGAGGAGCACGGCATCCAGCCCGCCGAGCCGCGGCAGGCACGCAACGAACTGCCCCCGATGGCCCCGTTCGACTGGACGCCCACCGTGGTGGCCGTCTCCGGCGCGGGCGGCGGCCTCGTGCTGCTGGGGATCACGCTCTTCATCGTCCGCGCCGTCCGGCATACCCGGCAGGGCAGCGAGGCCTGAGCAGGGCCGGAGCAGCCTGAACAGCGTGAGGGGCGGTCGCCATATCGATGGCGACCGCCCCTCGTCGTTCGGACGTCGATCGTCGTGAGTGTCAGCGCCATCGGACGTCGATTGCCGTCGGGCGTCAGCGTCCTCTGGCTCAGCGTAGATCGTCGTCGGCGCCGATCACGGGCGCGACGGTGGCCTCCGGCTCGCCGAACAGCTCGGTGGCGTCGGAGATCACCCGAGAGGACTTCTTGCGTTCCTTGTCCTCGTTCTGCTGAGCGCCGCCGCCCATTCCGCCGCCGCCCATCATCCCGCCCATCATTCCGCCGCCGCCTGCACCGCCGCCCGCGCCGCCCACGACGGACGACGGGGGCGTTCCGCCGGTGGCCGCCGCGATGCCGGTCGTCGCGCCGGACGACACCGGCGCGGCCGGACCGCTGGGCGCGCCGCCCGCACCGCCGATGCCCGCGCCACCGCCGACACCGACACCGCCACCGCCGACGCCCGCGCCACCGCCGCCTGCACCGCCACCGCCCGCGCCACCGCCGCCCACGCCCGCGGGTGCCGTCTCCGGCGCGGGTCCGCCGCCCGTGGCCGGCATCTCGAAGCTCCAGTCCTCGCCGGGATAGGTGTGGGCCATCTCGATGTC
The DNA here is from genome assembly GCF_002234535.1 of Actinoalloteichus hoggarensis. Classification (NCBI taxonomy): domain Bacteria; kingdom Bacillati; phylum Actinomycetota; class Actinomycetes; order Pseudonocardiales; family Pseudonocardiaceae; genus Actinoalloteichus; species Actinoalloteichus hoggarensis. Next base: position 6,112,766 of record NZ_CP022521.1, read on the forward strand.
GGAGAAGGCGTTCTGCCCCTCGAAGCCCTCGCAGGCGCTCACCAGTGCCTGGAGGACCTCCCGGACCAGCTCGAACATCTCCACGACCGGACCCTGCATCTCCCGCAGGAAGTTCCGCGCCCGCTGCTCGCCCTCCAGCGGCAGCACCATCGCCTCGGACACCGACTCGGCGCCGTGCGCGAGGATCTCCACCATGTCCATCACCAACGCGCGGATGCCGTCGGCGGTGGCATCGAGGGCCTCGGCGAGCGCGACCATCGTCTCCGAGAGCGACGTCGTCGCCAGGCCGAACTGGTCGATGTGCGCCCGGAAGGACTCCGCGTCGGCGCCGGTCCAGCTCTCGTCCATCCCGCCGAGCGGGCTCGCGACGTCGACGGCGACGTCGTCGACGAGTCCGGCGGCCCGGCGCCACCGGTCGGCCTGCTCGTGCATGTCGGTCCAGCGGCCGACGACGGGACCGAAGTACTCCGCGACGGGGTCGGGCACACCCAGTTCCCGACTGATCCAGGAGAGGTACTCCAGGTGGCCGCTCACGCCGCCCGCGATCTGCTCGCCGTCGGGGCCGCCGAGCCCGCCCGCGTCGGGCTTGGCGGAAGCACGGTCCGGCGCGGTCTCGACGGGCGCGGGCGCGGCGAATCGGCCCGCGTGGTCGACCTGTCCGGCGCCGAGTGTCCCGAGGGCCTCGCCCCGTTCCGGAGCGGCGACGCGATCAGCGGTCGCTCGGCTCCACCGGCCGTCCGGAGCGATCTCGCGGCTGTACTGGTCGGGTCGCACGGCGACCTCCTTTCGAGTGTTCAGATCGAGTCGGTGCGCGTGAACCCGCTCGCCGAGTCCTCGTCCTGCGTCTGGTGCAGGGTGACGACGTTGCGCAGGCCCACGGCGGCGGCCGCCAGCACCTCGCAACCCCGGCGAGCCTGTTCGTAGAGGTGGTCGGCCACCCGCGCGTACGCGACGTCGGTGCCGACCTCCGCTCCCAGTTCGCCGAAGCTCTCCGCGCCGATCCGCGTCTCGTTGAGACCCTCGTCGGCCGCCGTCATGTCGTCGGCGGCGTTGTGGACGCTCTTCGCGTAGTTGTTCAGCCAGTCGATGTCGATGGTGATGTCGGACACGGCTCGCCCCCCAGAGAATGCCGAGATCATGGTTCGCGTCGCTGCCGGTGAGACGGCGTGCGACGCCGTACGGTTCCCACCTGCGAGAAGAAGACCCGAAGACGACGGCGGGCGCCGACCCTCACAGAGGATCGGCGCCCGACCGCGGTCCGCGGCCTTCGACGGTCGTGCCGGTTCTCGCTCCCGAGGAGCTAGAAACCGAAGAGGTCGTCCTCCGACTCGGTCTGCTCCGGCTGGGCCGCCTCGGGGTCGAGAAGGATCCGGTCGCCGCCGCTGCCGTCGAAGGGCACCGCGTCGTACACCCGGCTGACGTCCTCCTGGTCGAGACGAGGGCCGCTGGGCAGCAGGCCGAGGATCGACTGCGGCCCGGCGTCGACCGTGGAGCCCTCGGCCGCCAGGTCCAGGCCCGCCACGTGCGCCATATCCGGGATGCCGTAGGTCACGCCCCGGTCGGAGACGAAGTGCAGCGGGCCTCGTTCGAAGCCCTCCTCGCTGGTGGCGGCGCGGACCACGGCGGCGTTGCCCGGCGGCATGAAGAAGTAGTCCACGTGCTCGCTGCTGGACAGCCGGACCGCACGCATCTCGACGTCGCTGTCCTCATCGGACTTGGGCAGCACGACCTCGTCGCCCAGGGTGAGTTCGATGCGCTGTCCGTCGGAGCCGTCCCAGGTGAAGCAGGACATCTCCGACTCCCGGAAGGACACCGGGGTCGGCAGCTGCTCGGGCAGGTCGGAGACGTCGATGCGGTTCTCCGTCTCCGACAGCCGGGTCAGCTGGTCGGCCTGGATGCCCGGCGTCGCGACCGTCAGGTCCTGCTCGGCGCGGATCAGGTCGGCCACGCCCTCGGGGATCTGCTGGTAACCGTCCGCCAACAGGAGGTAGTAGCCGCGGACGCCCGCCGCGGTCTCGGAGAAGGCCACCGTCCCGACCTGTGCGTCCGACTGGTCGCTGAGCTGGACCGGCTGTTCGAGCGGGCTGCCCACGTTCGGGATCTCCGGGGCGCCGAAGGGGGCGACCTCGGGGATCGCGTTGAGCAGCCCGAGGCTGATCGCCCGAGGCGTCGGATCGGAGTTCAACACGGCGGCGGCGGCCACCGGGTCGTTCTCCACGTCGATCGGGGCGCGGACCACTCCTCGGGAACCGCCCTCGTCGCCGGACGGCCGATAGATCAGGTAGTGCTGCTGATTCTCCGCCGAGTGCACCAGCAGCGCCTGCTCGTCGGTCATCGGCGTGCCGGGCATGTCCTCGACACCCGCCAGGACCGTGGTCTCCGGGCGGGCCACCGCCTCGGCGTCGGGGTGGCTGTCGTCCAGTTCCGCGACGTCGCACAGTCCCCAGCTGGGGACGATGCGGCGATCCGAGCCCGGCATGTAGTCCGGGGCGCCGATCAGCCCGGTGAGCTGTCCCCGCGGAATGTCGGCCAGCACGTCGTCGCCGATGACCTTCATCTCGCTCTTGGAGTCCGCGCCGAGCTGCATCTGCAACAGCCGGGCGGACGCCATGTTGGTCATCGGGATCAGCTGCATCCCGTCGTTGTCCACCGCGACGTAGACCCCGCCCGACGGTTCGGACACGACCACCGCTCCCGCGTCCGGCGGCCGTGCACGGGGGGAGATGATCCCGAAGATGAGGAACCCGAGCAGGCCGACCACGGCCAGCGCGACCCCCGCTCCGACCGACCGCATGTGCGTGCGCATCGGATCGTGCAACATCACCGCGTCCTTGCGCACCAGCGCCGACTGCATTCGTCGCAAAACGAAGCGATAAGCCTGGACCTGGGACTTGGTGGTAGGTGTTGACGGCATTTCGAACCTACAGCTCTCTAGTCCACGGTACGGTTCGGAAGAATAGCGGGCGCGGGCTCGGCCTGAGCCTGGATTGCGGGAAGCAGGGCCCAAAGCCGCTGTCACACTGTGAGCTCGTCATGCTTCACCGCTGTCGGGCGATCACGATCGCGCCGTCCACACCACCCACGCCGTCACGCGCCAGCGAGGGGAAGACCGAACACATGTCCGTGACCACACCACCGCATCCGGCAGCAGCGCGTCCTGCTCCGCCAGGACCAGGACAAGGACCCGCGCCCGGCACTGCGGCACGGCCGATCGGCAGGGTCCGCAGGCGGACCGTGGGTGCCAGTCTGGGCGCGCTGCCGGTGTCCAACGTGGTGGTGCTCGAGGTCGGGCTCGCCGTGGGACTGCTGGTGATGGCGATCAACATCGACCTCTGGCCGGTCTCGGCCGGAGTGCTCGTGGTGGCGTTGGCCGTCGCGTTCGCCCGCTGGCGCGGCCGATGGGTGGTGCAGTGGAGCGGGCTGACACTGCGATACCTGTTCCGGTCGCACACCCGCGTCGTGACGCCGCCCGCGCCGACCGACGGCGAGGTGCCCGCCCCGGAGGAGAAGACGGTCACCGGGCCGGAGGACGCCAGGGTCGCGCTGCTGCGGCTGGTGATCCCGGATCTGGTGGTGGCGCATGCCAAGGATCACGAGCGCAGGCCGCTCGGACTGGCCTGGCACGACGGCGCGTGGACCGCGGTGCTGATGGTCGAGCCGGCCCCCGCGCTGGTGACCCACGTCGGGGCGGCGCCGAACCTGCCCTTCGGCGCGTTGGCGCCGTGTCTGGAGGACCGGGGCGTGATCCTGGACTCGATCCAGGTGATCTGGCACTGCTATCCCGGGAGCGCCTCGCTGCCCGCGAGCTCGCCCGCGTTGAACTCCTATCTCGAGGTCCTCGGACCGCTGCCCGCCGCGGCCCGCCGCAGCACGCTCGTCGCGGTGCGGCTGGACCCCCGGCGGTGTCAGAGCGCGGTGTCCGAGCGCGGCGGCGGCGTGGTCGGCGCGCATCGCGCCCTCATCGGCGCCCTGTCGCGGGTGCGCAACGCGATGGAGGGCCAGGGCGTGCCCACTCGCCCGTTAGACGTCGACGAGCTGCTGCGCGCCGGGATCTCCACGGCCAATCTCCAGTCGGTCGCCGGGGCGCAGGCCAGGGTCAGCCTGCGCGAGCGGTGGGCGGGGGTCACGGCGGGCGGCGTGGGACACGCCAGTTATGCCGTGACGGCGTGGCCGAGCCGCGCCACCCACAGTCTCAACGCGCTGACCGGTGTCCGGGCGCTGTCGTCCACCGTGACGATGTCCATCTCGCCGACCGAGGACGAGGGCCAGGTCAGTCTCCGCGGCCTCGTGCGGGTCAGCGCCCGTACGCCGAGTGAGCTGGCCGCCGCGCACACCCGGCTGAATCAGCTCAGCGGGAAGCTCGGCGTGGCCCTGACGCCGCTGCGCGGCCTTCAGGTCCCCGGCTTCGCCGCCACGCTGCCGTTGGGAGGCACGGTATGAGCAGCAGTCGCATCGCCTACAGCCAGCGCGGCGACGCGGGCGTCGCGCCGGAGTTCCTGGTGTCCCCCGCGATGCTGGACGTGGTCAGCCCCTCCGGCGACCGGGGCGGCATGGTGCTCGGCTCCGGCATGAAGGGCGAGCCGCTGACCATCTCGGTGCTGCGCTCGGCACCGACCAGGGTCGTCATGGTGGGCGGGCTGTATCTGGCTCGTCAGGTGGCCCTGCGGGCGATGGCCACGGGTGCCTCCGTGGTGATCGCCACCGGCAGGCCCGCCGCGTGGCAGATGCTGGTCCGGGCGGCCGGTCAGCTGCCCGACGGCCGTCCCGTCCCGCTGGTGCAGATCCGCAGGCTCAGCCCCGTGGAGCTTCCCCGGCCGACCGAGGACTCCCCGCTGCTCGTGGTGCACGACGAGGGCCACCTGCCGCATGATCTCTTCCCACCTCGGTCGCCGTGGCAGACGACGCTGTACGTGCTGCCGTACCTGCACCCGAACGCGACGGCCACCGCCAACGCCGCCGATCTGGTGCTGCTGCAGCGCATGCCGGTCGGCCAGGCACAGCTCGCCGCACGGGTGTGGCGGCTCCCGCCGCCGATGATGCAGCAGCTCACGACGTTGAAGGACGACGGCGTGGTGGCGCTGGGTCACAACCTCTGGCGGCCGTTGCGGCTGATCACCACGAAGAAGGAGCAGGAGATCCTCGGCCCGGTGCGCCGCGGAGACTGATCGGAGCGGGCTCGGCCGGGACGCCGCCCGGGTCCGCCGCCGGTATCCGTCTCTCACGGCGTCGCCTGACGACTTCGCGGGCCGTCCGAGCCGCAGGGCCCCCGGGCGGCCGGGTCCGCACCGCGCCGGGCAGCCTGCGGGCTCGTCAGAGTCGATGCGCAAGCACCGCGCGACCACCGCCCGCTGTCTCGGCATCGCGGGCGCGGGCTCAGCTCGCCGACCAGCCCGACCAGTGCTCGACGTCGATCCTGATGACCGGCCCGGCGGGCGGGTCGGCCAGGTACTGCGGGTACTTCGCGGCCAGCGCACGCAACGGGGTCGCCATGACCGCGGGCTCGGCCTCGATCCGCGCGGTGCCGTCGACTCGGACCCACCACAGCCGAGACCAGTCCGGCTCATAGTGGTCGACGAGCAGCGACACGGCCGGATGTCTGCGGATGTTGCGAAGCCTGGCGAGCTGTCGCGTCGACTTCGGCTTCTGGTCGATCACCAGGTAGACCGACTCCCCCACCATCGTGAAGGTCACGGGAACAAGCTGCGGCCTGCCCGCCGCGTCGATGGTGCCCAGTCTGGCGATCAGGCAGCTTTCGAACCGTCGACGGCACCGTGCCAGGTCAAGGCGCATCGGCGACCACCATCGGGGGGCGGATCGGTCCCGGGAGGCGACGGGCGGCGCCGGCGAGGAGGCACGATGCCGCGGGCCGCCGTCGGGGCGAGCGGGCGGTGCGGGCATCGCGCGGAGAGATCACGAACACAGAGTGGCACAGGTCATCCGACGAACACGGACCGTCGGATCACCTGTGCCACGAGCTGATGAATCAGCGGCCTGCGGTGCGCAGCGCGACCGGCATCCGAAGCGGCATGCCGATGCGGCGACGGTAGACGTAGAACCCGAAGGGAACGCCGAGTGCCGCGCAGGCGATCAGGGGCAGAATCGGCACGACGAAACCGAACGAGAACGCGATGACCGCCAGCGCCATGATCGTGGTTCGCGGCCCCATCGAGCTGAGGACGACGCCCACAATTCCGCTGAAAATCAGAATAAGTGCGATGATGAACAAAAAGGGGACAAGCTGGGTCGAGACGAAGCTCCCCACCGAAACAACTCCCTGAAACGTCAGAACTTCCCCGGGGACTCGATCACTTTAGCCGTCGAGCGACGCGAAAGCCAGCCACCGAATTCGATCGACCGACCTGCGGGACCGACAAGCACGGTGGATGAAACCGCTGGTCAGCGCCACCGGATGCCAAGGTTGTCTTTCTGTGACACGCGTCACGTCCTGACTTCGCCGAGTCAGGGCGGCCACCCACAGTCACCGGGAGCCCCCGTTACCGGCCGGTATTCGCCCCCGCATCCGACGCTTTCCGGGCGAGCTCGAACAGCGGTCACCCGAACCCGGGGCGGTCGGCCCGCATTGCCGGAGTCGATCCCACGATGCCCGCCGCATCAAACGGGTGGATTTCGTCGACCATTCATCTGAATTCTCCATTCGGTTCCACCTCCTTCTCCGCGGATCGCTGTCACCGACCCGTCGCGACGTTTCACACCGACGCCGTCAGGGCTGAAGGACGGCAGGCTCGCCGGGCCGCCCAGGCGAATCGAGACACGCCCGCGGGGCACGGATCGGCGCTCGCCTGCCGGAACGCGAGCCCGACAAGTCCGCCCGATCGGGCGAGAGGAACAGACACGGACTCCGGTGGGACCACGCCCCTGACCGGCACCGGAGGCCCCGTCGGCGGCGGGACGACACCCCGGCGAGCCGACCGCGACCAGCCGCCTCGACATCACCGTCGGTGGCGAGCACCCCGGAACGCCCGAGGTCGGACGATGTCCGACACACCGGCCGATCACGCATCGTGACGATGATGACCTGATCCTCGGATTCGGTCGCGGGCAGCGGACTACCATCGTGACCGTGGCTCACCAGCTCGCGGACGAGAGCGCGGCAGGCTCGCTCGGTTCGTCCGCACCAGAAGACCGCCCCGACGACCGGGCGGACTCGGCCGAGCACCCCGGCTCGCGCGCACTGGCTCTACTACTGGCCGTTGGCGGCGCCGTCGGCTTCGCCGCGGCCTTCGTCCTGCTCATCGAGCGGATACAGCTGCTGATCGATCCGCTCTACATTCCCTCGTGCAGCCTCAACGAGGTGCTGAGCTGCGGATCGGTGATGACGACGCCGCAGGCCGCCGCGTTCGGCTTCCCCAACCCGATCATCGGGGTGGCGACCTTCCCCGTGGTGACGACCATCGGCGTCGCGCTGCTCGCGGGGGCGCGATTCCACCGCTGGTTCTGGCTGGGGCTTCAGGCGGGCGTCACCTTCGGCATGGTGTTCGTGCACTGGCTGATCTACTCGAGTCTGTTCGAGATCAGGGCACTGTGCCCGTACTGCATGGTCGTGTGGGCCGTGATGCTGCCGATCTTCTGGTACACGACGGTGGCCAACATCCGAACGGGCAGGCTGCCGTCGGGCGCCGTCGGACGGGCACTGGTCGACTACCGCCACGTGGTGATGCTGACCTGGAGCCTGGTGATCGTCGCGCTCGTGGTTCAGGCGTTCTGGGGCTACTGGGTCAGCCTGTTCTAGCCGAGTCCGATGCGGCCCGCCCGCGCGCAGACCCCGGCCGATGCTCTCGGCACCCGCCGGGCCCGGGCGCCGGAATCGGTTCAGTCGTCGTACGGGTCGTAGACGGCCGCCGACTCGTGTCCCGTCGCCGCGCCTGCATCGATGAGCCCGAAACGGGCACCGGTCACGTCACGGAGCACCGCGATCCGCCCGTAGGCGGAGTCGAAGGGCTCGACCCGGAGCTCCGCACCGAGCGACCTCGCCCGCGCGACCGTCTGATCCACTCCGACCGCCGGATCGACCCCGAAGTACACGAGCCAGTGCGGCTCCGTCTGCGGGCCGGCGTCCTTGACCATCCGCACCCTGGCCAGCACCGAGTCGCCGCCCACGTACCAGACGACGAAGTCGGAACGCCTGCCGTCGCCGAATTCTCTCGCCTCGTACTCGAACAGCGTCTCGTAGAAGTGGTCCGCGAACCGCACCCGATTGGTGATCAGCTCGGCCCAGATCAGCGATCCCGGCCTGCCGACCTCGAACTGCCAGCCGTCGCCCGCCTGTAACAGCGCGATCTCGGCGCGGCTGGAGTCCCGCAGCACCACCCGCCTGCCCAGCGCACCCAGCTCCTCCTCCGCACGCAGGACCTGCGCGCCGAACCGTCGCGCGGCGGCGGCGGCCTCACCGACCCGTTGCACGGCCAGGTGCAGCACCCAGCTGGACGCGGCCGCCCGGCGTGCGGAGACGCCGCCGACCGGGATGCCGTCCCGCGTCGCCACGAAGTAGTCCTCGCCCGCGCCGCCCTGCTCGACGGGCTGGGTCTGGTACTCCCAGTCGAACAGCGCCGCGTAGAAGTCCAGCGCGGCCGCCGGCTCGGTCGAGCAGAGGTCCACCCAGCACGGCAACCCGCGCGGCAGACTCGCGTAGAGCATCGTTCCGCCGATCCTCGACATCGGCATGTGACCACCCCCGAAGTTGATCGAGAGGGTCATTATGTCGCGGGGTCACCGACCGTGGGGCGAACGCCGTGGAGGATCGACCGAAGGCGGCGACGTCTCGCGGGCGGCCCGCCGCCTCGGAGGTGCGTCGCAGGCCTCGCCCAAGGCAACGGTCACGCATCCATGCCGCACCGAGCCGTGCGTGCCCCTTGCCCATGCCTTCGGTTACAGACACGATACGGACTCATCGCGTTCACCTGATGAGAACCGCCATCAGGTATCCGGGGGCAGGATGTCTCCTCGAACCGACCAGACCGGGCCTCATCCGTCAGCTAAGGAGCCGTCGTGACCGAGATCAGCGTCCCTCCCTTGGTAACGGCGCAGCCGGAAGGCGGACTGGCCGACATGGTCCACGCCAACGCCGCCGATGCTCCGACACAGGTGGTGTTCGGCCGTAAGCAGGGCGACGGCACCTGGTCGGACGTCACCACCACGCAGTTCCGCGACGAGGTCGTCGCGGCGGCCAAGGGTCTGATCGGCTCGGGCATCAAGCCGGGAGACCGGGTCGCCCTGCTGGCGAGGACTCGGTACGAGTGGACGCTGCTCGACTTCGCGATCTGGACCGCGGGCGCGATCACCGTTCCGGTGTACGCCACCTCCTCCCGTGATCAGATCGGCTGGATCCTCGCCGACTCCGGTGCCGTCGCCGCCGTGGTGGAGAACCAGGCGAACGCCGACGACGTGGAGGCGGTCAGGGCGGACGCCACCGCGTTGACGACCGTCTGGCAGATCGAGGCGGGCGGGGTGGCTGCGATCGTCGAGGCGGGCAGTGACGTCAGCGACGACGAGGTCGCCCAGCGCCGGACGGCCGTCAAGGCGAGCGATCCGGCCACGATCATCTACACCTCGGGCACCACGGGACGCCCCAAGGGCTGCGTCCTCACCCACGCGAACTTCTACGCCGAGGTGGACAACGCGGTCACCCTCCTGCACCAGCTCTTCAAGCGGCAGTCGGCAGACGGGCCGCCGCCCTCCACGCTGCTGTTCCTGCCGGTCGCGCACGTGTTCGGCCGCATGGTGCAGGTGGCCGTGGTGCGGGAGCGCGTGCACACCGCGCACGCCCCGGACATCACCGAGCTCACCGCGGACCTCCAGTCCTTCCGGCCCACGTTCATCCTCTCGGTGCCTCACGTCTTCGAGAAGGTGTTCAACCGCGCAAGTCAGAAGGCCCGCTCCGAAGGCAAGGGCAGGATCTTCGACCTCGCCGCCAAGACGGCCATCGCCTACAGCAAGTCGTTGGACACCGGGGGGCCCGGCCTGCTGCTCAAGGCCAAGCACCTGCTGTTCGACAAGCTCGTGTTCAGCAAGCTGCGCGCGGTGCTCGGCGGCCGCGTGCGGTACGCGATCTCCGGCGGTGCCCCCCTCGGCGAACGTCTCAGCCACTTCTACCGAGGGCTGGGCCTGCTCGTCTTCGAGGGTTACGGCCTCACCGAGACGACGGCCGCCGCCGCGGTGAACTCCCCGGAGAAGATCAAGCTGGGCACCGTGGGCAGGCCGTTGCCCGGCAACGCGATCCGCATCGCCGAGGACGGCGAGGTCCTGATCAAGGGCGGGGTCGTGTTCCAGCAGTACTGGAACAACCCCGAGGCCTCCGCCGAGTCCTTCGACGACGGCTGGTTCACCACCGGCGACCTCGGCGAACTGGACTCCGACGGCTACCTGCGCATCACCGGGCGGAAGAAGGAGATCCTGGTGACCGCGGGCGGGAAGAACGTCGCTCCGGCAGGCATCGAGGACGTCATCCGGGCCCACCCGCTGATCTCGCAGGCGCTGGTCGTCGGGGACGCCAAGCCGTTCATCGCCGCGCTGATCACGATCGACGCCGAGTCGTTCCCGCAGTGGAAGTCGGAGAACGACAAGCCCGCCGACGCCACGGTCGCCGATCTGGCCGACGACGTGGACCTGATCGCCGCCGTGCAGGAGGCGGTCGACGCGGGCAACGAACGGGTCTCCCGCGCGGAGTCGGTGCGCAAGTTCCGCATCCTGCACTCGGACTTCACCATCGACGACGGTCACATCACCCCCTCGCTGAAGCTCCGGCGGGCCGCGATCGCGAAGGACTACGCGGCGGAGATCGACGATCTGTATCAGAAGTGATGGATCACACAGGGCGCTGAACGTCGTCGAGTGGAGGCTCGGTAATCTCCACTCGACGACGGCACGGCACGAGGTGATTCATGACCCGGTGGACCAGAACGCCGTTTCCGGTGACGCTGGAGATGCCCAACGCCGCACGGGTGTACGACTTCTACCTTGGTGGCAGTCGCAACTTCGCCGCCGACCGCGAGTTCGCCCGCCATGCGATGCAGGTGATGCCCGAGATTCGGGATCTGTGCATCTACAACCGGCTGCTCGGTCGGAGTCTGGTGCACCGGTTCATCGCCAGGGGAATCCGACAGTTCCTCGACATCGGCTCCGGCATTCCGACGGTCGGCAACACCCACGAGGTGGCCCAGCGGCTGATCGACGACAGTCGCGTCGTCTACGTCGACAATGAACCGCTCACGGTCGGACAAAGCAGACTTCTCCTCGCGGGCGACGAACGCGCGATGATCGTGGAGGCGGACGTCCGCGATCCGGAGCTCATCCTCGCCGCGGCGGCCGATTCCGGTTTACTGGACCTGAGCCGTCCGGTGGCGCTGCTCATGACGGCCCTGCTGCACTTCATCCCGGAAGCCGACAGACCGACCGGCTTCCTGTCCCGCTACCACGACGCGCTGGCCCCCGGCAGCGTCTTCGCCTACACCCACCTGACCGCCGATCACCGACCCGACCAGATGGGACGATTCGCCAGGCTCTATCACGACACGCCGACTCCGGTCGTCATCAGGACGCGGGCGGAGATCGAGGCGTTGTTGAGCGGATTCACTCCATTGGGCGGCGCGAACGACGGCATGGCCTGGGTACACGAACAGAGCGAGATCACCGGTCTGGAGCATGTCGCCGCGTTGGGTTATCTGGTAGTCGGCCTCAAGGACTGAAACATGACCCGATAAATCGGTACAGTCTCCTTGAAGCGCACCGACTGTGACGCCCCGGTCGCACAACCCGGTCTATTTGCTGTAAGAATCAACTGGCAGACCGAGGAAGCGCACTGCGAGGCTTACCGTGACCCAGCAGCTGAATTGGTTACCTCATGGACTCAGGCGAACGCCCGATGACGACGAGGGGCGCGATGTCGTCGGCGGCGAGGGCGACGGCGGAGCGGACGACGACGCACCGGGGGCGGGAGGTCCACCACTCACCCTCGGTATGGCGAACGGAGCCGTCCGCGTGAGCGACGAGCTGAGCGCCTCCCTCGTTCAGGAGACCAGGTCCGTCGCCCGACGCGATCCGGCGCTGGCGGAGTTCGCCCACGACTGGGCCGCCTCGGTGTTCCTGACCAGCTACGTCGCGATGACCCGGCAGGACACCGAGGACCTGCTGTCACGCTTCGCCCATCGGCTGGAGGCCGCCCTGCGGCGGGAGCCCTTCAGCCCGGAGGAGGGCAGGCGGATCGGCGCCGCGATGATCGGTGCGCATTTCACCGACTCGACGACGCTGGAGAACACCCTTCGTGTGCTGGGCACCCGGCTGCGGCCCTGTCTCTCCCCGCCCCCGCACCTGAGCGAACGGGAGGTGGCCACCCGGCTGATCGCGCTGAGCAGTGCTCTGGCCGCCGGTTACGCCGCGGCCCTGCAGGACCACGTCCTGCGGCAGCAGGAGGATCTGAAGGTGTCGATGATGCTGGAGCGCCAGCGCAGCGATGCCATGCTGAAGGAGAGCGACGCCCGCTTCCGTACCGCCGTCGAGGGATGCGCGACCGGTGTGGCGACCCTCGATGTCCGCGCCAGGGTCCAGACGGCGAACTCGGCGCTGGCGGAGCTGTTCGCCACGGGCGGTTCGGAGCTGGTCGGGCGAGACATCCTCACCATGGTCCATCCCGAGGACCTGCCCAGCGCGGCCGAGCATCTGACGGCGCTGAGCGCGGGCGAGTGCGACCGCTTCCGCTCGGCGATGCGATTCCTGATCGACGGCGAACAGCCCGTCTGGACCAGGGTCACCGGCTCGCTGATCAGGGACAAGCAGGGGATGCCCGACCAGATCGTGATGTTCGTCGAGGACTGCACCCAGTCGTTCTTGAATCAGGAGATGGTCCGCAGGCAGCTCATGGTGGACCCCCTGACCGGGCTCGCCAATCGCTCGGTCCTCGTCTCGCAGATGGAGGCCGTCCTCGGCTCGCTGCGACCCGACGGGCGGCTGGCGCTGTGCTACTTCGGACTCGACGGCTTCCGACTGATCAACGACGGCCTCGGCTACGACGTGGGCGACGAGGTGCTGCGCAAGGTCGCGGGTCGACTCGCCGCCGAGGTCGCCTCGACCGGTGAGCTGGTGGCCAGGATCAGTGCCGACGAGTTCGTGGTGCTGATCCCGGACACCCGCGGCACGGCGCCGGTCGTCGAACGAGTCGAAGTGCTGCTGGCCGCGCTGACCGAGCCGATGCGCGTGTGCGACCGGGACGTGTCGGTGTCGGTGAGCGTCGGCGTGGTGGAACGATCGGCCGCGGAGGTCGGCCCGCTGGAGCTGATCCGGGCGGGTGATCTGACGCTGCGCGCCGCCAAGGACGACGGCCGGGCACAGTGGGCCCTCTACGATCCGGACCGCGATCAGATCGGCCACCGTCGATCCCGACTCGCGGCGACGATGCCCGCCGCCCTGCGCGCTCACGAGTTCTACCTCGACTTTCAGCCGGTGATGCGGCTTGCGGACGGGCGGCTGACGAGTGTGCGCGCCGTGGCCCGCTGGGATCACTCGGAGTTCGGGCTGTTGTCTCAGGACGACTTCGTCGGCCTGGCGGCCGAGGCGGGCCAGGTGGTGGACTACGGCCGCTGGCTGCTCCGACAGGCCTGTGAGCAGGCACAGCGATGGCGTCGCGGCCTCGGCTCCACCCCGACGGTCAGCGTCGCCCTGGTGGACAGACAGGTCCGCGATCAGGACCTGGTGCGCGATGTGCGGACCATCCTGGACGAGACCGGGCTGCCTCCGGCGAGTCTTCGACTGGAGGTGCCCGCCGTGGCCGCCTTCACCGACACCGGCGAACCGCTGGACACCTGGTCGATCCTCGCCGAGCTGGGCGTTCGCCTCGTCGTCGGCGAGCTGGGCTCGATGGGACGGCTGCTCTCCCGGCTGCGGCTGCTACCGGTGGAGGCGGTCCTGGTGTCCGGCGTGCCCGCCCGCGATCCCAACGAGGGCTCCGACGCGGTCGACCAGTTCGCGTTGCGCAGCATGGTCGCGATGTTCCGCAGGCTCGGGCCCGCCGTCATCGCGAGCGACGTCGACGACGCCGCGCAGGCACGCAGGCTCCGGACGATGGGCTGTGAGCTCGCCTACGGCGAGTTCTTCGGTCCGCCGTCCGACCCGATGGGCATCGAGGAGCTGGTGGCCGCCGGGTCTCTGGTGCGGGGCACCGAGCGGTGATCACGACGGCGAGCAGGCGTGGAGGCACGCCTCGTGGCTGTCCGATGCGACGGCGCGCGGCCCGGCCGGACGTCGGCGTCCGCCGCGCCGGGTTCCGACGGCACGGACGGCAGCCCGGGCCGGTCGGCGCGACGCCGTTCGGCACGGATCGGCCTGGCGGCCACTAGACTCGCCGCATGCCTCGCAAGATCGCCACCGCTGACGTCGTCGAGCTGCCGCGGCTGCTGGAGTTCCTGCGTGCCCGCAGTCAGGGCCTGCTGATCACCAGCCGGGCGGACGGTCGTCCGCAGGCGTCGCCGGTGACCTACGGCGTCGACGAGGCAGGCCGGATCGTCGTCTCCACCTACCCGCAGCGGGCCAAGGTCCGTAATCTCCGTCGGGCGAACGATGCGAGCCTGGTGGCACTGTCCTCGGACTTCGACGGGCCGTGGGTTCAGGTGGACGGCACGGCCGAGGTGATCGACGTCCCGGACTCGGTGGAGCCGCTCGTCGACTACTTCCGCGCCGTGGCGGGCGAGCACCCGGACTGGGCGGAGTACCGACAGGCCATGGTCGAGCAGAACAAGTCCCTGGTACGCCTCACGCCGCGACGCTGGGGCCCGATCGCCACCGGCGGGTTCCCGCCGGAGCTGGCGGACTGACCGAGATCACGAAGCGGCGGCGCGGGCATCGCGCCGCGGCTCGTCGCCGGGCATCGCGTCCGGACATGCCGCGCGGCACTCCTGTCGCCCGTCGTGCACCCGGCAGGGCGACCCGGTGTCCACGCCTTCCCACCGTCGCGAACTGCGACGACCGTCGCGGTGAGCCCCCGCCGGTGCCGTTCCCGCACCTCGCTCGCGCTGCGCGATCCCTCCCCGTTCCGGATGATCGGTCGACGGCCGAGACAACCTCGGCCGGGCCTGTCCCGTCTCCACGACAGGCGCCGATCAATGCACTCCGACGATTCGCCGCCGCGGTGACGCGGCGGCCAGGAGGTGATCCCGATGGCTTTCACCAGCAGAATCCTGTGGCTGCCCGCGCTGGCGTGTGCGGCGTTGCTCGGCGTCGCGGGCTGCGGCCAGGAGTCGACGCGGAACATGGGCGATGACGACTCGACGGCCGTGACGGAGACCGAGGAGACCGCGCCGACGACCACCGAAACGCCGTCCGAGACGAGCACGACGCAGCCGAGCTCTCCTTCGGAGTCCGCCCCGGGGACCGGCGGCGACGTCGAGAGGCCGGAGTCCTCCCGCGGCGCCGACGAGCCGGATCGCTGTCACGCGGACGACCTCACCGGATCCTTGGAACCGCTGGACTCGGCGGCGGGCAATCGTTACGCGGACCTGGTGCTCACCAACGACGGTGACGAGGCCTGCGGCATCTACGGGTACGGCGGGCTCGAACTGGTCGACGAGGACGGGACGGCGCTGCCGACCCGGCTGGAGCGCGTCGCCGACCCGGCGCCGACACTCGTCGAGCTGGCCCCGGGCGAGAGCGCGACGAAGCTGCTGCACTGGGGCGTGGTCCCCGGCGAGGGCGACGATCCGGAGGGCGACTGCGGACCCGACCCGACGCGGATCAGAGTGATCCCGCCGGACGAGACGGATTCGCTGAACGTCGACTGGGATCTCGGCCCCGTGTGTCAGCAGGGCAAGGTCGACGGCAGCGCCTACGTGGCGGGCTGAGGCGCGCGGCCGCCGCCGGGTGCGGGCGCGGCGTGATCGACGACGCGGGCGGACCGGCGGTCATGAGACGGGACGCTCACTCGGCGGCGCGGTGCGGCTCGGCGGTCCGGGATGACTCGGCGCCGTCGGCCGCGCCGACCTGGTCGCCCGGCCCACGCCGGTAGCGGGCGGGGGCTCGAGCGCACCGTCACACCGCGGGCCGATGCGGGCGCCGTGCCCGCCGTCGGCCGTATCGTCGACACGGCGTGATCCGGCCGCCGCAGCCCCGACGGCCGGACACCACGGCAGGAGGCGAGGACGCGCTGATGACACAGTCCCACGACGGCACCGATTTCTGGGCGGACCGATTCTGGGCCGAGGACGATCTGCTGGCCGCGCTGCGAGCCGACATCGCCGCTCGCGCCCCGCGAATTCAGATCCAGGCGGAGGCGGGCGCCGCGCTGACCACGTTGCTGATGGCCGCCGGAGCCCGTCGAGTGCTGGAGATCGGCACGCTGTTCGGCTACAGCGGCGTGTGGATCGGCCGGGCGCTGCCCGAGGACGGCACCCTGGACACCCTGGAGCTCTCGCCGACGCATGCCGAGGCGGCGCGCGAATGGTTCGACCGGGCGGGGCTCGGCGCGAAGGTCACCGTGCACGTCGGCGCGGCCCTCGACACGCTGCGGACCCTCACCGGTCCGTACGACGCCGTCTTCCTCGACGCGGACAAGACCGAGTACCCGGACTACCTCGACCGGTGTCTTCCGCTGCTGCGGCCCGGCGGGCTGCTCATCGCCGACAACCTGTTCCGTCGGGGCGCCGTCGCCGGTGAGCCGGAGGCGCCCGACTCGGCCGTCGACGAACGGTCGGCGGCCGTGCGGGTCTTCGCCGATCGGATCGCGAGCGATCCCCGGCTCCAGTCCACGGTGCTGCCGCTGGGTGACGGACTCTCGGTGAGCGTGCTTCGCGGCTGAGGCGGCCCGCCGACGAGAACTCCGCAGGCCATCGAAAGGCTCGCCCGAACAGCCTAAAGCCACGGGCGATCATCCGCCGAACGACTACTGTCCATGATCTTCCTACGCCCGAACGAGTGTGGTGACGCGGCGGGCGACCCCGAGCAGGTGCGGTTCCGGTGGCCGGTAGTGGTGAGGGAGAATCCTGGTCCAATGGGCGAGGACCGAGTCGAACTGCTGATCACCGTGGTGGTCGGCGTCGAGGACGATCGGCGGGCTCGGGCGGCCTGCCAGAGTCTGCTGTCCCTGGCGGGCGGCCGGATCGTCGAGTCGGTCGACTGCTCCGCCGAGGAGCCGGGCTGCTGGTCGGTCACGATCCGCGGACCGGCCGAGGTCACGACGGGCGAAGACGAATCCGGCACCCTGAGCCGGGCGGTCCGCCGGTTCCTGCGGCGGCTGGGCTCCGAGTACACCACCCATCGGGTCTCGTGCGAGCCGCCGACGGCCTGGGCCGTGCTCGACGACCCCGAGCTGCTCGGCGCCGTCGTGCCGTCGGGTGAACGACTGCTGATCGAGGCCTGGTCCGACGACAGCGCGCTGCCCGACGTCGAACCCGCAGGGGCCGATCCCGCCGGCGACGCGACCGGCGGTTTCAGCTTCTTCGGCGGCGACCAGGACGCCGAGCCGGCCGTCGAGTCGACCATCCGGCTGCGTGTGTCGGTCCAGGCGGACCGGCAGGCGGGCGCGCACTGGCAGGCCCGTGCGGTGGCGGGCAGGCTGGGGAGCAGAGCGACGATCCTCCGCACCGAGTCGACCGACGGCCGGACGTTCGCGGTGACGATGGACGTCGGCAGCAGACTCGGCACGCCTGCGGACGTCGCGCGTCAGGCCGCCGCCGCGCTCGGCAAGGCAGGCTGGTCCACGCTCCACGAGGCGGACGACTCGGCCGTCACCGAATGGTCGGCCGGCTCACCCGGGCGCAACGGCCTGGTCGGACTGCGACTCGTCGTCCGCGGCCGCATCGACGCCGAGGCCGACGGGCCCGCCCACGATCCGTCCGAACCGGACGACGCCGACGATCGGACAGCCGACTTCCCGGCCTACGACGGCGAACCGCCTCGGACGAACGCGGGCGACCCGACGCGGTCCGACCGTGCGGGCTCGGCACCGCCGTCTCGGGCGGAGCTGCTGTCGGCCGAGCATCGGCGCTCGCTGCCTCATGACGAACAGCGCTGGTCGTGGTGGTCGCGGTGAGCGACGCGCGTCCGGGTCCACTCGACCGGGGACTACCCGTCGCGCTTGATTGATCATGGTCGTCGGGCGTGATCGACAGCGGGCTATCGTGCGCGCCATGAAAGGGCGACCGACGATCCGACACCGGCGACTGTGTGCACGGCTTCACCGGATGCGGAACGACACCGGCATCGAGATCGAGCAGGTCATGGCCGAGATGGGCTGGTCACGCAGCACCGCACGACGGAAGGAGAACGCCACGACGTCGTTGAGCGTCACCGAGGTCCGTGCGCTCTGCGCGCTCTACCGAGCCACCGCGGAGCAGGAGGCCGCGCTGGTGGACATCGCCGCGCGGCTCCGAGAGCCCGGCTGGTGGCAGCCCTATGCGGCGGGGGCCACGGGCGCCTTCCGTGACTTCCTGGAACTGGAGTCGGAGGCCGACGAGGTCCGGAACTTCGAGATCGACGTCGTCCCCGGCCTGCTGCAGACCGAAGGCTACGTCCGGGCGCTGGTCGAGTCGTGGATTCCTCGGGTCTCCGAGGCGACGGCGCACGCGCGGATCTCCCTGCGGCTGGCGCGCAGGCAACGACTGCTGACCGGGCCGTCGACGTTGTGGGCCGTCATGGACGAGGCGGCGCTGCGTCCGCGCATCGTGACGGGCCGGGCCTGGCGGGAGCAGACGGCGGCCCTGCTGGAGTTCGCCGATCACCCGAACATCACTCTGCAGGTGCTTCCGTTCTCGGCGGGCCCGCATCCCGCGATCGGCAGCCCGTTCGCCTGGCTGGGGCTGCCGGAGACCGATCCCGGCGTGGTCCTGCTGGACAACGTCGCGGGCAGCGTCGCCGTGGAGGACGCCGCGGAGGTGCGGCGGTTCCGCGATGCCTTCGATCACCTGCGGGCGATGGCACTGGCTCCGGCCGAGACTCGGACCTTCCTCGCGACCGCCCTGCGTGAACAGGAGAAGACGACGTGAACGACTGGCGCACGAGCAGCCGCAGCAACGGCCAGGGCCAGTGCGTCGAGATTCGTCGGACACCGGGATGCGTGCGCATCCGCGACACCAAGGATCGGGCGGGCGCGACGCTGCTCGTGGGCCGGCGCGCCTTCGACGCCCTGGTCACGGCGCTGCGCGCCGATCGGCTCGACCGGGTGGTCCGGCTCTGATCGAACCGGGCCACCCCGCGGCGCTCGGTCACGGGCCTGCCAGCCACGCCGAGGTGATCGGCCCCCAGTCGCCGTCCGCGTCCTGGGCTCGCACATGGACGGGATGCCTGCCCGCGGGCAGCCCGGCGGTGCTGATCACTCCGCCCACGCTCACCTCGGTACCGGCGCCCTGCACTCTGATGGGCTGCGGGGTGCCGCCCGCCCACGGCGGTGCGCCCAGGTAGACCTCGGCGGCCACCACGTCCTGCGCGGCGGGTCTGCCGACGCCCGCCTCCCCGTAGGCGTCGTCGGCGGCGGTGGCGTGGACCGACGCCCATCGGCCCAGGGCACGGATGCTGGTCACCTCCGAGACCGTCGGCCCGAGCGAGAGCGCGTAGGGCTGTCGTGCCGTCTTGGCCGCGTACAGCAGTGCGTCGCGATTGAGCTCCCAGAACATGTCCTGACATGAGTAGGCCGCGTGGAATCCCGGACAGCCCGACGCCGAGGAGCCGATCTCGAAGGTGTAGGAGGCGATGCCGAGCGTGTCGTAGGTCCAGTCGTCGGTGGCCCCGGTGACCCCGTAGAGCACCTCCGGCGGCTGACCGGTGGTGTAACCGTTGAAGTGGCTGAGCCGGAAGCCCAGCGAGCGCAGTCCCGCGTCGTTGGGCGCCTGCTGTGTCGCGTCGTGACCCCACGGGAACAGCACGAGGTCGCCGGTGGAGTGCAGGGTGATCATGGTGCCGGTGGTGGTCGGCGGCGCGGCGTCGTCCTCGCCGGGTCCCCGCTGATCGTGGAAGAGCGCCTCGATCAACGTGGCGAGCCGTGCCGTCTCCGGTTCGGAGTTCCCTCTCGGCCCCGGGTAGGTCTGCGCGCACGGGTTCGGGTTGGTGCCGACGCCGCCCCAGCGGGTGTCCCAGTTGCGGTTCAGGTCGATGCCGTCGTGATCGGACGACCAGGAGCCGCCGGTCCCGCATTCGACGACGTTGTTCGCGTCGTCGACGTTCTTGCGCTGCCAGGCCGGACTGCTCGCGCCGAGGCCGACCTCCGCGATGCCCTCCTCCACGACGGTGACGCCGTCGGGGTTGACCTGTGGGACCACCCAGATCTCGGTGTCGGCGAGCAGCGTGGTGATCTCGGCGTCTCGGGTGTGGCCGTCGAGGAGTTCGGTGACGAACCGCCAGGCCAGTTCGCTGGTGGTGAGCTCGCGGGCGTGGACCTGGGCCAGCAGCAGGAGTCTCGGCCTCGGGGTGTCGGGGTTCAGGGCGCAGTTCTCGCCCGCGTCGGCGGTGATGCACAGCGCGGTGAGTCGGTGACCCGTCCGCCAGTCCTGCTGTCGCCGCCACGAGTCGCCGTACTCGACCTTGCGCACCAGATCGGGGTAGGCGGCGGCGACGTCGGCCGCGAACCGCTGATGGCCCGCCACGGTGCGGTAGCCGCCGTAGAAGGTCGGGTACTCCCGGCCCGCGAGCCGGTCGGGCAGCGGGTGGCCTCCTGCTTCCGCGGGCAGCACGGTCGGCGCGGCGGGGTCGGACCGGACGGGTTCCTCGCCCGCCTCGGCCAGTTCGTCCCGAGTGTCCGCGTCGCCGAGGACGACGAGGTGGTCACCCTCCCGACCGACCACCTCGAAGCCCTCGCGCGTGAGCCGCTCGGCGAGCACGGCGTGCGGCTGGTCGCCGACCGGAATCCGGTGGAGCAGCATCTGGTCCTCGACCCCCGCCGGGACGGCGAGGTCCGCCGCGGCGACGGCCGCGGGAGTGCTGGTGAGTGCGACGGCCGCCGCGAGGAGCAGCGGCCCGATCCGTTGTCGCTGTCTGGCCGTGAGCATCGACACCGCCTGAGACGAGTACGAAGGAGACGGACCTCGAATTCTCCGCACGGTTCTCCGACACCGGCAAGACGCCGTTCCGCCGCACCTGACTAGGGACGTCCGGGCCAGGCGGGTGAGGCACGACCGCCGAGCGTGTCGGAGGACGACGATGTTCCTTGCATGGCCGAGCTGATCACCCACTAACCTCGAACACACACACGCGGCGACGATCGTCGGGCGCGACTTCGGCAGGATGTGGAGGCAGGGGGCATGGCAGGCATCGAAGAGGTTCGGGCAAGCGTCGCGCTGGCCAACGAGAGGGTCAGTCAGGCGCTCGCCGCAGTGGCGTCGGCCGTCGAGGCGACGCAGGACGCGCACTCCATCTTCTCCTCGGCGACCCAGGGCAGCGCCCAGGTCGCGGTGCCACAGGGCCTCGGGATGTTGACGCAGGCAGGCGAGAACCTCACCGCCGCCAACGGGAATCTCAACGGTTGGGTGGGGTTCGCCGACGAGTACGTCTCGCGACTGTGAGCAC
Source organism: Actinoalloteichus hoggarensis (assembly GCF_002234535.1). Classification (NCBI taxonomy): domain Bacteria; kingdom Bacillati; phylum Actinomycetota; class Actinomycetes; order Pseudonocardiales; family Pseudonocardiaceae; genus Actinoalloteichus; species Actinoalloteichus hoggarensis. The sequence goes on from NZ_CP022521.1 coordinate 6,134,258, forward strand.
CCGTCCGGGCGACGACACCCGACGCGCGGCGTCCACCGGCCTCGACACGGCGGCACGGCGCGAACCCGTCGGCGGAGACTGATCGGTTCAGGCCGATCTCGCTCGGACTCATTCCATCAGGTTCCTCCGAACGGACCGCGGCGACGCATCGGCGACGCGACGCCGTCGGGACAGACACGGCGGACACGGCAGTGATCGAGCAGTGGTCGAAAGGTGACGCGGAGATGTCGGGTGTCGAAGACGTGCGTGCCGCGCTGGAACAGGTCAGAGAGCAGATCAACCTGGCACGCACCAGCACGGCCACGGCCCTCCGCCTGGTCGAGGAGGCCCTGGCCATCGTGGCCGAGGTGGAGTCGGACCACCACGAGACCATCACCCCGCCGGAGGCGGGCCGCGCCAGGGGAGATCTCGACCGGACCCTGGAGTCGCTGACGGGTTCGGAGCAGGCGGTGGATGCGGTGCTCAGCCGGCTGTGATGATCGCAAGTAACGTTGATCTCGACAGGCCGGTGGTCACCGAGCCGATCAGGGAGAGGCGTCACGGGGTGTGCTGGTGAACAGGCGAGACGAGCGACGACGTCGCATCACGGAGTCCTTCGAGGAGTTTCGGCTGGCCGTGGCCCGCGCCCTGGGAGTCGCGGTCCGACAGCACACCACCGCCCAGCAGGTCCACGCCGAACGTGTCTTCGAGTTGTGGCTGCGGGACGCGGGGATCGACCGTGCGCTGGTCGACCCGGAGCTGGCCGTCGGACTGCGCAACCCCGCCCTCCAGAACGTGGTACGCCGAGCCTCGGAGGACCGAGACCGGCACTTCGCCGACTGGACCGGCACCGTGCCCGCCGAGCTGGCGGACCTGGTGGCCGCCTCCGCGCCGGGGTCCGCCTCCGCGCCGTATCCGGAGTGGCTGGGCTCGCCCGGCAGGCGGGACGGCAGCGCGGGCGACGGCGGCGTCCCCGAACTCTGGCGGGTCGGCACGGCGGTGATGGACAGTGCGCCGTCTCCAGAGCCGTTCCCGGTGGCGGTGCCGCTGCTGGACGGGGCGCACCTGCACATCACGTCGTCGCCCGCGTCTCGAGCCGATGCCGAGAATCTCGTCGAGACGCTCCTGCTGCGGGTACTCAGTCACTTCCAGCCCGGCCTGGTGCAGGTGCACGTGTGGGACGTCGGCGCGCTCACCGGCTCGCTGCCGGGCCTGTATCCCCTGACCAGGGCCGGCCTGCTCACCGTGCACGATCCGGCGCGGCTGCACGATCTGCTCGACGAGTTCGCCGAGCACATCCGCCGAATCCATACCAGCGTGCTCGTCGACGGCAGACGCTCGATCGGGGCGCTGCACTCGGAGACCGGCAGACGTCCGGAGCCGTGGCGGGTGGCGGTGCTCTTCGGCAATCGGAGCGCGCTGCGCGAGGAACACCAGCAGAAGTTGCAGCGCATCGCCCGCAACGGGCTGTCCTGCGGTGTGCAGCTCATCATCGTCGACCTGCCGATCACCGTGAACAGCGCCGTGGAGACGCTCCGACTGCACGACGATCAGACGGCACGATGCAGCATGACGGGGCCGCACGCCACGGTCTATCTCGACCCGCCCCTGCCCCGGGAGCTGGTGCCTCGAGCGTGCAACGCGATCGCCGACGAGCTGCTGACGCGACGGAGCCGGGTCTGCACCTTCGACGACCTGCTGCCCCACGAGCCGTGGACGTATCACTCCGCCACCGGACTGCAGACGCCGATCGGCTACGCCGACGGCGACCCGGTGTACGTGTCGCTCGGCGACGCCTCCCCGCACGCCCTCATCGGCGGGCCGAGCGGCTCCGGCAAGACGAACTTCCTCTACGCGATGCTGGGCGGCTTCGCCGCGCGCTACTCACCCCATGAGCTGGAGTTCTACCTCCTGGACTTCAAGGAGGGCGTGTCCTTCGCGCAGTTCGCCCCGGGACGCCGCGATCCGAGCTGGCTGCCGCACGCCCGGCTGGTGGGCGTCAACGTCAACGAGGACCGTGAGTTCGGCGTCGCGCTGCTGCGCTATCTCTCCGAGGAGATGCGGCGCAGAGCCGAGCGGGCCAAGCAACACGAGGTGACCAAGCTGGAGGAGCTGCGCGCCGAGGACCCCGCGGCCCGGCTGCCCCGGATCGTCGCGGTGATCGACGAGTTCCAGTATCTGTTCGCCGCCAGGGACGAGGTGACCAGCATGGCCGCCGCCCTGCTGGAGGACGTCGCCCGGCGGGGCCGGTCGCAGGGCATCCACCTGGTGCTGTCGAGCCAGGACGTCTCCGGCATCGAGGTGTTCTGGGGCAAGCCCGCGATCTTCGAGCAGTTCACGGTGCGCATCGCGCTGCCCAAGGCACGTCGGGTGCTCACCGAGGTCAACCAGGCCGCCATGGAGATCCCGCGCAGGCACGCCGTGATCAATCACGACTCGGGAGTGCCGCACGGCAACGAGGTGGCCCGCATCCCGGACTCCACGGCGCGCGGCACCGCCGATCGCCTACAGGCCGACCTGTGGCAGCGCAGGCCCCCCGAGCTGGCCGAGCCGCGGCTCTTCGACGGCAGCAACACCCCGTCGTTGCGAACCCTGCCCGACTTCGTCCGTCTGACGGTGTCCGCGACGGGGGCGCGACAGGATCCGGCGGCGCTGCTGGGCCAGATCATCGACATGGCGGGCAGCGGCGCGACGGTCCCGCTGGCGGCCAGTCCCGGCCGCAACATCGCGGTGCTGGGCTCCGTGCGGCGCGACGCGAGCGCGGTGCTCGTCTCGGCGGCGTTGTCCCTGGCCAGGCAGCACACCCCCGGCTCAGTGCGATTCACGGTGGCGCCGCTGGTGGAGGGCTCGGCGGAGGCGGCTCAAGGCTTGGTCACGGAGCTGCGCGGGCAGCACCACGAGGCCGAGATCAGGGAGCTGTCGCGGATTCGTGAACTGGTGGACGCCACCGCCGACGAGCTGAAGGCCAGGCTGTCCGACGCCCCGCCCGACGGGACCCGGACCGAGCCCCACTATCTCCTGCTGTTCGGCGTCGACTCGGCGCATCCGAGGCTGGAGGAGCGGGTGGGCGCCCGCACGGGCCTGGACACGCTCCGGCTGGTGCTCAAGCACGGGCCGGAACTCCAGACCCATGTGATCGGCTGGTGGCGCAGTACCGGCAGACTCAAGAGCGCACTGGCGATGGGCGGGCTGGAGGACATCGGGGCGTGGGTGGCGTTCGACGTGCACGGGCAGGAGCTCGGCAGTCTGGCCGCCAATCAGGTCATCACCTGGTCGCCCCGCCCGCGACGCGGACTGTTCTTCGACCGCTTTCATCATGCCCGGCCGCAGGTCGTCATTCCCTGCGACGCGGGTGACCCAGGACAGGCGGACTTCTCGCGGCGACCCACGGAGTGACGATGACTGAGTTCGGCTCGGCAGGCGAGCGGTACAAGGAGCTGTGCGGCACGGCCACCGGGGCCCTCGCGGCGATGCGGGCCCACGATCAGCGACTCGCCGCGGAGCTTCACGAGGCCGTGGCCGAGGCCAGAGACGACGTGCTTCGCGCCGCCGAACGTGAGAGGGTCACCCGGCTCGTCGTGCGGCTGCGGTGGGAGGCGGCGGTGGAGGCCCTGTGGGATCAGCGCTGGCTGACCATGACGCCGCTGCCCAGGCCGGCGGCGGTGGCGCTGGCCTACGACCTCGACGAGTGCGAACTCGACATCGACCGCGCATTCGATCGACTGGACGAGGCGCTGCGCCGCAGAGGTCTGCTCGACCTGCCGATGCTGTCCCGTCGTCGGTCCTGACCTTCCAGGGCGTGTGGCCTTGCACCCAACCTCTAGAGCGGAAAGCCCCCACAGCGGATGATCCGGCGCGTGCACGAACTGTTCGGCCCCGACGAGGTGGCCGCCTCGATCGACAGCCTGCTGGTCCAGTGGGCCTCGCAGGTGTTGCTGCCGACCCATCCGTACGGCAGAGGCCGGGCCTACCGACTCGGCGACGCGGTGGCCGTCGTGGCGCCGCGGCTGAATCGGGACGACCGCATCGTGGTGGACGGGCCGGAACGCGACGTCGCGGAGCTGCTCATCGCCGCCTGGGAGCGGCACGGACCCGACTACCGGCCCCTGCTGTGGACCGACCTCGCCGACGCGCCGCTGCTCGCGGGCTTCCGGGGAGCCGGGCGTGCCGACTTCGGCTGGATGGAGCTGAGCAGGCCGGGGACACCGGTGGAGACGCATCGGGCGCGGTGGCTGCGGGACGACGAGATCGATGAGGCGGACGCGCTGATCCGACTGAGCAATCCCGATGCCTTCGTGCTGCCCTCGGGGCCGGAGCGGAGCCGCTGGGCGGGCTGGCACAACACGAAGGGCCAGCTGGTGTCGGTCGGCGGCACGGCGTGGAGCGGTCCGGCGGTCGGATTCCTCGGCGGCGTCGCGACCGCGCCGCATTATCGGGGCCGGGGCGCGTCCACGGCGGTGTGCGGGTTCATCCGCGACTCGCTGATCAGTGAGTACGGCCACGCCACGCTGATGGTCGACCAGCAGAACATGGCGGCCATCCGCGTCTATCGACGGCTCGGCTTCGACTATCGCCGGGTCACCGCCTTATGGGCGGTCGCGACGCGGGCGCGGCCCTCGCCGGAGAAGACGGCCGACCACGCCCGGCAGGGGTGATCCGACCGGCCGTCCCGGCCCGGTCGGCGTCGGCGCCCCGCCGTCCTGCGTCGCGCCGTTCCCGTCACATCGATTCCGTCGAACGTGAAGGAGCTGGTCATGGTGACACCGTCGAACTCCAGGGAGATCAGGTTGGCGGCGCGGCCCGTCGGCTGGCCGGTGGCGACCGATTTCGAGCTCGTCGAGGTGCCGATGCCCGCCCCCGGACCGGGGCAGGTGTTGATCCGTAACCTGGCGATGAGCGTGGACCCGGCCATGCGCGGCCGGATGAGCGACGCCGAGTCCTACGCGCCGCCGTTCGAGATCGGGGCGCCGATGCAGGGACTGGCCGTCGGCGAGGTGGTGATGTCGGACATCGAGTCGGTGCGGACCGGCGACCTCGTGGTGCACGGCCTCGGCTGGCGGGAGTACGCGGCCGTCGACGCCCGGCACACGATGCGGATCGATCCCGATCTCGCGCCGCCGACCGCCTACCTCGGCGTGCTGGGCATGCCGGGTCTGACCGCCTACGCGGGGCTGCTGGAGGTGGCGGCGCTGGCGGAGGGCGACGTCGTCTTCGTGTCCGGCGCGGCGGGGGCCGTCGGCTCCGTGGCGGGTCAGGTGGCTCGACTCAAGGGCGCGGCCAGGGTCGTCGGCAGCGCGGGCTCGCCGGCGAAGGTCCGGTATCTGACCGAGGAACTCGGCTTCGACGCCGCCTTCGACTACAAGGACGGGCCGGTGGCCGAGCAGTTGCGTGCCGCCGCGCCCGACGGCATCGACGTGTACTTCGACAACGTGGGCGGGGAGCACCTGGAAGCTGCCGTCGGCGCGCTGCGGCTGCACGGACGCATCGCGATGTGCGGCGGGATCTCCGGGTACAACGCGACCGAGCCCGCGCCGGGGCCGCGCAATCTGATGCGCTTCGTCACGCATCGACTGACCATGCGCGGTTTCCTGGTCAGCGATCATGCCGCGCTGCGATCCGAGTTCCTGCGCGAGGTGGGCGGCTGGGTGCGCGACGGCAGCCTGCGTTACCGGGAGACGGTCGTCGAGGGCCTGGAGAACGCCCCTGACGCGCTCATCGGCATGATGCGCGGGGAGAACGTGGGCAAGATGGTCGTCACCCTCTGACGGCCCGCTCGGGCGCAGGCGCGGGGGCGGGGACGCGGGCCCTGGAGGAATGCCGGGCCCGGACGGCGTGTCCGGCGCCTGCCTGCGAACCGAGTCGAGCCTGCCGCGGGGGTCCGGAGACTCGGCGGCCCCACCGTGTCTCCAAGGCTCGTCCGCCCTCCCGCCTGTGTGGTCCGGCATGGGCCTGCCGTGCGGTCCGCGCCGGCCGGGGCAGCGCACCGGGTAGGCCGCACACCGGGCGGCCGTCTCCACCGCGTGCGGGAGCGCCCGTGCGGTCTCGCGGCCGGGCCCGGAGCATGCTCACGGGTGGCTCCGGCTCCGAGCGAGGCGATCGAGGGGTCCCGCCAGGCGGGACGGGCTCACTCGTCGTCCGAGTCAGTCGCGGGTTCGGGCGCCCGGACGTGCCAGCCGTCGTCGTAGTGCGGGCAGCGGCGGGCCGACAGGCAGCCGGCCGCGGCCCGCACCAGTCGCCGGGCGATGTCCTCATCGAGCAGGGCCTGATGCGAGCAGGGTTCGCACCGAGCCGCCTCGCTGTACAACGCCATCCCGCTCTCCTCCCTGCCGTGCCGTCCGGGCATGTCCGCCCATCGGCCGCCACGGGCGCCGATCGTAGCCAGTCGATCACCTGTTGAGACGAGTTCGCGACTCGCCACGGTCGTTCGGCCGTCAAATATGAAGCCTTTTTGACTTCTCGTTGGGTTTTTGCAACATTACGTTGCGTGAGCCCAGTCCGTCGGGGGAAAGACCTGCCGATCTTCAATCGGATACAGGTGCTGCGGACGGAACGCGGGCTGTCGAGAGTGGCATTGGCGAAGGAGGTCGAGGTGAATCCCCAGACGATCGGCGCGCTAGAGCGCGGCGATCACTATCCGAGCCTCGACCTCGCCCTGCGGATCTGCGAGGTCTTCGGACTGCCCGTCGAGGCGGTCTTCAGCCGGACGCCGTTCACACCGTTGTCCGAGGAGCTCTACGGCAGACGGGGCGGATCGTGAGAAGACCCGCGGAACTGCGACGGCGCTACCACGAGATCCGTGTCGCCGCGCATCGACGCCGCCTGGAGCGGCTGGGCCGCACCCTGCCAGGCTGGCGCGACCGGGCTCACCGCAGGCCGCTGGCGGTCGCCTGCGGAGCGACCGCGCTCGCAGGTGCCGTCGTCGCCGTGGCCTCGGGCGGCGAGCCCGGCTCGCATCAGCTGCTGTGGCTTGCCCTCGTCCTGCTCTGGGTCGTTCAGTGGATCGTGCTCCGCGTCGTCACCAGCGGCATCTCGGAATCCAGCAGCCTGGTGCTCGACGAACGGGAGAAGGCCCTGCGGGACAGGACCACCCGGTACGGCTTCATCACGGCGATGACGCTCAACGGGGCGATCTGCGGGGCGCTGGGCTCGCTGGACGGCAGAGAGGTCACCGCGGCACACCTGGCAGCGGTGATCGCCTCGGTGACCCTGCTCAGCAGTACCGTCCCCGTCGGCGTGCTGGCCTGGACCCTGCCCGACGACGACCCGGCCGACCTGCTCGACGAGGTCGACACGGCCCCCGGAGTCGCGGCGACTGCGAGGGATGTCACGCCTGAGCCGACGACCACGTCGTCAATACTCCCTTCGAGGGACACACCGACCACACAGACTGTCCCCACCAGCGAGAATCCCCCGAGAGCCGACGACGGGGCCGCTCGCATCGGGAACACCGCGTCGCCCCCTGCGGCGACGCCTGAGAGAGACAACCGCACGACGCCAGATGGGGGAGGACGACGGTGACTGAAGCCACCTTAGAGATCGACCGGCTCAGCAAGCGCTATGGCGAACTCGTCGCGCTGAACGAGATGACCTTCGACGTCCGCTCCGGCGAGCTCTTCGGGTTCGTCGGCAGCAACGGCGCGGGCAAGACGACCACCATGCGCATCGCGATGGGCGTGCTGGCCACCGACTCCGGCGAGGTCCGCTGGCAGGGCCGCCCGGTCGACTTCGACACCCGACGCAAGATCGGCTACATGCCGTCCGAGCGCGGGCTCTACCCGAAGATGAAGGTGCACGACCAGCTCGTGTACCTGGGTGAGCTGCACGGCATGGTCGCCGCCGACGCCCGCCGGGCCGCCGACGAGTGGACCGAACGACTCGGCCTGGCCGAGCGCCGTAAGGACGAGGTGCAGAAGCTCAGCCTCGGCAACCAGCAGCGCGTGCAGCTCGCCGCCGCGCTGATCCACGATCCCGAGGTGCTCATCCTGGACGAGCCGTTCTCGGGGCTGGACCCGATGGCCGTCGACGTGATGAGCAGCGTGCTGCGGGAGAAGGCCTCGGCAGGAGCGCCGGTGATCTTCTCGAGTCATCAGCTCGAACTCGTCGAACGGTTCTGCGACCGCGTCGGAATCATCCGATCGGGCGAGATGGTGGCCTGCGGCACGGTCGACGAGCTGCGCGGTGACGCGGCCCTGCGCATTCGGATCGACGTTCCCTCCGCCCAGCCGGGATGGAACGACGCGATCGCGGGCGTGCGTCTCATCGAGCAGACCGGTTCCGTTCACGTGGTAGAGCTGTCGCCCGGCGTCGACGACCAGCGGCTGCTCGCCGCGGCGTTGGCGACCGGCCCGGTCCGGGAGTTCTCCCCCCACCGCCCCGCGCTCACCGAACTGTTCCGCAACGTCGTCAGTCAGGAGGTGGCGCAGTGAGCGCCCCGACTTCCTCCCGCAGCCGGGCGGTCAGCCCCATCAAGGCGATCATGCTGGTCGCCAAGCGGGAGATCGACACCCGGCTCAAGTCGAAGAGCTTCGTCTTCGGCACGCTCGGCCTCGTCGCGGCCATCGCGCTCTACATCGCCATGATGACCTTCATCGGCGGCCGCGACAGCTCGACGTCCATCGGGCTCACCGGCGAGATGACCTCCATCTCGGCGGAGCTGTCCGCGTCGGGCGAGGCGCTCGGCGAGGAGCTGGTCGTCAGCGAGGTGTCCGACGTCGCCGCCGGCGAGCGGCAGGTCCGCGACGAGGAGCTGGACGTCCTGGTCGGCGGCACGCCCGCCGCACCGCAGGTGACGGTCAAGACCGACCTCTCCGACACCGTCGAGGTCCTGTTGTCCGGCATCGCTCAGCAGGCGGCGCTGAATGCCCAGCTGACCGCGGGCGGTCTCGATCCCGCACAGGTCCAGCAGGACGTCGCGGCGGCGGCGCAGGTTCAGATCACGAACCTCGAAGAGGCGAACCCGCAGCAGGCCGAACAGCTCTTCATCGGCATCGCCACCTGCTTCCTGCTCTACATGTCGATGATGATGTACGGCTCCTACGTGGCGCAGGGCGTCGTGGAGGAGAAGTCGAGCCGGGTGGTCGAACTGCTGCTCGCCACGATCCGGCCCTACCAGCTGATGCTCGGCAAGGTCATCGGCATCGGGGCGGTCGGACTCGTCCAGCTGTTGTCCATCGCGGTGATCGGCGTCGGCGGCGCCGTGGCGGCCGGACTGCTGACGGTGCCGACAGCCGCGCTGAGCGCCACGCTCTCCGGCCTGCTGTGGTATCTGCTCGGCTTCTTCCTGCTGGCCACGCTCGCCGCGGCCTCCGGGTCGCTGGTCTCCCGGCAGGAGGATGTGCAGTCGGTGATGACGCCGATGATGATGCTCGTCCTCATCCCGTTCATCCTGACCTTCACCCTGCTGGTCGGGGACCCGGAGAACGAGACGGGCGAGTTGCTGTCGATGCTCCCGTTCTTCTCGCCGTTCATGATGCCGGTGCGGATCGCGACCTCGGTGGTGCCGATCTGGCAGATCGGGGTGGCCGTCGTCGTCAGCCTCGCGGCGGCGGCGGCGCTGCTGGCGCTGGCCTCGCGGGTCTACTCCAACGCCGTGCTGCGCACCGGCAGCCGGGTGAAGCTGAAGGACGCGCTCACCAAGGCCTGATCCGATCGCTGGACGCTCGGCCCGCTCCCGCTCGGGGGCGGGCCGAGTCGTCCGCCAGACCGGGTCATCGCCGAGGCCAGGTCGGCACCCGAGCCGCATCGTCGCCTGAACCGCGTCGACACCCCGACCGCGGCCGCCCGAATCGGCGTCCTCAGCGGCCGCTGATCTCGCCGTAGCGCCGTAGCGCCTCCTGCCGCTCCTCGGCATGGTCGACCATCGGCTCCGGATAGTCCTCGGGCACCCCGTCCTTCGCCTTCCAGGGCTCGTGCACCGCCTTGCCCTCGATCGTCCGCAACTCGGGGACGTACCGCCGCACGTAGTCGCCGTCCGGATCGAAGCGCCTGCCCTGTGTCACGGGATTGAACACCCGGAAGTACGGCGCCGCGTCGGTGCCGCTGCCCGCGACCCACTGCCAGTTGTGCTGATTCGACGCCAGATCACCGTCCACCAGGGCCGACATGAAATGCCGGGCACCCCACCACCAGGGCAGGTGCAGGTCCTTGACGAGGAAGCTGGCCACGATCATCCGCACGCGGTTGTGCATCCAGCCCTCGCGCGCCAGCTGCCGCATCCCGGCGTCGACGAAGGGGAAGCCGGTCTGCCCGGCCTGCCATCGCGCCAAGCGCTCGTACGCGCCCGCTCCCGTGTCGTGGGTCATCCCGTCGAAGCGCCGATCGAGGTTGCGCCGCGCCGACTCCGGCCGATGCCACAGCACGTCGGCGAGGAAGTCCCGCCACGCCAGCTCCCGCCGGAAGGCATTCGCGCCCTCGCCCTGATCACCCGCCAGATCGGCCAGCAGCGTGCGGGGATGCAGGCAGCCCCAGTGCAGGTAGACCGACAGCCTGCTGGTGCCGTCCAGCGCGGGCCGATCCCGCTTCCGGTCGTACTCGGCCAGTCCGTCGGTGCGGAAGTCCGCCCAGCGGTCCAGCCCGGCCCGCTCCCCGGCCGCGGGCAGCCGGGTCTCACCGAGATCGTCGTCGGCGGGAACGGGCACCGAGGCGGGTCCGCCGCGCACCGCGTCGGGGTCGACCCAGGCGATCTCGGCGGGATCGCTCGCCGACGGCTGGCGCCATCCGTGGTCACCCCAGACGCGGCGGAACGGGGTGAAGACCCGATAGGGAGTGCCGTCCGGCTTGCGCACCCGGCCGGGCGAGACGGCGTAGGGGGTTCCGGTGCCGATCAGCTCCACACCCTGATCGGCGAGTAGTCGGCACACCGCATCGTCCCGACGCCGTCCGTACGGTCCGGTGTCGGTGGTGACGTGCACGGTGGAGGCCGACACCGCCCGCGCCACCGAGGGAACCGCCTCGACGGGGTCGCCGCGCACGATCAACAGGCGGCCGTCGAGCTGTTCGGACAGCGCCCGCAGGCAGCGGAAGAGGAAGGTGCGTCGCGGGGCGCCCGCCGGGCCGAGCAGCCGGTCGTCGAGGACGAACAGGGCCAGGACCCGGTCCGCCCGCTCTCCCGCCGCCGCCATCGCGGGGTGGTCTCCGCAGCGCAGGTCGCGCCGGAACCACAACACGCTCGTCTCGTTCCCGGCCACGATCGCTGACGCTAGCGGCAGGCAGGCCCGTGCGCAGCGGGCCGCATGCCCGGCGGGACGAGACGCGACCGTCCGGGTAGTCGGTCGGCGTGCGGCGCGAACCCGGACACGCGCGAGGGGCGCCCCGTTCGGGGCGCCCCTCGTGACAGTGCGGCGGATCAGCGCTCGTCGAGCGGGATGAAGTCCCGGTTGGTCGCGCCGGTGTACACCTGGCGAGGCCTGCCGATCTTGCGCGTCGGGTCCTCGATCATCTCGCGCCACTGCGCGATCCAGCCGGGCAGCCTGCCCAGCGCGAACAGGACGGTGAACATCCGGGTCGGGAAGCCCATCGCCTTGTAGATGAGGCCGGTGTAGAAGTCGACGTTCGGGTAGAGCCTGCGCTCGACGAAGTAGTCGTCGGACAGCGCCCGCTCCTCCAGCTTCAACGCGATGTCGAGCAGTGGATCGTCGACGCCGAGCCTGCCGAGCACCTCGTCCGCCGTCTTCTTGACGATGGCGGCGCGCGGGTCGTAGTTCTTGTAGACCCGGTGGCCGAAGCCCATCAGCTTGACGCCGTCGGCCTTGTTCTTGACCTTGTCCACGAAGCTCTCGACGTTGCCGCCGTCGGCCCGGATGCCGTCGAGCATCTCCAGGACGGCCTGGTTGGCCCCGCCGTGCAGCGGGCCGAACAGGGCGTTGATGCCCGCCGAGACGCTGGCGAACAGGTTCGCCTCGGAGGAGCCGACCATGCGCACGGTCGCCGTCGAGCAGTTCTGCTCGTGGTCGGCATGCAGGATGAACAGCAGGTCTAGGGCGCGGATGAGCGCCGGGTCGACCTCGTAGGGCTCGGCGGGCAGCCCGAAGGTCATCCGCAGGAAGTTCTCCACCAGCCCGTGTGAGTTGTCCGGGTACAGGAACGGCTGGCCCACGGACTTCTTGTAGGCGTAGGCCGCGATGGTGGGGAGCTTGGCCATCAGGCGGATGGTCGACATCTCGACCTGATGAGGGTCGAGCGGGTTGAGACTGTCCTGGTAGAACGTGGACAGCGCCGAGACCGCCGAGGAGAGCACCGGCATGGGGTGCGCATCCCGGGGGAACCCGTCGAAGAACCGTTTCAGGTCCTCGTGCAGCAGCGTGTGCCGCTGGATCTTGTCGGAGAATTCGTCGAGCTGGGCCTGGGTGGGCAGTTCACCGTAGATCAGCAGGTAGCTGACCTCGATGAAGTTCGACCGCTGCGCGAGTTGCTCGATCGGATATCCGCGGTAGCGGAGGATGCCTGCGTCGCCATCGATGTAGGTGATGGAGGAGGAGCAGGCCGCGGTGTTGACGAAGCCCGAGTCGAGCGTCACCAACCCCGTCTTCGCGAGCAACTTGCCGAGATCGATACCAGACGCCCCGTCGGTGGCGGGCACGACTGACATCTCATGGTCGCCGCCCTCGTGGCGCAGCGCGACGGAACGGTGAGAATTCGCGTCGTCGGGCATACTGGTCCCTCTCAACACTCGGACGAGACAACGCTCACCGTGCTGGTCGCACTACGCCACCGCAAGCCGAATCGGCTGCCCACAGCTGAAACGTCAGCACCGCCTCGTCGGGGTCCTGTCTCTCGCCACGCTAGTCCCCTGAATGGCCCTCGCCTACCCATCGCGTTAGCCGGCAGGCCCAGTTGGGATCACAATCACAGATTCGGGGGAGGCTCAGCTCACAATTCGGCCCGCAGGCGCACCCTCGGCCGTCCGCGCGGGCTTGGGCGAGCGGGCTCGGATGCGACGGATGGTTGCGCTACGGAGTCGTCGACTACTCCATCCGAAGGACGGCGGGGGCGGTCGAACGGCCGACCTCGACCCGGGAACGGCGCGCGGTGTCGACGGCGCCCATGAGAGGCACATCGGAGCGCAATGAGACGGACATCACACACAGTGATCAGTCTTGGCCGCTGGGCCGTCCGGGGTAGCACCACCGCACGGCGATCGAAAGTATAAATTCTTCATGTTTCGACCGGTCTCGGCCACCTCGCCATGACGATCTCTTCGCATTCGACGCCTGGAGACGATAAAGAAACCGCCGAACGTCGGCACTGATCGAGGACACGGAAAGTGACAATTCTCGATGTCCTCGATCAGAAGATGTCGGCGGCGGGGCGAATAGTCGACATCATCAGTCACCGAGGGCCCCGAAAACGCCCGTCCGAGCCGTCCGGTCGCCTGCGGGCGAATATCCGACGGCGACGAGGGGCATTCCGATTCAGCCCGGAGTGGTCGGGGGACTCCCGGCCGTGGACCACCCCGGCAGCTCGGCGGCCCACGGCGGCTCGGCGCCCGGCCGGGAACAGGTCAGTGCCGAGGCGGCCGCGGCGAACGACAGACAATCGGCCCAGTCCCCCTCGCCCAGATCCGCGAGGGCGGTCGGCGTCACGACGCCACGCCGATGCAGCCACGCCAGCACCGCGCCGGAGACGGTGTCCCCCGCACCGATGGTGTCCGCGACCACGACCGGGACACCGGGCACCTCGACGAGGCGTCCGCCGGCGAGCAGGACCACCAGGCCGTCGGCGCCCCTGGTGAGGATCACCGCCGAGGGCCCGGCCTCCTGCCAGCGGCGCGCCGCCGCGAGCACCCGAGGGTCCAGGCCTGCAGGCTCCTCCTCGGCCGCCGCGGCTCCCGCGGCCTGTCCGCGCCGCTCAGCGGGGTCGCCGGGTGCGGCGGTCTCGAGGGCGGCCAGCCAGGCGGCGTCGTCGTCGGAGAGCTTGAGCACGCCGACGTCGGGAAGCCAGGACAGGAATCGGCTGCGATACGCCTCGGCGTCCGGGATGAGCGCCGCCCGGATGTTCGGGTCGAGCAGCGTCAGGGTTCCGCGGCGCGCCGCACGGCGCAGCAGCGACTCGTATCGGCTCGCCCCCGGCTCCAAGACCATGCCCAGCGTCCCGAGGCAGACCGCGCTCACCTCGGCGGGCAGGGCGTCGGGCTCCTCGACCAGCCGATCGGCGGTCGCGGCGACGTGAAAGGTGTACCGGGCGGAGCCGCCGTCATCGAGGTCGACGACGGCGAGGCTGGTGGGCTCCGGCCCTCGCTGCACCAACGACACGTCCACCTCGGACGCCGCGAGCCGGGCAAGCAGGGCGTGCCCGAAGGCGTCGGTGGAGACCCGGGAGAGGAAGCCCGTCGGAACGCCCAGCCTGCCCGCCGCCATCGCCACGTTGAACGGGCCGCCCCCGAGCCGGGGGGACAGCGAAGCGAGGTCGTCGGCGCCGGATCGCCGTCGGGTCGACCGCTCCGGAACGAGGTCGACCAGCGCTTCGCCGCCCACCAGGATCATCCGTACTCCTCATCCACGAGATCGCCGCCGCGATCGGCGTCGCCCTGACCTACCAGACACGAGGCCGCATCGGCAAGGCCGTCCGCCGCGACCAGAGGAGCCCGTCCGAGGCCTCAGCCCTCGCGGTAGAACGGATCGGCGATCGTCTGCTCTCTGGTGTCCTCGTCGTAGGTCAGGACCTCCCGTCCGTCGACGAAGACCCGCAGCGCGCGGCTCATCACGTCCAGCGGATCCCCGGACCACAGGACGACGTCGCCGTCCAGTCCGGGCGTCAGCGAGCCGACCCGGTCGTCCAGCCCCAGGATGCGGGCCGGATTGATCGTGAGGGATCGCAGTGCCGCCGCCGGATCCAGACCCTCCTTGACCGCCAGCGTCGCCTGGTGGACCAGGAAGTTGATCGGGATGACGGGGTGATCGGTGGTGATCGCGATCTCCACGCCCGCGCGGTCGAGGATGCCCGGATTGCGCAGATGGCGCTGTCGCACCTCCACCTTGGACCGGGTGGTGAACAACGGGCCGATGATGACCGGGATCTGCTTCTCGGCGAGCAGGTCGGCGACCAGATGTCCCTCGGTGCCGTGGTTGATCACCAGGCGGTAGCCGAACTCCTCGGCGAGCCGAATCGCCGTGGCGATGTCGTCGGCCCGGTGCGTGTGCTGGCACCAGGGCAGTTCCCGGTCCAGGACCTTCACCAGGACCTCCATCGTCGCGTCCCGCTCGAAGGGCTTGCCCTCCTGCCGGGTGTGCTCCCGACGCTCCCGGTAGTCCTGCGCCTTCAGGAAGGCGTCCCGGATGATCGCGGCCACGCCGAGGCGGGTGGAAGGCGTCTTCTTCTGCTCCCCGTATACCCGCTTCGGGTTCTCGCCGAGCGCGCTCTTCACGCTGACCGGCTGCCGGACGAGCATCTCGTCGACGGTGCGGCCCCAGTTCTTCACCGCGACGGTCTGGCCGCCGATGGGATTGCCGGAGCCCGGCTTGATCACCGAGGAGGTGACGCCGCCCTCCAACGCGTCATGGAAGCCGATGTCGGCGGCGTTGATGGCGTCCAGCGCCCGGAAGCGGGCGCCGTTCGGGTCGGTCATCTCATTGGTGTCCTGCCCCGCCCAGCCCTCGCCCTCCTCGTGGACTCCGATGTGCCCGTGGGACTCGACGAAGCCGGGCAGCACCCACTGGCCGCTCGCGTCCACCGTGCGAATGCCGTCGGGCACGGTGATCTCGTCGGGCGAGCCGACCGCCACGATCTTCCCGGCCTGGATCAGCACGGCGCCGCCCGAGATCGGCTCGCGGTCGACCGGGACCACGTATCCGCCTGTGATGAGGACATCTGTCATGGTTAGCAACGCTAACGTCTTCGATCGGCCACGGCAATGCGGGCCTCCGAGCGCCACCGCGCCCGGCGTGCACGGGTTCCGACCGACGAGGGACCCGCCCGAGCGTCCACCACGCGACGCACCCCGCGGCCGGACACCGCCTGCCGCCACCGGCCACGTTTCCGGCGGCGGCAAGCCCGGCGGCGCCCGCGATCACACCGGGCGCACACCCCAGCTGCCCCGCCAGCTCTCGCCCGGCTCCAGCCAGATCAGGTCGACGCCCGAGTTCAGCGCGTCAGGCGGGCAGGTCATCGCCTCGATCGCCACCGCCGGGCCGTTGCCCCCGAGATCCTCCGGAGTGAACACCTGCACCCACTTGAACACCGGCTCGGCCCATACCTCGACTCCGGAGCCGTCCGGGCCGAGCAGACGGTGCCGGACCAGGCCGGACTCGTCCGGCATGCAGCCGCCGAAGGCGGTGTCCAGCGTGACCCCGCGCAGCAGCCTCCCGGCGCGGAAGTCGAAGTCCGTCCCGTCGACCGGCTCGGCGGGCCCGGTCGGCAGCAGCCGCTCGTCGACGGGCAGGACGGTGGCGGCGGGCAGCGTCAACGTGCAGTCGAGCGTCGGCGTGTTCCCCGCCCTCGGGAACGGATGCGAGGCGACACCGAACGGACTGCGACGATCGCCGACGTTGGTCGCGGTGTGGGTGATCGTGAGTCCGTCCGCACCTACCTCGTAGACGACCGCCACCCGCAGCGGCACCGGCCAGCCCGCCTGCGCGTTGACCCAGGCGGCGAGTTCGATCCGGGTCTCCTGCCGCTCGACGACCTCCCAGGAGGCCTGCCGGAGCAGACCGTGGATCGCGTTGTGCCGGGCGGGCTCGGTCAGCGCGAGCTGCTGCGGCTCGCCGTCGAGGGTCCATCGGCCGTCGGCGACTCGGTTCGGCCACGGAGCCAGCAACGTGCCCGCGCCGAACGGCGGCAGCTGATGCGTCGGGAAGGAGTGCAGGTAGGCGATACCGTCGACCTCGAACTCGCGCAGGCCCGCGCCGACCTCCGTGGCGACCGCGCGGACCGTGCCGTGACGGATCTCGTACTGCTCGCCGGTGACGGGTCGGACGGCCTGGTCAGTGGACGACATCGTCGTGATCTCCTCGGGAAGACTCGGGCCCGGCCGCGCCGGACATGCTGTCAAGATCAGGTTCGCGCCGATCGGCGATTCACGCCGGTCGAGGGCCGCAGGACGACCAGACGGAGGCGGCCCGTGCCGAGCAGGTCCCCGCCGGGGCTCAGTCGACCGGCCGCGAGCCCGCCGCCGGATCGATCGGAGCCCTGCCGACGATCATCCGGTTCAGCGCCCAGAACACCAAGCCGATCGCCAACAGGATGCCCGCGATGCCGTACTCCTCGGCAGGCCTGCCGGTGAGCGGACTGGCCAGCAGGAAGCAGGTGACGGCACCGAGGACCGGCATCGCCGTCGGGGCGCGGAAGTGTCGATGGTCGACCTCCTCGCGGCGCAGCACCAGCACCGCGATGTTGACCACCCCGAAGACCACCAGCAGCAGCAGGGACGTCGTGCCGCCCAGCAGGGCGATGTCCACCGTGCTCACCAGCACCACGGCCACCATGCTGGTGAACACGATCGCCACCCACGGGGTGCGACGCACCGGAAGCACCCGGCCGAACTGACGCGGGATGATCCGCTCCCTCGCCATTCCGTAGAGCAGCCTGCTCGCCATCATCATGTTCATCAACGCCGAGTTGGAGACCGCGCAGATCGCGATGGCGGAGAACAGGATCAGCGGGAAGCCCGGCGCACCGATCCGCACCACCTCCAGCAGCGGCCCGTCGGAGCCCGCGAGGACGTCGGTCTCGACGAGCAGGGACGACGTCAGGGCCACCAGCACGTAGATCAGCCCGGTGATGCTCAGGCCGAGCAACAGGCCGCGAGGGAAGATCTTCGAGGGCTCATGGCATTCCTCGGCCATGTTCACCGAGTCCTCGAAGCCCACGAGGGCGAAGAAGGCCAGCGCCGTCGCGGACGTCACCGCCAGCAGCGTGCCGTGTTCGGCGTTGAACTCCAGCAGCCTGCTCGGATCGCCCGCCCCGTTGAGGACCGCGCCCACGCCGATGGCGATCACGATGAGCAATCCGAGCAGTTCGATCACCGTGAGCACGACGTTGGCGATGAGCGATTCCGTGACGCCGCGCAGGTTCACCAGGGCCAGCAGCGCGATGAACACGATCGCGACCAGCAGCGCGGGCACCGTCACGAACTCCTGGAGGTAGTCGCCGCTGACCGCGCGAGCCGCCGAGGACGCCGAGGTGATGCCGGAGCACATCACCGCGAAGGCGATCATGAAGGTGAAGAAGGGACTCCGGAACGCCCGATTCGTGTACAGCGCCGCCCCTGCGGCACGCGGGTACTTGCCGACGAGCTCCACATAACTGAACGCGGTGAGGAACGCGATCCCGAAGGCGATCAGGAACGGCACCCACAGCGCACCGCCCACCACGCCCGCCACTCGGCCGCTGACGGCGTAGATGCCGGTGCCCAGGATGTTGCCGATCACGAACAGCAGCAGCAGCCGGGGCCCCATCACCCTTTTCAGCGTGGGCTCGTCCGAAGCAGGTCGTACCGGCGATTCCCCGCTGGTCCCGTTCACCATGACCATGGAGTGTGCCGCGCAGGCGACGATCCGGGTAGCGGCCGGTGCGGATGAGACCCGTCTGCCGGAACGGACTGTGCCGACCATCCCGGAAAGGGTGAGTCGAACGGCGGAGAACGGCGGACATCACCGCCGAGCCTCACCCGTTCAGCGCAAAACTCACCTGAAAGTGCCGTCGCCGTCCTGCTGTCGTTCTCCCGTTCCGACATTCCGGGCGGATATGTCCGATTCGCCGTCCGAGGACATCGTCTCGGCGCGGGCGAGACCGGTGGCCGCGATCGGGGGATGCAGAACGGCGCGGTGCACGATTTCGGCGTCGCCGCCCTCGGTGTCGGCGATTCCAGCGTCGGCGATCCCGGAGTCGGCGATCCCGCAGTCCGAGGCTCCGAAGTCCACGACGCCGGGGCCGCCGTCCCCGGGGCGTACGAGATACGGTTCGACTGCCGTGTCCTCGACTCCCGCACCGGTGGGGGCGGCTCGCCGCGCGGCCTCGGGCGGCACGGAGTTCGACGGCGCGCCGTCCGAGCTCATCCCGTCGCAGGTCGCCCCGTCCGAGGTCGTCCCATCCGAGGTCGCCCCGTCCGAGGCCGCGGCATCCGGCGCCGACCTGGCAGGGTCCGAACCGACAGGGTCCGACACGGCGCCCTGTGCCTCGGCGGTCGCCGCGTCCGGCACCGCCGCCGTCCCCCCGGCTGTCGTCGGCGAGCCGACATCGGGGAGACCCGCCTCATCCGAGCCCGACTCCGGCCCCGGCCCCCTCGCCGTCGTGTCCTCGTCGAGGGGCGGCCGGTACCGCCAGACCGCGGGCATCAGCAACGCGCCCACGATCGTCAGCACCACCACCAGCACGCCGCCGCCCGCCGTGGCGGCCGCGGTGCCGACCGACGCTCCCGCGGCGCCGTGCACCACGTCGGCCAGTCGCGGGCCGCCCGCCACCACCACGAGGAACACGCCCTGAGTCCGGCCTCGCATGTCGTCGGTGGCGACCGTCTGCAACAACGCGCCCCGATAGATCGTGCCCACCAGGTCGGCCGCACCACCGACCGCCAGGAACAGCACGGCAAGCCACAACGAGTCGGCGAGCCCGAAGCCGACGACGGCGACCCCCCAGCACAGGCCGGCGATCACCAGCCCGGCGCCCTGCCGTCGTATCCGGGTCACCCAGCCGGAGAAGAGACCGAACAGGAGGCCGCCGAGCGGCAGGGCGGCATACAACAGGCCCAGCGCCGGGCCGCCGCCGGGCGGGTCCCCGAAGGTCCGTTCGGCCATCTCCGGGAACAACGCCCTCGGCAGCCCGAACACCATGGCGATCACGTCGAGGAGGAGGACCGCGACCAGGACGGTATGTGTCCGCATGTAGCGCATGCCGTCGAGGACCGACCGAAGCCCGGGCCGTCTCGGCGCGGAGGCCGACGGCGGCATCGCGGGCAGCCGCCACACCGCCGCGAGCGCCACCAGCAGCAGGAGGGCGTCGACCAGGTACAGCGTGGAGAGGCCTACGAAGGGCAGCAGGATGCCCGCGAGCAGCGGGCCCACCACGGCCCCGAGCTGCGCGACGGTCGCCGTCAACGCCTGCGCCGCCGGGAGCTGTGCGGTGGAGACCAGCCGCGCCACCGATGCCGTCCTGGCGGGCATGTTCACCGCGAAGAACGACTGTTGCAGGGCGTACAGCAGCAGAACCGTCCACACCGAGTCGGTGTTCACGGCGGCCGCGGCCCACAACATCAGCCCCGTGGCCGCGATGCCGAGATTGGTGACGATCATCAGCTTGCGGCGGTCGACGGTGTCGGCGATCGCGCCGCCCCACAGCCCGAAGACGAGCAGCGGGACCAGGCCGAACAGGCCGGTCAGGCCGACCCAGCCCGACGAGCCGGTGATGTCGAAGATCTGCTTGGGCACCGCCACGGCGGCGAACTGCGAACCGACGGCGGTGACCACGGTCGACGTCCAGAGCCGTCGGAAGGGCGCGATCCGCAGCGGCTCCGTGTCCAGCATCAGCCTGCCGAGCCTGCCGCGCCGCCGACGAGACGGTGTGGGCGACGTCGATGCCTCGTCGTCGTCCCGTGCCTGCCCACTCACCACCGCAGCCTAATGCCCTTAGCGATGCGAAGGACTACTGGCAGGACCGCCGCGCACACGACGACCTACGGGTTCCGGGGTCGCGCCGCCTCGCCTCGGCGACGAAAGCCCCGCCGACACGAGCGATCGCGGCAGACGATCCGCAGGCCGTCACGGCGGGGCCCTCACGTGGTGGGCCATGGTGTCGGCCCGGTGGTCGGTTCAGGGCGCGATGCGCTCCACCCGCCAGCCGTCCCGGTCCTGGCGATAGCGGAGTCGGTCGTGGAGCCGGTCCGGCCTGCCCTGCCAGAACTCCACGACCTCCGGACGGATTCGCCACCCGCCCCAGTGCGGCGGCACCGGCACGTTCTCGACGTCGGCGAAGCGCCGCTGCACGGCCGTCAACGCCGAGTCCAGGCTGCCGCGCCCGCTGACCACGGTCGACTGCGGCGACGCCCAGGCTCCGAGCTGGGCACCGCGCGGGCGCTGTGCCCAATACGCGGCCGTCTCGGCGTTGTCCACCTTCTCCACCTGTCCGCGCACCGTCGCCTGCCGTTGCATGGCGATCCACGGGAACGTCGCGGAGGCGTATCGGGTCGCGGCCAGCTCGTGGCTCTTGGTGGAGGTGAAGTTGGTGAAGAACACGAGACCGCGCTCGTCGAGCAGCTTCGCGAGCACCGTGCGCGACGAGGGCCTGCCCGTCGGGTCCGCGGTGGCCAGGACCATCGCGTTCGGCTCGGGAAGTCCGGCGGCCGCCGCCTCGTCCAGCCAGTGGCGCAGCTGTGCGAACCACGTCCCGGCGAGCTGCTCCTCGCCCAGCGTGCCCTCCTCGTACGCGACGCGCATGGAAGGCAGAACGACGTTCATTTCGGACATGGGTCTCACACTCCCCGCCTCGACCGCAATGGCACCCGTGACGAGGCACCGTACGTTCACCGAGCCGTCGACCGATAGCACCCACAAGGTGAAGGTCTGCCAACCGACGGGTGATCCTGACCACCAGGAAAACGCAGATCAGGGTAGTGATCGATCACGTGACCGATCCAGCGTCGAGTCGGGCTCCAGCGGCGTCCGGGATCATCCACCGCCCACCCGCCTCGCGGACGCGGGCGCGCCAGGTTAGAGTTGATCTTCCACGCGACCCCCTGAAGTCATCTGTCCGTCATAGAGCTGCAACACTGGCTCATCCGGCAACGGCGCCGGAGGAGTACCCGTCCGCTGCTCCACACGGAGGCGCCGTCATGACCCAGACAGTCGATCCGACCACCTTGGTGCTCCCCGCCGAGCTGCTGCCGTCCGACGGCCGCTTCGGCTGCGGCCCCTCCAAGGTGCGGTCGGAGCAGCTCGCGCGGCTCGCGACCGACGGCGCCGCGGTGCTCGGCACCTCACACCGGCAGAAGCCGGTCAAGTCCCTCGTCGCGCGGGTACGCGCGGGCCTGCGCGAGTTGTTCGGCCTGCCGGAGGGCTACGAGGTCATCCTCGGCAACGGCGGCACCACCGCCTTCTGGGACGCCGCGGCCTTCGGTCTGGTACGCGAGCGTTCGCTCCACCTCGCGTACGGCGAGTTCTCCTCGAAGTTCGCGAAGGTCACCCAGGGCGCGCCCTTCCTCGCCGACCCCATCGTGATCAAGGCGGAGCCGGGCAGCGCGCCGGAGCCGACGGCCCAGGAGGGCGTCGACCTGATCGGCTGGGCACACAACGAGACCTCGACGGGCGTCGCCGTGCCCGTGCGCAGGCCCGCCGGTTCCGAGAACGCCCTGATCGCCGTCGACGCCACCTCCGGTGCGGGCGGCCTGCCGGTCAAGGCCGAGGACTTCGACGTCTACTACTTCGCGCCGCAGAAGTCCTTCGCCTCCGACGGCGGACTGTGGATCGCGCTGGTCAGCCCGGCCGCCGTGGCACGAATCGACGAGATCGGCTCGTCCGACCGCTGGGTGCCCGAGTTCCTCTCGCTGCCCACCGCGCTGGACAACTCGCGCAAGGATCAGACCTACAACACTCCCGCGGTCGCCACCCTCTTCCTCCTCGCGGACCAGATCGAGTGGCTGCTGGCCAACGGCGGACTCGACTGGGCGACCGGCCGCACCGCCGACTCGGCGAGCAGGCTCTACTCCTGGGCGGAGAAGTCGACCGTCGCGACCCCGTTCGTCGCCGACCCGGCGCACCGCTCCTCCGTCGTGGGCACCGTCGACTTCGACGAGACGGTCGACGCCGCCGCGATCGCGAAGGCGTTGCGGGCCAACGGAATCCTCGACACCGAGCCGTATCGCAAGCTCGGACGCAACCAGCTGCGCGTCGCGATGTTCCCCGCCATCGAGCCCTCGGACGTCGAAATCCTGACCCGCGCCGTCGACTGGGTGGTTGAACGACTGGTCTGAACGGGCGGCTAATCGGCATTGAACTGGCGCGATGACTACAGAGAGGGCAAGATCGGAGGTGGAGACAAGCTGCCGTGTGGGTGAAATGGCGGCACTGTAGGTAGATGAGACGGACCTCCCGGACCGGGGTGGGGCCGTGCGGCCCTGCTGATTCGGGGTACCGCACCCAGGCTTCGCCGGTGTCCGCGGGGGCCTGTGGTCATCGGGGGAGGTCGTGATGCGAGCGCTGCGAGTCGTCGGGCTCGACGACGACGGAAGGACCGTCATCTGCGAAGACCCGGCGCGCGGTGAGCGCTTCTCGATCCCGGTCGACGAGCGGCTGCGTGCTGCCGCCCGGGGCGATGCCACTCACCTCGGTCAGGTGCAGGTCGAGCTGGAAAGCCAGATGCGGCCGAAGGAGATCCAGGCGCGAATCCGGGCGGGGGCCTCGGTGGAGCAGGTCTCCGAGGCGGCGGGGATTCCACCACACCGTGTGGAGCGCTTCGCGTACCCGGTGCTGTTGGAGCGTTCTCGCACGGCGGATCTCGCCCAGCGGGCGCATCCGATGCGGGAGGACGGTCCCGACGTCCAGACCCTCGGCGAGGTCGTCGCGCACGCCTTCAGCCTGCGCGGACAGGAATACTGCGACTCGGAGTGGGACTCGTGGCGCGGTGAGGACGGCAAGTGGGTCATCTCGCTGCGCTGGCACGCGGGCCGGTCCGACAATCGTGCGCACTGGGTCTTCCACCGCGGCGCGCACGGCGGCACCGTGATCGCGCTGGACGAGCACGCGGCAGACCTCCTCGACCCGTCGCCGAGCAGGCCGCTGCGCACGGTCCGACCCGTCACCCAGCTGGCACGACAGGCCTTGGACAACCCCTACGAGGACACCACGATCATCCCCGCGATCGCCGACGAGGAGCCCGCGGTGGAGGAGCACGTCGCGGCGGGCGAGCCCGCCGATCGTGAGCCGCTGCGCGCGGGTGACGGCGTCGAGGCGGCGATCGACGCGGCGGCCAGAGAGGCGATCGTGCCGCCGCTGACGGCGGGACCGCGCCCCGGTGATCGTCGAGCGACGGCCCGCGGAAGCGCGGTGGCCGAGGGAATCGACGGCGCCGCGGCGCAGAGCACGGCCGACGCCGATCACGTCGGAGACGCGGGCAAGGCAGGCGGGCGGCGAAAGAAGAACCATCCGATCGTGCCCTCCTGGGAGGACGTGCTTCTCGGCGTCCGATCCCAGCGCGGCTGATCGGGCCCGCCGACGGCGGTCGGACGGAGCGAAGGGGCGGTCACCGTTCGGCGACCGCCCCTTCGTCGTCTCACGGCCTCGCAGGCGCCGCGATCCTCGACCACGGCGACCGGATCAGAATCGGACTCCTCTCAGCGGACCGACGTCGACCGGCGGACGGCACTGGACGTGAAGCCCGCCTGCTCCGCGTCGGTCTCGCTCTGGAACCAGACCGTCGCCTTGGTGCGAGCGAAGTACGGCGAGTCGCTGGTGTGGTAGAGCTTCGACTTCTGGTTGCCCTTCACCGTGTAACCCGGCGCGGGTGCCGTGCCGTCGGGCGATGGCCGAGCCGAGTTCCGGTACGGGCCGGGCACCACCATGCGCGGCGACGCGGTCGTCTCCGTCTCGGACGACTCCGAACGGGTCGGCGGCTCCTCCTCGGCGTCGATCGGACCGCGGCTCTGCGCGGGCACTCGGGCGACCGAGGCCGAGGCCCGTTCGAGGCGACCCGACTCGGACTCGTGCTGCCCCGTGCCGTTCTCCCCGCCGGACGAACCGTCCTGCTGCTCCTGCCCGTTGCTCTTCGGGTCGCCCGCCGCCATCACCTGCTCGGCCCTCGTGGACTCCGCCGCCTCCGGCTCGCGCCAGGCGAGTCCGTCATCCGCGGCATAGGTGAGCCGCACCGACAGCGGGTCCTCGAAGGTCGTGCTCGACTTCGTCGCGTCCTGTGCCCCCGCCGTGGCGGCTCGGGACTCCGTCGGCAGCAGCGGCCCCGGCAGCACCTCCGGGCCGGGGCCGCCGGCGGGTTCGACGAGCTCCCGCACCGGCCCCGCCTTTCCCGGCTCCGACTTCTCGGCGGACGTCCTCCCGGACCTGTCCGCGCCCGACCTCTCCGCGCCCGACCTCTCCGCGCCCGACCGCACGGCGCCCGACCGCACGGCGCTTGACCTCCCAGCGCCCGATCGTTCGGCATCCGACCGCTCAGGGTCGGCCTTCCCAGGGCCGTCACCGCGTTCCGGTTCGATCGCCTGCGGCCGTGTGGCCTCGGAGACCTCCCCCACCGGAACGGTCCGCACGGCCCGCCCGGTCTCGATCCGCCGTTGCCGCGTCACGAACAGCCAGGTCACCAAGGACCCCAGCAGGAACGACAACGCACACAACAGGAACACCTGCCCGAACAACCAGGCCACCGCTCTCTCCTAACCAATCTGCACGTCGACGACGTCGACGTCACTGTCATCGGCGGCGTCCACCGAGCTGCGCATGGTGACCAGCGAACCGGACACCCCCTGATCGAGCAGCTCGGCGCGGACCGCCTCCGCGCGGGCTCCGGCGAGATCTGCCTCGCCGCCCGCCGCGCGGCCGTGAAGGGTCACCGGCATGCCGGGCGCCACCCGCAGCAGCGCCGCGAGCTGCCGCAGCGTCTCGGCTCCCGACGCGGTCAGCCGCGCCGAGCCGGGGGCGAAGCGGAGCCCGCCCCCGTCGGCGAGCGTCGCGCTGACGGTCTCCTGGAACGCCTCCGCTCCGAAGGTCGCGGTCTCGCCGAGCCGGGCCTGCCAGGTGCGGTCCTCCATCAGGACCTCGGCGGGAAGCACCGCGCGCACCGCCGTCCGCAGGTCGACGGCGGTCTGCTCGTCGATCACCGGACCCGTCAGCAACAGGGTGTCGGACCACCAGTACATGCTCACGGTCGTGGCGGTCCGTTCCGGCACCGCGGCGAGCACCTCGGCGATGAGTGCCCGGTCGGCGGGCAGCGTGGCGCCCTCGGCGACCAGCACGGCGTCGACCACCTCCCGACCGTCCCGCCGTTCACGGATCGCGTCGAGCAGCAGCCGGGCGGACTGCTCGTCGGGCGCGATGCCGGAGACCGCGAGCTGCCTGCCGCGCGGAATGATCGACAGTCCGCCGCCCGCCGAGCCGTCGGCGAGGGCCGACACGGCACGCACGCCCGTGACCGCCTCGATCCGCTCCCGTGCCTCCGCACGCCTGCCCGAGGGGACGCCCGACACACGGACGTCACGACCTCGGACCTCCAGACCGCTCCAGGTGATCCGGGCCTCGGTCAAGGCCTCCTCGGATCGTCGGGTCAAGGTCTCCTCGATCGCCGCGCCCGGCCAGACCATCCCGGCCGTGGACAACACGGCGGGCACGAGAACCAGCATCGCGAGCCAACGCCAGTTCTGTGTCCGCCCCACCTTCGGCAGTTGCCTATGCACCATCGCACTCCGTCAGTCGGCCCGGCCCTTCCGGCAGACGCGGTCGTCGGCTGCGCAGCGCGCGGCGAGCGGACCGACGTCGACGTGATCGTTCACCGAAGAGACCTACCAGTGTCGGATCGATCACCGAGGGAAACGCGCCGCGCGTGAGACGGGCGTCCTGCGGAGTCCACTCGAACGAGCAGTCTTCGTCATTCGATCGAGAAACGCGGGAGGTCGGGAAGGCCGAGGGTCTCGAGTCGGCAGGGGGCGACCCCGGGGTCGGCCCTCGACGCCGACCCGGCTCGCGGGCTCCCGGTCGCGAAGGCGGACGAACCGATCGCATGCGGGCCGCGTCGCCGTCCACGGAGCCCCGAGCCGCCTACCCGCGATAGATCTCGTCCAACAGGTTCAGGTCCCAGCCCTCCTGCTCACACCAGTCCTCCGCCTCGGCCCTGGACAGTTCCGCCGTCACCGACGGAAGGACGGCGCCGAGCCGAAGCCAGCCGTCCGCCGCGAGGACGTGGCCGACGCCGTCGATCGAGGCCAGCAGCCTGCCCGTCGGGAAGGCCATGCTGGACGGGGTGCGGAGGAAGGTCACCGAACGTCGGTCGGTCATGGCCTCCGATCATGCCCGGACGACCGCCGCACGGCATCCGGGCACCGACGTCCACACGGTCGTCGGCGATCCGTCGAGCACGCACGGGGGGACGGCCGCACCCGGCGGCGACGCACGTGAAAAGGAGATGCTCCGCAGAGCCGCACTCCGTAACGTCAGCGTCGTCATGGGCACCGACCTACCCCCCGAGGGTTCCCCCGTCAGTCCGTCGGATCCGTCGAACGAACCGGACACCGACGCCGTCCGCGAGCGGGACGATTCCGCAGCCGTGCCCGAAACCCCGGTTTACGACGGCTCGGCCGTGCCCGAATCCCCGTCCCCGGCCGGCTCGGCCGTGGCGGCGGTCGACGGCTCCCCGAGGCGCCGTTCGGCCGTGCGGAGCCTGCTCCGGCTGCTGCCCTATGTCCGGCCTGTCGGGCTCCCCCTGATCGCGACGGGGCTCTGCGCGCTTGCGGCCACGCTGGCCGGGCTGACCATCCCGCTGGTCATGCAGCGGATCATCGACGGGCCCATCGCCGAGTCGGACCTGTCCGGGCTGGTGTGGATGACCGGCGTGGTGGTGCTGCTGGGCTGCGCGGAGGCCCTGCTGATCTATCTGCGCCGCAGGCTGATCTCCGGGCCGACGACCGGCATCGAGGCCACGATGCGGCGCGACCTCTACCACCACCTACAGCGACTGCCCGCGTCGTTCCACGATCAGTGGTCCTCCGGTCAGCTGTTGTCCAGGGCCGTCAGCGACTTGGCCCAGGTACGGCGCTTCCTCGCCTTCATCGGAATCTACCTGGTCGTCAACACCATCACGATCATCGTGGGTCTCGGCGTGCTGTTCGTCCTGGCGCCCTTCTTCGGCATCGTCCTGCTGGCCGCGGGCATCCCCGTCGCCGT
This sequence comes from Actinoalloteichus hoggarensis, assembly GCF_002234535.1. Taxonomy (NCBI): domain Bacteria; kingdom Bacillati; phylum Actinomycetota; class Actinomycetes; order Pseudonocardiales; family Pseudonocardiaceae; genus Actinoalloteichus; species Actinoalloteichus hoggarensis. Next base: position 6,162,037 of record NZ_CP022521.1, read on the forward strand.
GCTGTGCGCCCGGTACGAGGCGCAGTACAGCATCAGCTCCCGACGTTCCCAGGATCAGACCGGTGACCTGGCCACCACCATCGAGGAGTCGGTGCTCGGCGTCCGGGTGCTCAAGGCCTTCGGACGGGGACCGCACCTCGGCAGGAGGTTCGCCGAGCAGGCCCGAGCACTGCGCACGACCGAACTGCGCAAGGTCCGCATCATGAGTCGGCTGTGGCTCGTGGTGATCGCGCTGCCCGAGACCGGCATCGCGGTCATGATCGCGCTGGGCGGCCTCGCCGTCGCGAACGGATCACTGACGCTCGGCGCCCTGGTCGCGGCCGTCACCACGGCGACCGTCCTGCGATGGCCGATCGAGTCGATGGGCTGGCTGCTCACCGAGACCAGCCAGACGGCCACCGCCGCGGACCGGTACTGGGAGGTTCGAGACGCCGTCCGGACCGTCGACGAGCCCGCGCGGCCTGCCACGCTGCCCGCCGACGCCCGCGGCGAGCTGCGCTTCGAGCAGGTCCGCTTCGCCTATTCGGCCGCGGACGACGGGCCGGGCAGATCCGCGGCGGTCGACGGCTCGAAGATCGACGGCCCGGCGGCTCACCCGTCGGGGACGACGTCCGCCGCCGCGCCGACGACCGTGCTGCGTGGCATCGACCTGGTGGTCCGCCCCGGCGAGACGCTGGCGCTGGTCGGCGGCACCGGCTCCGGCAAGACGACGTTGACCACGCTGCCGTCGCGGCTCTACGACGTGACGGACGGCCGGGTGCTGCTCGACGGCGTGGACGTGCGCGACCTGCCCCTGTCGTTGCTGCGGACTCGGGTGGCCACCGCCTTCGAAGACCCGGTGCTGTTCTCGATGAGCGTCCGAGAGAACGTCACGCTCGGCGCCCCGCAGGCGAGCGAGCAGGACATCGTGGCGGCGCTGCGGGTGGCGCACGCGCTCGACTTCGTCGAGGCCCTGCCGTGGGGGCTCGACACCAGGATCGGCGAGGAGGGTCTGTCCCTCTCCGGCGGCCAGCGGCAACGACTGGCGCTGGCCCGTGCGGTGGTGGGCAGGCCGTCCGTGCTGGTGATGGACGATCCGCTCTCCGCGCTGGACGTGCACACCGAAGCTGAGGTCGAAGCCGCCCTTCGGCAGGTGCTGCGCGACGTGACGGCGCTGGTCGTCGCGCACCGACCCAGCACGGTCGCCCTGGCCGACCGGGTGGCGCTGCTCGTCGACGGCCGGATCGAGGCGGTGGGCACCCATCACGAGCTGCTCGCGGCCAGCGCCGAATACCGCCGGATGTTGTCGACGCTCGATGAGGAGGTCGCTCCCGCCTCCGGGCCGGCGAGCGGGGCGGTCGACGGCCTGACGACCGTCCTCGGCGACGGCGCCGGGGGCACGGCCGAACCCGCAGGTGTCACGTCGGCCCCGCAGGCGGCTCCGACGGGGAACGGCGGCACCCGGACGCACCGGCGGCGGGCACACCTCGAACGAGCGGACGGCGAGCAGACCGCGACGAACGAGGGGATGCGGGCGCGATGACCGGATCGACCGAGCAGGACCGTCCCGACGCGCCGACGGACGATCAGACGGCCACGGCGTGGCGCGGCGTCGCCGCCGAGGACCAGGACGAGCTCAGCAGAGGTGCGAATCTGCGGTTGGCCGCCCGGTCCCGCAGACTGCTCGGCTCGCTGATCCGACCGGTTCGTGGTCGGGTGGCGGTCGCGTTGGTGCTGGTCACGCTCAGCAGCGTCAGTTACCTGGCGGGACCACTGCTGGTCGCGGGCGCCATCGACCGAGGAGTCCCCGCCGCGCTGGAGGGGGATCCCGTCCCGGTCGTGCTGTTCGCGGCGGGTTACGCCGTGACGAATCTGCTGACCGGCCTGTTCCAGCTCGGCTTCGCGCTGGTGTCCGGCCGCGCGAGTCAGGACCTCCTGCTCGATCTGCGGCAGCGGATCTTCCGACACGGCCAGCTCCTGTCCGTCTCCTTCCACGAGAGCTACACCTCCGGCAGGCTCATCTCCCGGATGACCAGCGACCTCGACGCGATGCAGGAGCTGTTGGAGGAGGGCCTGGACAGTCTGTGCACCTCACTGTTGAGCATGGTGGGCATCGCGGCGCTGCTGCTCTGGCTGGACCCTTCCCTGGCGCTGCTCACCCTGGTCGCGACGGTGCCGCTCGTCCTGGTGGCACGCTGGTTCCACCGGCGGTCACGTCACTCGTATCGCCAGACCAGGTCGTCGGTGGCCAAGGTGATCGTGCAGTACGTCGAGACGATGAACGGCATCCGAGCCGTGCAGGCCTACCGCCGGGAACGTCGCAACGACGCGATCATCGACGAGTTCAACCGGGAGTTCCGCGACGCGAACCGCCGGGCGCTCAACGTGTTGGCCGTCTTCACCGGCGTGGTGAAGTGGATCGCACATCTGAGCATCGCCTCGGTCCTCGTCGTCGGCGGCTGGGCGGTGGCGACCGGAAGTCTGGAGTTGGGCGTCCTGACGGCGTTCCTGCTGTACATGCGCCGGTACTACGACCCGATGGACCGGCTGGCGATGTTCCTGAACTCCTACATCTCGGCGACCGCCGCCCTGGAGAAGATCTCGGGCGTGCTGGAGGAGACCCCCTCGGTCCCGGAGCCCGCCGAGCCCAAGGCCCTGCCCGCCGCACGGGGGCGGCTGAGCTTCGACCAGGTGGAGTTCCGCTACGGTGCCGAGCTGCCCACGGTGCTGCGGCCGCTGGACCTGGACATCCCGGCCGGCCAGACCGTGGCGCTGGTGGGCACGACCGGGGCGGGCAAGTCCACGGTGGCCAAGCTCGTCGCCCGGTTCTACGACCCCAGCGCGGGCGCGGTGCGGCTGGACGGGGTCGATCTCCGCGATCTGGCCGAGGCCGACCTGCGGCGCTCGGTGGCGATGGTCACCCAGGAGTCGTTCCTGTTCTCGGGCTCGGTGGCCGAGAACATCGCCCTGGGCAGGCCGGATGCCACCCGCGCCGAGATCGAGCACGCCGCCGCCACGGTGGGGGCGCACGAGTTCATCACCGGTCTGCCCGACGGCTATGACACCGACGTGCGCAAGCGAGGCGGCAGGCTGTCCGCGGGTCAGCGCCAGCTGGTCTCGTTCGCCCGCGCATTCCTCGCCGATCCTCGGGTCCTGGTGTTGGACGAGGCCACGTCCAGTCTCGACCTGCCGACGGAACGCGCGGTGCAGCACGCCCTGGAGACGGTGTTGGCGGGTCGGACGGCGCTGATCATCGCCCATCGGCTCTCGACGGTGCTGATCGCCGACCGGGTACTGGTGGTGGACGCGGGGCGGGTCGTGGAGGACGGCGCGCCGGAGGAGCTGATCACCGCCGGGGGACGGTTCGCGGGCCTGCATCGTGCCTGGCACGACTCGCTGGTCTGAGCGGATCACGGCGACGAGTCCACCGCCGACCATCACGGGACCGACCATCACGGGCGCCGAGCGCGGCGGTGTCCGGCGGGGAGCGGCAGCGCACGGCGCCACCACGTCGCGCCACGGGAATCGGCCGCGGGGCGTCGGGGTGCCGCCCTGTTCCACGTCGCCCCGCAGCCAGGGCGGCGGGTCTCCGGACACGGCCTGCGACGCGGTGGTCCTGGCGCCGCGCGGCCCACGACGGTCCGCAGGCGGTGCTCGCCGTCGACCCGGTACCCGTCGTGGACCCCGGTACTCGCCCGTGGGGCTCAGCCGAGGGCGGCCAGAGCGGTGATGAGCAGGCCGGTCCACGACAGCAGCACCCCGGCGGCCGCACCGTAGACGATCCACCGCCAGACCGGCGTTCGACGCAGCAGCCACATGGCGGGGACCACCCCGCCGACGACGACGAGGTTGATTCCGGCCGCGAACAACGCGGCGGTCTCGGCCCAGCCCAGTGAGACGGTCGTCAGCGCGATCGTCACGATGATCGCGACGACCGTGCTCACCGTCAGTCCGGTCGCCCAGGGTGTCGGCTCGACGCCGCCCGCGAGTCTCCGATCAGGTCGAGGTTCGGCTCCGGCGCGCTTCTCGGGCGGTGTGATCCGCACCTGGACCTCCCGGATCGGGTCGAGATAGAGGACGTCGCTGTCGGTGACCATGGCGAGAACGGCGGCCAGCCGTCTCCCCCGGTCGGAGACCGCGGAACCCAGCGTGCCCTCGGCGGCCTCGGTGTCGACGACGCTCTCGGCGACCTCGGCCCATTCGGTCAGCGCGTCTCGCAGACCTGCGGGCAGGGCCTCGAGATCCGGCGACGTCGATCTCTCCTCCCCTGCCGGGGCAGGTCTCCGGCTCAGCACCGGGCGTCCGGTTCGAACCCGCAGTTCCACGGCGACCGTCCCCTTCCTGGGCGGCGTCTCCTCTTGCTCTCACGGTGGCAGTCGTCGAGCCGCGGTGCGACCGGCGGGCACGCGGTGGGGCCGGTGTCTCCCCTGCGGGCGGTGACACCGCCCTGACCTGCGGCGGGGGTGCCCCCCGCTCGCGCCACAGGCCATTCGCCACCCGCGCGGCGGTGGCATCGTCAACGGCTGCGGTACTCCGCGGGCTCGGGGAACACACCGAGATGGTGGAAGGCGATGGCCGCGGCCGTGGCCACGTTGAGCGAGTCGACACCGACCGCCATCGGAATGCGCACCCGCAGATCGGCCCAGTCCATCGCCTCGGCGGTGAGCCCCGGGCCCTCCGAGCCGAGCAGCACCGCGCCCCGCCCGCTGGCCAGCTCGAAATGGGAAAGCGGGAGGGCGGTGGCGTCCGGCGTCAGCGCCGCGACGCGGAAACCCGCCTCCCGCAGCGTCCCGAGGCCGTCCGGCCAGGGCCGCAGCTCGGCGAAGGGCACGCGCAGGACATGGCCCATCGAGACTCGGACGCCGCGTCGGTAGAGCGGATCAGCACAGCCGCCGCCGAGCAGGACGCCGTCGATTCCGAGTGCGGCCGCGTTGCGGAAGAGCGCGCCGAGATTCTCGTGGTCGCCGATGCCCTCCAGCACCGCCAGCGTTCTGGCGGTGCTCATCAGCTCCGCCGCGCTCGGCTGCGGCGCGCGGTCCGCCACCGCCAGCACTCCCCGATTGAGATGGAAGCCCACGATCTCCGCCATCACCTCGGCGGAGGTCACGAAGGCGGGAACGTCCAGATCGACCATGTCCGGCATCAGATCGGCGACGCGGCGTTCCACACCCAGCAGCGCACGCACCGGATAACCGGAGTCCAGGAGTCGACGAACGACCACGGTGCCCTCCGCGATCACCAGCCCCCGGCCGCCGGGCCGGTCAGGCCGTCGATCAGCGGCGGAGAGATCGCGGAAGTCATCCACCTCCGGGTCGGCGGGGTCTGAGATCAGGGTCCAGTGCGCCACACGGGCAGTCTCGCATCGACGAGCGTCCGCGGTGGCGAAAGGCACTTTCCCGCACAGATCCCATGACCTGCCGCGTGTACGCAGCGTTAAAGTCCTGTGACACCGGGCACCGTTTTGGCCGCTGCCCTGGTGGTTACTCCCTGTGTCACGGTGAGCATCCGCTACCGCGCCCAGCAGGGAGGCACCATGGGGAACGATCCGGCCGGCCGGTCGTTCAGTCCCGAAGACCGTCAACGATTCAGAGACAAGGTGCAGCGCTGCCTGGACGCGCTGGCGAGGATGCTCGCCGAGAGGAGCTTCTCCCCGGAGCGCGAGCACATCGGACTGGAGATCGAACTCAACCTCATCGATGCGCAGGGCGTGCCCGCGATGGCCAACGCCGAGGTGCTGCGGAAGATCGACGACCCCTCGTTCCAGACCGAACTCGGCCAGCACAACATCGAGATCAACGTGCGCCCGCATCCCCTGCGCGGCGACGAGGCGCTGTTGCTGGAGGACGAGCTGCGCGCGTCGCTGGACGGCGCCGAGGTGCGAGCCAAGACCGTGGGAACCGGCCTGGTGATGATCGGGATCCTGCCGACGTTACGCGGCGAGCACTTCGACCCCCACTGGCTGTCGGAGAACGACCGCTACGCGGTGCTCAACCACGAGATCTTCTCCTCGCGCGGCGAGGAGATCTTGCTGAACATCGAAGGGGTGTCGCTGCCGGGACACGAACAGGAGCGACTGCACAGCTACGCCGACTCGATCCTGCCCGAGTCGGCGTGCACCTCTGTCCAACTCCACCTCCAGGTCACCCCCGAGGACTTCGCCGATCACTGGAATGCCGCGCAGTGCCTGGCGGGCGTCCAGGTCGCCACGGCCGCGAACTCGCCGTTCCTGCTGGATCGGGCTCTCTGGCATGAGACGCGCGTCCCCCTGTTCCAGCAGGCCACCGACACCCGCCCCCAGGAACTGAAGAATCAGGGCGTGCGACCCAGGGTGTGGTTCGGCGAACGCTGGGTCACGTCGATCTTCGACCTCTTCGAGGAGAACGCCCGGTACTTCCCCGCCTTGATGCCCGAGGCCGATGACGAGGACCCGTTGGAGGCGCTCCGGGCCGGGCGCGCACCCCGACTCTCGGAGCTGCGGCTGCACAACGGGACGGTGTGGCGCTGGAACCGACCGGTGTACGACGTCGTCGACGGCCAGCCGCATCTGCGGGTGGAGAACCGAGTGCTCCCGGCGGGTCCCACCGTGATCGACACCATGGCGAACGCGGCGTTCTTCTACGGCGCGCAACGGGCGTTGGCGGACCAGGAGCGTCCGTTGTGGAGCCAGATGTCCTTCCACGCAGCCGAGGAGAACCTGTACTCCGGTGCGCGACACGGAATGGACGCCCAGCTCTACTGGCCCGGCCAGGGTTGGACGCCGCCGCACGAGCTGGTGCTGCGCACCCTGCTGCCCATGGCACACGACGGACTCGCCCGATGCGGCGTCTCGGACGCGGCACGCGAGCGCTATCTCAGCGTCATCGAACAGCGATGCCTCACCCGGCAGACCGGGGCGAGCTGGCAGCGCAGCAGGGTCACGGCCTTCGAGGAGCGCGGCGCCGACCGGCAGTCGGCTCTGCGCGCCATGCTCGGGGAGTACGTCGAGCTGATGCACCACGGCGATCCGGTGCACACCTGGCCGACGGGCTGATCACCGACCACGACGCGCGGTCGGCCCGCCGACGCAAGCCGTCCGGTCGGCCCGCCGACGCAAGCCGTCCGGTCGGCCCGCCGACGCAAGCCGTCCGGTCGGCCCGCCGACGCAGACCACCAGGTCGGCCCGCCGACGCAGACGACTCGGCCCCGGCACCACCGAAGCAGTGCCGGGGCCGAGCCTGTTCCCGAACTGACTGCCGCTCCCACCACGAAGCGAACGAGGATTAGGGTAGCCTAAGTTTCCTTCTGCGCCAAGGGGGTGCGGTGTGCGAGGTCTCGTCGCCACCGGATCGCCCCGTCGATGACCACGCCGGCCGGGCACGCCGGAAAGCACGGGTCCGAGTCCGTTTCTCGGCGCGGGTCCGCGTGCGAGTCTCAGGGCCGCTCGCCGCGCATCGTCCCCGGCAGGCCGGAGCGCATTTCGCCCTCGGCCCCGTCGGCCGCATCGGCTCGGGCCGCACCGGAGGCGGCCCCTTCGGGTGAGGCCGTACCGGCGCGGGAGGCCGAAGCACTGGGCGACTCCCCCGACCCGCACGCCTCCGGAGCCGCGACCTCGGGCAACGCGACGTCCGGCAGCGGCTCCGAAGCGGCGCCGCCACGAGCACCACCGTCCTGGGCACGGTCATCCTGGACCGCACCGTCCTGCACGACACCGTCGTCAGCCGCATCTCCGTTCCCGGCCACACCGTTTCGGTCCGCAGCAGGCGGGCCGACACCATCGCGCGCGGCCTGCGCGGTCCCGCCCGCCCGAACCGCGGCGCGCTCCGCCCCGGCCGACTCCGTCCCGGCGACCACACCGCCCGACCGGAGGGCAGGCTCCGATGCGGACGCGACGGACGCCGACGGCCTGCCCACCGTCTCGGCCCGTCGCCCGCGCAGCAGCGTGCGCAGCCGCACGCCGCCGACCCTGGCCAGGATCAGCCCGCCCGCCAGCGACGCCAGCAGCGAGATCACTCCGCCGACGATGATCGGGGCCGGGACGGCTACCCGTTCGGCCAACCAGCCGGACAACGTGCTGCCCAGCGGCATCCCGCCGAGCAGCACGAGCATGTACAACCCCATGACGCGACCGCGCATGGTCGGCTCGACCGTGAGCTGAACGGTCGCGTTCGCCGACAGGTTGAAGGTCATGAACGTGATGCCGACGGGAATCAACAGCAGGCCGAAGGACCAGAACTCCGGCATCAGTCCCACCACCACCGAGAGCACGCCGAAGGCGGCCCCCGCCGACAGCAGCAGCCGCAGCCGCGGTCTGCCGTTCCGGCTTCGCCGGGCGGCCAGCGCCGCGCCGCTCAACGTCCCGACGGCCATGAGCATCGAAAGCTGCCCCAGACCCTCCGGGCCGGTCTGGAAGAAGTTGTTCGCCATGACCGGCAACGTGGTGTTGTAGTTCATGCCGAAGGTGCTGACCAGGAACACCAAGGCCATCAACACGGTCAGATCCGGCCTGCTGCGGACATATCGCAGCCCCTCCCGCAGCTGCCCCCTGCTCCGGGGCACCGGTGGCGAGCGATGCAGCTTCGAGGTGTCCATCAGCAGCAGTACGAGGATCACCGCACCGACGCTGGCGGCGTTGGCCACGAACAGCCAGCCGGTGCCGATCGCCGCGATCACGTATCCCGCGACGCCGGGCCCGATGATCCGCGCGGTGTTGAAGGTCATCGAGTTCAAGGCGACGGCGTTGGCCACCTGTTCCCGCCCGACCATCTCCATCACGAAGGACTGGCGGGCGGGGGTCTCCACGGCGGTGATGCAGCCGAGCAGCAGGCAGAACAGGTAGACGTGCCACAGCGCGACCACGCCGCTGAGATCCAGGAGGCCGAGGCCGAGCGCGCAGAGTGCCACCCCGGTCTGCACCACGAGCAGGATCTTGCGTTTGTCCAGGCGGTCGGCCAACACGCCTGCCCACAGCGTGAGCGCCAGCGTGGGCAGGAACTGCAACGCGATGGCGATGCCCAGCGCGACGGGGCTGTCACCGGACAGCTTGAGGACCAGCCAGTCCTGGGCGATGCGCTGCATCCAGGTGCCGATCAGAGAGATGATCTGCCCGCTGGCGTACAGCCGATAGTTGCGCACCCGCAGCGACGCGAACATGCCCGCCCTCTTCGGCGGCCGCGCCCGTCGACCGGACGACGACGGCGGCGGCGGTGTCGGGTTCGCCTCGGCGGGATGGGGACCGTTCGCGGGCCTGCCGGCGTCGTCGGACGCGTACGCCGGCATGATTCAGCGCGCTTCTTTCGCGTCTCGCGGTGCCGCGACGGGGCAGGTCATCCGATCAGCTCCCCGCCACGCGCTCGATGATCTCCGCCGCGCGCGAGAGCACCGCGCGCTCGGAGTCGTCGAGCTCGGCCAGCTTCCGTTCCAGCCAACGCTCCCGCGCGCTGACCTCGGCCTTGATGTAGCCCGTGCCCGCCGAGGTCAGTTCGACGATGGCCTGCCTGCCGTCCGTCGGGTGGGGGCGCCTGCTGACGTACCCGGCATCCTCCAACGCGCTGATCACGCGCGTCATCGACGGCGGCTGCACGTTCTCCTTGGCCGCCAGCTCCCCCGGCGTCAGCGGCCCGCACTTGTGCAGGCAGGAGAGCGCGGAGAGCTGAGTGAGCGTCGCCGAGGAGTCGGCACGCTGGGCACGAAGCCTGCGGTTGAGCCGCACCACCGCCACGCGGAGTCTGCTGGCAAGACCGGAGTCGTCAAAATCCGACACCTCGTTAGCCTACCTCACTATCTGGGGCGCTCGGCACGTCGCGAGCTCCGTCTCGAGCGATCCTTGCTCATGGCTCGACGGGCGGTCGGCCGGACGCCCCCCTCGCGGCGAGGCGGCTCGAGACTGCGCTCGACGACGGCCGCGCGGCCCGTGCTCGGCCGCGCCGGTCAGGAGGCGAGCAACGCCTGGATCGGACCGACCGCGAAATAGAGGACGAAGGCGGCGGCGACCACCCAGAGCAGCGGGTGAATCCCGCGGGCCTTCCCCGTCGCCGCGCGCAGCAGCACGTAGCTGACGAAGCCCGCGCCGATCCCGTTGGCGATCGAATAGGTGAACGGCATCACCACGATGGTCAGGAAGGCAGGCAGCGCGAGCGTGAAGTCGGTGAAGTCGATATGCCGCACCTGGGCGATCATCAGCGCACCCACCACGACCAGGGCGGGCGCCGCCGCCTCGATCGGCACCACCTGGTACAGCGGGGTGAGGAACATCGCCGCCAGGAACAGCACACCGGTCACCACGTTCGCCAGGCCGGTGCGGGCGCCCTCGGCGATGCCCGCGGCCGACTCGACGAACACCGTGTTCGACGAGGCGGAGGCCGCCCCGCCCGCCACCGCGCCGACGCCCTCCACGAACAACGCCTTCCCCACGCCGGGCAGCTGGTCGTTCTTGTCGATGAGCCCGGCCTCCTTGCCCAGGCCGGTGAACGTGCCCATCGCGTCGAAGAAGTTCGCCAGCAGCAGGGTGAAGACCAGCAGACAGACCGTGATGATCGGCAGCCGGACGAAGGCGCCCAGGGAGAAGTCGCCGACCAGCGACAGATCGGGCAGCGAGAGGACGTCCGACGGCAGCGACGGGTAGCTCAGGCTCCAGCCGGTCGCGTTGTCCGGCCCGCCCCGGCCCGCGTCCACCAGCGGCTCGATCAGGATCGACAGCACGGTGGCGGCGGCGACGCCGATCAGGATCGCGCCCCGCACCTTCCTCGCGACCAGGATGCCGGTGAGCAGCAGGCCGAAGACGAAGACGGCGGTAGGCCAGGAGGCCACGGAGCCGTCGATGCCCAGCCCCACCGGGACCGTGGTGCCCGCCGCGTCGGGCAGGCGCCGCACGAAGCCCGCGTCCACCAGGCCGATGAAGCAGATGAACGCGCCGATGCCCGCCGCGATCGCCGCCTTCAACGGCGGCGGCACCGCGTTGAAGACCGCCGTACGGAAACCCGTCGCGACCAGGACGAGGATCAGCACGCCGTTCACGACGACGAGGCCCATGGCCTCCGCCCAGGTCACCTGCGGCACGATCGTCACGGCCACCAGCGTGTTGATGCCCAGCCCCGCGGCGAAGCCGAACGGATAGTTCGCGATCAGCCCGAACAGCAGGGTCATCACACCCGCGACCAGCGCGGTCACCGCCGCGACCTGCGGAACGGTCAGGATGCCGCCGAGGATGTCGGTCTTGGCACTGGGATCGTCGGCGGCGAAACTGCCCAGGATCAGCGGGTTCAGCACGATGATGTAGGCCATCGTGACGAAGGTGACCAGCCCGCCCCGGACCTCCCGGCCCACCGACGAGCCCCGCTCGGAGATCTTGAAGAACCGATCGAGCACGGAGCCTCGGCCACGCGCCGGGGCCGCCGAGCCGCCTGCGACACCCGCCCCCGACGACGCCGACGTGGCGGACTCCCCCGCCGCGTCCTCGGGCCGCTCCTCCTGCGCCGAAGCCATTCGCACTCCCTGTTCCTGACCTGCCCTCGAGGCAGCGACGATGCAACCGACGAGACGGTACGGGCTCGACGGGACCGACCTGCATCGACCTCGCCCGGCACGCCTAGGGCGGCAGATCCGCCGCACGCGCCGGCCTCCTCCGACGCTCGCACACCGAGCTGCCGCGCGCGGTTGGCGATGACATCGGCGCGGCCCCCGCCGAGCACGGCCACCCGCTCGACGACGTCGAGGGCCTGGCCGACGCGCTCGGTCAACGGGCACCCGCCGAACACGGCCACCCGATCACCGCGGTGACCGGACTACCCGACGCACTCGACGCACGAGCGCCACCCGACCGCATCCATCCGCTCGACGACATCGACGGCCTGGGGGCCACGCTCACCGGGCACGCCGACCGACTCGCAGCCCTCGAAGGCGGAGAAGGCGGAGAAGGCAGCCCACCGGTCGATCGCGACCGGACGTTGTTCGTGGATCTGCTGTCGAGCGCCGCCCGGTCGGCACACCTCAGCGAGTGGGCCGCCCTCCTGCGAGACAACTCGGCGTACGGGGTTCGACTGCGGGTCGCCGGAGGCGGGATCACCACCACGGCGCTACGACTGGCGATCAACGAGGCGCCGTCGAGCGGCAGCCTCACCGCGGGGGCTGTATGTCGGCGCTGGTCTGTCCACGCTCACCCGCGTGGCCCAGTGCAGCCCGGACAACGGGGATGGTCACGACGCCGTGGGACGGGCCGGTTGTCATCCCGGCCGGGGCGCATGTCGTGGTTCTCGTGGCACTCACGCTGGCATCGGGACCGCTGTATCTCGATGCGATCCCGGTTCGCCCGTACCTATGGCAGGGTGCGATCAACGACCGGACAAGCGGACTGCTCCCCACCACGCTCGACGGGACAGGTCTCACCGCTACCGACAACGCCGGGTACCTCGCGTGGATCACGCCTCGCCTAAACGTCAACGGGTCAGAACACGCAGGCACCGTTGGGGTAGTAGCCGTTGGCCTGGTAGTCCACCCGAGCCACGACCGACGACTCCTGCTTGATCCGTGCGGCCAGCACCTTGCCCCGCTCGATCCAGGCGTGCTTCTCCTCGTCGGTGTCGAAACCGCAGTTGTCGACGTCCGCGAGGTCGAGCGTGTCCTGCCACTGGTCATCCCAGACCGTGAGGTCGTGCGCAAGGCCCGCGCTGAGTCCGAGTTGCTCGGACGCCTCAGCGACTGTCCAGTTGATGCCTTCGCCCTGCCAGAAGAAAGGGCCCTGGGCATAGCCTGCGAGCATTCCCAGACTGATCGTCGTCACGGGTTCCTCCGAGGTCGATGGGGGCGGACGTTCTCTCTACCGTCGGTGTGGCTCGGGTGGGCCGTGACGATGAAGCCGTTGTCTGCGATCACCACGGCGAACCGTTGTGGCCTGCCCTCGCAGTCCACTTCGTAAATCTCGCAGTCGCGCCGTACGTACCCGATGTGTCTTCCGCGCTCGATCCCAGCGAAGATCAGTTCGACGATGCGATCTGCCGGGACCCCTTTCTTCTCGAACTGCTCCGCACGGTCCGGCCGCAGGATATGGGCCTCGCCGCGAGACTCGATGTCTCCGCGCTCTAGCCATACCAAGTGTCCCCGCTGATGGCGGCCCACCCGAACGACCTTCTCCGGGCTGATCTTGACACCGTCACGCCGGAGTTCGGCGATCTGCTCCGCGTAGCGGACCTCCGGCGGGAGCTGATCCGGCGGGAGCTGATCCGGCGGCGGCGGACGAGTCGCCGTGTCGTCGGCGGACGGTGACACCGCCACCGGCGGCCCGGCATCGCCGATGCCGTGTCCGGCGATCTCGTGGCAGTAGCCGTCGATGAGGTCCTGCGCCCGCCCGAACAGCACGTGCGCGGCACGAACCTCCACACCGGAAGCACGGGCCAGGCGGTTGATCCGTGCGACCTCGGGCTGCGACGAACCCACGGTGGCAGCGCCGAAGACCTCGGCGCCGTCGGTGATCGCCGCATCAGCCACGATCGTCGCCCGCCGCGCCTCCGTCAACAGCGCGTGCGCTCGGCGGAGTTGCCCGACCACGTCCGAGACCGACAAGAGTCGACTCCTCACTTTCGGTGACATCCACATGATGCCGGACGACACCGTGCCCGGATCATGTAGGTGCGTCACCAGCCGGTCGGCGACCACCGGAGTCCGCCGCGCCGTGGTCACCGATCGAGCCGGCGGGCCCCGGAGATCGCGCTTGTCGGATCGGTCGTCGCGAATTCGGCCGCCGTCGAACGCCGAAGGCGAGCCTCACGGCCGGGGCGGGCGTGTCGCCGCGGCCGACCGACGTCGAAGGCGGCAACGGCAGGGCGACTCGCGGGACGCTCGCCACAGTTCCCGGCGGTCGACCGAAGAGGCGCCTCGCCGACGACACCCGAACACGCCGTCGATGCGCGTAACCTGCACCTCGTGCCAGAACCGACCGGAACCGAACCGCACGACGCCCCCCGGCAGTGGAAGACCCCGCCACCGCTGAACCCACGGCTCGCGGAGCCGGACCCGGTGGTCCTCGTCGGAACCGGCCTGTGGGGCGTCGCCAGCGTGGTGCTGCTGCTGGTGCACCTGTTGACCGAGGTGGACGTCTCGATCTGGCTGTGGACCTGCCTGGCGGGCACCATGCTCGGGCTGCTCGGTTACGGCGTCCTCCGGTGGCAGCGGGCCGCCGCCCGCAGCGGCTCCCGTTCGGCGCAGACCGGCGTCTGATCCGAAGGTCACCAGGCCCGGCCACGGATCGGCCCGGCCCCGGAGAAACGAGCGCCGGACCGCGCAGTCGCCCGCCGGACTCCGAGGTCGTGGCGAGGCCGCCCGCACCGGTCACTCTGGTGAGCACAACGTCCCCGGCCGCCGACCCGCGACGAGACGCCACCCGTCGGCGCGGCGCCGGTCGACTCCACGCCGCCCGGCGCCGACGACGTCAGGCCAGCAGGTTCACCGCGGTGGTGTCGACGAGCAACGCGGCGATGAGCTGCCGCTGCGACCAGCGATCCAGTCGCCAGGCCAGCGCCCGCGCCACCCCGTCCTGTGTGTCGGCCGCGTGCACGGCGCCGTCCTCGTCGACCCACCATGGCACCTGGCGGTCGACGTCCCGCGAACGCACCGTCAGCTTCTCGTGCAGCCACAGCACACCGTCGGGGACGCGGACGCCCATCAGGTCGATCACGCCTGCGACGCCGACATGGGCCGCCCAGTCGATCGGCCGACCGGGCTCGACGACCCGGCCCGCCCACTCGTCCGAGGCGAACGGCAGGTCCAACAGCTCGGCCAGCTCCACCGCGCCGCCCTGGGCCGAGGTCACGCCGAAGCCGCCGAGATCGTCCGGGACGACGCCGCCGACCGCGCTCGAACCACCGCCACCGGACGCGCCGTCGCCGGCGGCATCGTCGAAGGGATCGGGCTCGGCCACCGCGACACAGCTCGCGGGGTCCCCGACCGCCAGCAGCCACGGCTCGTCGAGCACCACGACGTCGTCGGCGGCGGCCACCGCACCGGTCAACGTGCGCAGCGAGTCGGGGGGCTCGATCCGCTCGGCGTCGACCAGACCGACGGCGACCGCATCGGCCAGGGCCCGATGGACGCGCAGGGCCGTCCCCACCGAGATCGTCGACTCCGGATCGGCCAGTCGGGCGAGCAGCTCCGCCGCGTCCGCGTTCCCGGTGATCCGCAACTCGGTGCGAACCCCGGCCGCCACCAGCAGTTCTACGTCCGCCTCGGCGAGGACCGCATCGGGGACCGGGTCGTAGAGCCCGGCGAGTTCGCCTGCGCCGGGCAGCCGCCACTGCCGGGGCGGACGTCCGGCGAGCGAGGCGTACCGGGCCAGCCACCAGGCGGTGTAGCCGGGGGCGCGTACCGCCCGCCAGGTCGCGGGCTCGGCACGAAGCAGCCGCAGCGCGGCGGGCCAGGCGTGCGCCGCGACGAGATCGAGGTCGCGCACCGCGATCAGCTCGGCAGGTGGCTCCGCGTCGCCGTCGACCTCGGCCCACCAGAGTTCCTCGTCGGCCAGATCGTGATCGGGCCCGGCGGGTGACTCGACCGTCAACACGCTGAAACCACTGATGACGCCGATACGACGCAGCACGTCCGCCGAGGTGCGCTCGGCGACCGACGAGTCGAGCACGCCGAGCCCGGCGTCCTCGTCGAGGACCGAGGCCAGCGGGGCGTCGGGCAGCATCAGTTCGTCGGCGGCACGCAGTTCACCGTTCGCCGCGGGCAGCGGCAGCGCGGCGAGCCACGGGCGCGGCTCCTCCCCCGCCCGCGCGACCAGGCCGAGCACCAGCTCCACGAGCGGGGTGACGTCCCCGCCCGCCTCGGCCTCGTCGAGCCCCGCCAGGACGGCCTCCCGCACCGGGTCCGAGTCCAGCAGCTCCACCGGGCCCGCTCGTCGGGCGCCGAGCGTCTCCAACAGCGGATGCACCGCGTCGGGATGCGCGATGCGCAGGCCCGTGACGTCGACCGCCGTCGTCGCCGTCAAGGCGGCCAGCTCGCCGTCCGGCAGCAGCACGTCTCGCGGCCCGGTGACCGTGCGGCCGTCCACCAACGGCACGGGCAGCGCGCCCAGCTCGTCGAGCCGCGTTCCGGGCCCCGCCGCCGGGAGCAGGGCGGCGTAGAGCCGCCGCCACCACTCGGGTTCTCGCCGGAGGCCGGACAGTTCGGCGACGACCTCGGCCGGGCCCAGTCGACGGACGCCCAGCGCCGACAGCGCCGCCGTGTGCCGCGCCGCGCCGAGTGTCGAGGACAGGAGGCCGGGAATCACCTCCGCCAGCAGCTCGACCAGCTCGGCGGTGCCGTCCTCGATCACCACCGCGTCCCGTGCCGTCACCTCGGCGCCCGTCGCGGCAGGCAGCCAGGCCGTCTCGCGCAGGGCGGGCAGCAGCCGATCACGCAGTGCCTCGTCCAGTTCGGATCGGGGGAAGCCCGGCGCGGGCACCACGGCGATCCGCTGTTCGGGAACGAGGACGGCGGGCAGCGCGGCGTAGGTCGCCGCGGCGCGGTCCAGGACCGCGTCGAGGGCGACGCCCGGACGGGCCCGCCTGCGATCCGCCTCCAGCGGGACCGTGGCCAGCAGCCGCGCGGGCAGCGAGAGCAGGTCGTCGGTGGGGGTCGGCGCGTGCAGTCGATCGCCTGCCTGCGGTTCCGGAGTCCCGTCGGCATCCACCGGCAGCGCCCAGCAGACCGACCAGCGACGGCGTCGCCGGGCCTCCGCCCCCGACTCGCCGAGTTCGTCCTCGGCCAGCACCCCGTCGGACCGTCGACACAGCCAGTGTCGAGGGCCGTCGGGGCCGTGCACCGTCACACGACCGTCGGCGTGGTCCTCGCGATGCCAGGTCCGGTCCTCGATCTCGATCCTGACGAGCCCCGGCAGGGCCAGCAGGAGATCCGGAGCCTGCTCGACACAGGCGGCGAGCACGGCCGCACCGTCGATCTCGGCGCGCAGCGGCAGCCGGACCTCGGTGTCGAAGCCCTCGGGCGGCGGCTCGGCGGCCTCGGACGGCCAGACCAGTCGGAGCACCGGCACCGTGTGGTCCCGTTCGGCGGCCACGTCGGCCAGCGTCTCCTCGGCGGCCACGATCGCGGCGGTCCGCGCGGCGGAGAAGGCCACCGAACCGGTCGACGAGATCACCGAGGGCTCCTCGCTGACCGCCAGGACCGCGGCGAAGCCGACGCCGAAGCGTCCGACGCTGGTCTCGTCGCGCTTGGCCGAGGCACGCAGGGCGCTCAGCGCGGCCACCCCGTCGGCGGACAACGGCGAGCCGGTGTTGGCCGCCCGAAGCTCGCCGCCGGTCAGCGCGAGCCGCAGCGTTCCCCCCAGACCCGCCTCGGCGGCGGCGTCCGCCGCGTTCTGCGCGAGTTCGATCAGCAGCCGGTCTCGATACCCGCCGAAGCGCAGGTCGTCCTCGCTGTTGGCATCCTCCCGGAACCGAGTGGGCGAGCTGCGCCAGGCGAGCAGGACGGACTCACGCAGTCGCGCCGTGCCGAAGGGATCGGCCGTGGGCTCCTGCGTCGGAGCTGCCTCCGTCACGTGGTCGAGCCGCCGTCATCGACGGGCTTCGCGGCGCTGGACGTCGAATCGGGGGCCTGCTCGGCGGCGGAGGCCTTCGCCGTCTTCGTGTTCTTCGCCGACCTCGTCGCCCGGCGCGCACGCGCGGGCTTGACGGCCTGCTCGGACTGCTCGGCGGGTGCGGTCGACTCGGGTGTCTCGCCCGGCTCGGACGGCGTGTCCCTTCCGGCCCGCCCGCTCGGCTCGCCTGCCGACGTGCGACCGCGACGGGTGCGGACCCGCTTCGGGCGCGACGTGTCGGGGATCGCCTCGCCGCTCGTCGCGGGGATGGCGGCGGGGTCGGCGTGGGCCTCGGTCTCCTGAACCGCCGTGTCCGGGCTCGGTGTGCCTGCCTCGGCCGCGTCGCCGGGCTCCGGTCGGACCTCGCCCGCCTCGGGGGCCGGGCTGCCCGACGTCTCGGCGACCGCGGTCGTCTCGACGGTGTTCTCGACGGGAGCGTCGGTGCTGCTCTCAGGGGCCGTGCCGTCGGCGGCGGGGCCCTCGGCGGTGGTGCCCTCGGCCGGGCTCTCGGCGGCGGCCGGGTCGACGTCCGCGGCGTCCGCATCGGCATCCGTGCCGAGAGGACGGACGGTGCCCACCGGGATCAGCTCGACCCCGGCATCGTCGAAGACGACCTCCGCCACCGGAACCGGCGAGGCGTTGTCCACCTCGGCGTCGGAGTGCGCGCCACAGCCGTACTCGGCGTGGACGACACGGCCGTCGGCCGGGGCCATCTCATTACCGCACGCCCCGAAGGCTGCTCGGAGCGAACCGGCGAGGGGAAGATAGAAACCGCAGGTCCCGCAGTGCGCGGGCGCGCTGCGGGCCATCTGTGCCTCGGGGCCGAAGTCGCTCTGGAACCAGCGTCGTGCCGTCTCCACCCGGCCGTGCCGACCGAGGAGCCTGCGCCTGCCGAGGCCCAGCTCCCTGGCCACCTCTTCGACCGCGGGATCGTCGCTGGCCAGGTAGCCGGGCACCAGCCTGGGGTCGTCGGGCGCCGAGGGCAGCAGATCGCCGACGCCCAGATCACCCGCCCGGACCCGCTGATCCCACGGCAGCCAGTCCGGCGCCACGAGCGCGTCCGGCCCCGGGAGCAGCACCACCTCGCTGACGGTGACCGGGGTGCCGGGACCCGCGAAGGCGACCGTCACCGCCCACCGCCAGCCGACGTACCCGGCGTGCGTGGCGACGAACTGGTGGGTGGCCGAGGAGTCGTCCTCCGCCTGGACTCCGACGTGCTCGCCGACCAGCTCCTCACCCGCCTCCGACTGGGCGGCGGCCCTCGCCTGCTCGACGGCCTCGGCCAGAGCCCGGTCGGGCTGACGGACAGACGTCGCCGCCACGCCGACCTGACCGGACGGTGGTTCCGGCACGAACCTCGGGGTGCTGGGAGACATCACCCCTCCGATTGTGCCGGACGTCTTCTGCTCCGCTGCGTCCCGTGCCACGCTGTCAGAGTGGGCCCGCGCAGATCCACCTTGTCGAGGACCGTCGTGCTGATGTTCTGCGGCCTGTTGGCGGCAGGATGCGGCGTGTTTCCGGAGGCTCCTGCACAAGACGATCGACAGTCCGACGGCGATCACTCCGACCACGACGCTGCGCACTCGGGCAGCGTCCCACAGCGCTACGACGTCGAGGTCCTCGAGACCCGACCGCACGATCCCGACGCCTTCACCCAGGGATTCGAGATCGCAGGCGACATCCTCTACGAGGGCACCGGGCTGGTGGGCCGGTCGTCCCTCCGTGCGACGGATCCGGTGACCGGCGAGGTACTCGACCAGGTCGACCTGCCCAGTCCGCTCTTCGGCGAGGGCATCACCGTCGTCGACGATCGGGTCTGGCAGTTGACCTGGCAGAACAACGTCGCATTGTTACGGGATCGCGACACGCTCGCCGAGCTGGACCGCTTCGAGTACCCCGGCGAGGGCTGGGGCATCTGCCATGACGGCACCAGACTGGTGATGAGCGACGGCACCGATCAGCTCCAGTTCCGCGATCCGGAGAGCTTCGCCCTGCTCGGCTCGGTCCGGGTTCGGCAGGAGGGCGAGCCGCGTCACCAGCTCAACGAGCTGGAATGCGTCGACGGCCAGGTGTGGTCCAACGTCTGGTTCAGCGACGACATCCTGCGGATCGACCCGGACAGCGGCGAGGTGACCGGCGTGGTCGACGCCACCGGCCTGCTGCCGCCCGAGCAGCGGCCGGGCGCCGACGTGCTCAACGGCATCGCCGCGATACCCGACACCGACGAGTTCCTGCTCACGGGCAAGCACTGGCCGAGCACCTTCCGGGTCCGATTCGTCCCTTCGGAGTGACCGGGCGATCGGCGTGAACTCGACGGCGATCTTCCGGCGACGGGGATTCACCGCCGCGACCAGGCCCGCGTAAGGGCTCGCGTACGGCAGGATTGACCCCGTGCTGCGTTCCGATCCGCCAGAAGAGCCCGACCGTCGTCGCGGCCGTGCCGGGCGGAAGGGCATGCTGCGCCCGAGCCGCCGCACCGAGATCGAGCACCACGACGGGCGGGATCGTGACGACGCGGCCGAGGCGAGGACGCCCCGAGACACGTCGCCGCGCAGGCAGCCGCCCGCCCGCAGGCCTGATCGTGTCGAGCCGGACCGGCCGCGAAAGCGACGGCCTGCGCGCTATGCCGACGAGTACGACCAGGAGGAGTACGACCGCGAGGAGCGTCGAAGCCGAGGCGCGCGGTCGGCATCACCCGGCGACGCACGCGGCGAGGATCGCTACCTCGACGACCGCGGACGGGATCGAGGCGACCGATACTCCGACGAGGGACGCACCCGCGACTACCGGGACGACGACCGGGCCCGCGACGACAGGGATCATCGCGGCGATCGGCACCACCGGGTCCGGCGCGACGGACGCGCCCGATCCGACGGCGGATACTCGGACGATCGCCGCGGCGACGAACGCTACGGCGGCGACGGCCGTGACGACGAGCGATACCGGCGCCGCTACGCCGACGACCGGTACGCCGACGACCGGTACGAGGACGACCGGTACGAGGACGACCGCCGCCGGGATGACCGCTACGGGCCTGATCGTCGCGAGAGTGATCGTCGCGAGAGTGATCGTCGCGAGAGTGATCGTCGCGAGAGTGATCGTCGCGAGAGTGATCGTCGCGAGAGTGATCGCCCTCGGGACGACCGGTACGAGGACGAGTACACGGACCTGGACGACCACGATCCCGACGATCGGACTCGACGCAGGCAGGACGAGCCGCGCGACCGGTCGCCCCGGCGATCGGACCCCGATGACGAGCACCACACGTACGCGGCGAGGGCGGACGGCCGCCGGAACCGACCGGATCACGATCGGCGGGCTGGCGGTCGCGACGATCACCGCGACCACCACCGCGAAGGTCGCCCGCCGAGGGAACGGAGCGGCGAGGACCGCGATCGCTACGGCGACGAGCGGTACGGCGACGGCCACGACCGCGATCGTTACGGCGACGACGGCTATGACGACGGCGAGCCCCGGCGCGGCGAGCCGGGCACGCGCCGACCGCGGAGCCGGGACGACACCGAGGAGCGCCTCGGCGACCGGGCCGTGCCCGCCCGCCGGGTCGATCACCCGGCCGACGAGGAGCCGGCCGACAGCGCGCACCACCCCGAGCATCCCCGAGGCCCGAAGAAGCTGACCGTCACCCGCGTGGCGATGTATCGGAGCAGGCAGCTCACCGGCCAGGCCGTCCAGGCGTTCCGCCGGGCCGCGCACGCCGACGGCGCGGACAAGTCCGGGCTGAACCGCCTCACCTACGCCGTGATGATGAACTACGCGGTCGACGCCGCCATCGCGGTCGCCCTGGCCAACACCTTGTTCTTCTCGGCGGCCACCGGTGAGAGCCGGGGCCGGGTGGCGCTCTACCTGCTGATCACCGTCGCCCCCTTCGCACTGATCGCCCCGGTGATCGGGCCGGCGCTCGACCGCCTGCAGCGCGGCAGGCGCATCGCCCTGGCGTCGTCCTTCGCCACCCGTGTCGCGCTGCTGGCGGTGATGGCCGTCAACTTCGACAGCTGGCTGCTGTATCCGGCGGCCCTGGGCTGCATGGTGATGTCGAAGTCGTTCGGGGTGCTCAAGGGCGCGGTCACCCCACGAGTGCTGCCCTCGGAGATCACGCTCGTCGAGACGAACGCTCGACTCAACATCTTCGGACTGGCCGCGGGCGGGGTGTTCGGCGCGCTGGCCAGCGGGCTGGCCGCGGTGTTCGACTCGGACGGCGCACTGTGGTTCGCCGTGCTCCTGGCCGGGGCGGGCGCGGTCCTGTGCCTGCGCATCCCGGCGTGGGTGGAGGTCACCGAGGGCGAGGTCCCCGCCTCGCTGAGCGCCCGACCGCGCAAGGCACGCCGACAGCCCATGGGCCCGAACGTGGTCGTCGGCCTCTGGGGCACCGGCACGGCCCGCACCCTGACCGGCTTCCTCACCTTCTTCGCCGCCTTCGTCGTGAAGGCCGAGACCGAGGAGTCGGCAGGCGTCCAGGTGATGCTGCTCGGGCTGATCGTCGGTGCGGCGGGGCTCGGCAACTTCGTCGGCAACGGCGTCGGCGCCCGACTGCGGATGGGCAGACCGCATCAGGTGATCCTCATCTCGGTGGGCGCGGCGCTGGCGACGACCGTGTTCGCCGCGATCGTGCCAGGCATCCTCACCGCGGCGCTGGTGGCGCTGGTCGGCTCGACGGCCAGCGCGCTCGCCAAGATCTCACTGGACTCCGTCGTGCAGCGGGAGATGTCGGAGGAGTCTCGGGCCTCCGCCTTCGGGCGCTCGGAGACGATCCTGCAACTCGCCTGGGTCTTCGGCGGCGTGCTCGGACTGCTGCTGCCGCCCTCGTACTGGATCGGTTTCACGGTGCTGTCGGTACTGCTGGTCCTCGGCCTGGTGCAGACGGTGCTGACGAGCAGGGGCCGGTCTCTGCTGCCCTCCCGCGGCTTCCGACCCGGCGGGCCGCCCGCGCCGGATCGACGGGACGCTCCCCGGCGGCCGCAGCTCGGCAGGGGTCGGTCGGACGACGTGGCACCCCGGTCCCCGTCGACGGCGACGGCCATCGAGGCCCCGCCGGATCGGTGAGGCTCGGCGAGTAGCTCGATGCCGTCGGCAGACGGCGGTACCGGGATCGCCGCCGGGCCCGACGGACGCGACTCCGGTACGTCGCCCACCACCCGGTCGGCCGCCGGGCGGCGGCGAACTAGGCTGCCTGTCGTGTCCGACGCCCCGCCGGTGAACAGGTCCCGGCTCGCCAGACTCGCCGCGACCATGCTGGCCTGCCTCACGGTGGCGGGCTGCGCAGCCCCGGCCACGCCCAGGGTGAGCTTCTACGCGGATCGCGAGACCATCCATGTCGAGCCCGCGCAGCTCTGCGACGCCCAGCTGACCGAATGCTCGGTGAACGAGGCCGCCGTGGGAGTGCTGCGGGTCCCGCCGGGTGCACCGCTGCAGATCTCGGTGCCGCATCACGTCGGGGACACGCCGTGGCAGGTGGTCTTCCGCTATCGGGTGGACGGCGAGGTGGTGGACGGCCGCAGCGAGGTGTTCGCGCCGGAGGAACGGCTGGCCTACACCCTGCGGCTGCCCGAGGCGGATGCTCAGCTGGAGGCCGTGGAGGTCCAGCGGTTCGGCGCGGTCCTCGTCGAGGACCCGGAGACCGGGGTCGGCTTCATCACCAGCGGGATCTGGGTGCTCTCCGTCGACGATCGCTGACCGACTCCCGGCCGAGCCTGTGACGAGGGTGCTACTCCGGTCGAAGAGGGCGTCGCCCCGCCGAGGCGATGATGTCGGCGCCTGCCGGATCGGCGGCCAGGGCGGCCTCGAAGTCCTCCTTCGGCAGCACGGTGTTCCCGGCGAGGTACACCGTCTCCGGCGGGTCGTCATGACCCATGGGCAGGTCGTCCCAGTAATTCCCGAGGAACGCGACGTGACGCAACGGCGGCGCGACCGTCAGCACCGCGGGCGTGTCGCCTCGATGGACGACGTTGCCTGCGACGGTCACCCAGGCCGCGCCGTAGTCGGTGTAGAGGCCGAAGTTGTACGAGGTGATCGTGTCGTGGATGACGTTGCCTCGCAGCACCGTGCCGCCCGCGAAGGACGAGCCCTGCGGCGCCGAGACGTAGATGCCGCCGCCGTCGGCCAACACCGTCATCGTGTGGTGGATGAGGTTTCCGATGATCTGCGCTCCGCGAGCGCTCTCGCCGCCGAGGACGACGATGCCCGCGTGCGGCACGTCACGAACCTCGTTGTGGCGCACGACGACGTCCCGTGTCGCGGCGAGCAGGATCGCGGGCGAGCCTCGGTACTCGGCGCCGACGGCATGCACCAGGTTGTCCTCGACGAGACAGTCCGCGGCCTGCCGCACCGCGATGCCGCTGCCGGACACGTCGTGAACGGTGTTGCCGCGCACCACCACCCCCGTGCAGCCCGGTCCGATCTCGAGTGCGCCCGCGCCGAGGCCGGTGAAGCGGTTCGCCGCCAGCACGATCCGGCGGGCGTGGGAGAACGTCACGTTCGCGGGCAGCTGCGCCGTGTCGACGGGGACGGTCACCCTGCCCATGCCCTCGGGCAGCACGATCTCCGTCACCGCCCCGCCCGTGTAGTGCGTGTCGCCGTGGTAGTGCAGGTAACCACCCGTCTCGCGGACGCCCGACCACTCGCCGTGGGCGAAGGTCAGTCCCCGGATCGTGAGGTCGGTCAGCGGCCGCCGCGCCGTCCCGTGCCCACTCACCAGCGTCTGGAGTACCGGCGCGAGAACGGTGGCGGTGTCCGGCTGTTCCTCCGGCCGGGGAAGGTAGTGCACGAGGTGGCTGCCGGGAACGGACCGGTCGAGGACGAAGGTGCCGGGTTCGGTGAGGAAGGTACGGCTGTTCTCCACCTCGGACGGGGCGTCGAGCGGCTCCCAACCCGCGTCGCCCTCGGCATCGTTGCCCTCGGCGCCGTTCCACTCGCCGACGTAGAGCCGTCGGGCGTGGTCCCAGGCCGGCTGGGCCATGACGATCCTCGTCGAGTCGCCGTCGGCGGTGATCTCGGCCACCGCGCAGCGAGCCTGGGTCCACGGATAGACCCCGGTGTAGACGAACTCGATGCCGTCCGGGCCTGCCCATCCTTGCGGGATCGCGCTGTCCGTGACGTATCCGAACTCTGTTTTCGTCACATATCCCGGCAGGCCGGCCGTCGACACGGCCCGTCCGATCCGACGACCTGCGCAGTGGAGCCAGCGGGGCTCCAGGTCGCCGACGGGGGCCGACCACACGCCGCCGGGCCCCCGCGTCCACCCGCCGATCGCGCGGCCGCCGCTGACGACGACCTCCTCCTGCTCGGCGGTCCCGTACCCGTACGGCTCGTAGACCACCCGGTGCCCCCCAACGCCGGAATCACCCTGATCAGCACGGAACTCCAGCGGGCGATCCAGCGTGTAGACCCCCGCCCGCAGTCGGACCACCAGGTCCCCCGTCATCTCGGCGGTCCGCTCCCGCACCGCACGCTGCGCGGCGGGCAGCGTCGCGAGCGGCAGGTCGGGCGTCCCCGGCCAGGTGTCGTCACCCCAGGTCGCGACGATGATCGCGGTGTTCGACATCCGTGCATCCTCCTTAGTTATGCCATATACTTCGGATTACACCATAAACATCGATGCCACGTCGGCACGGCGCGGGATCAACGGAGGCGGGAATGAACAGAGACGACGACCGTCCGCTCGACCCGGAGCGCACGGTCGATCTGCTCTGGAGCCCGGCGACGTGGCAGGCGGCGGACGAACGGCTGAGCCTGTCGCGCATCGTGGCGACGGCCGTCGAACTGGCCGACGCCGACGGCCTCGCCGAGTTGTCGATGCGCCGGATCGCCGATCGGCTGGGATACACGACGATGGCCCTCTACCGACATGTTCCGGGCAAGGCGGAGTTGATCGACCTGATGCGCGACGCCGTCTACGCGCGGCTCGCCGGAACGACGGGCGACTCGTCAGACTGGCGGTCCGGACTCGCGGACTGGGCCAGGGACAACCGTGACCTGCATCGTCGACACCGCTGGCTGGCGGACAGCGCGGGACGTCGACGGGTGCCGGGGCCGAACATCATGAGCAACTTCGAGCGCGCGCTGAGCATCGCCGAGAGCACCGGGCTGCCGCCCGCCGAGGTGCCCGCCGTGGTCGAGCTGATCGGCGGCATCGTGGAGGGCGCGGCCCGAGGCGAGCAGGAGGACGAGCAGCGGGAACGGCAGACCGGGCAGACCCACCAGCAGTGGTGGGAGAGCCGCGACTCGCTGTATGAGCGGGTCGGCGACTATCCGACGCTACGCCGGATCTGGGAGGCGGGCGGCTATGACCGGCCGGTGGACGCCTTCGAGTTCGGGCTCGATCGCGCACTCGACGGCATCGAGGCCCTCATCCACCGACGTGACGCCGACCGTGACGAAAAGGAGCCCGTGCACTGCGTGGTCTGCGGGGTCGTCCTGCCTGCGGCGGCCCGGGGCAGGCCGAGGTCCTACTGCTCACACGGCTGCCGTCAGCGCGCCTATCGGCGCAGGCAGTCGTCGGAGTAGACCTCGGCAGGCCCCGGCCGCCGAGCCGTCGTCGCCGGCCGTCGTTCAGGGCTCCAGCTCCCGCGCGACGGCTCGAACGAGTTCGGCGATCCGCTTCGTGTTCTTGCGGTCCGGGTAGCGGCCCCGGCGCAGCTCCGGCTGCACACTCGCCTCCAACACGGTGATCATGTCCTCGATCAGCCCGTGCAGCTCCTCCGCGGGCCTGCGCCGCGCCTCGGCGACCGAGGGCGGCGCGTCCAGGATCTTCACGGACAGCGCCTGCGGACCACGGCGGCCCTCCGCCATGCCGAACTCGACTCGTTGGCCCGGCTTCAGGCCCTCGACCCCCGGCGGTAGCGCGGAGGCACGGACGTAGACGTCCTCGCCTCCGTCCTGGGTCACGAAGCCGAATCCCTTCTCCGCGTCGTACCACTTGACCCTGCCGCTCGGCACTGTCCTCACCGTTCCTACTCGTCGCAATCGGGTCGTGCCGACCAGCGGTCGACACGACAATCCCAGAGTAGAGGTTCCCCCAGTCGAGGCGGCGCCTGCCGAGGAGGTCGGTCGACGCAGGCGGGCTACCCTGGTCTGGTGAGCGCGCAGGCAGGCAGAAGCCCCCTCTTCTCGTTGTCCTTGACGACCTTCGGCATCGGACTGCTCGCGGTCTTCGCGACGTTCGTGCTCTTCGCCTTCGGCTACTCCGATCAGCCGGTCTGGCTGAACGTGGCCTGCCTGCTCGCCCCGGCGGGGATGTTCGTCGGCGTGATCGCGATCCTCCGGCAGTCACGCCGCCGCTGAGCGGCCGCCGACCCCTCTTGACCGACTGCCCGCGGCGGCGAGTCCCGACGGCGTGCGCGGCCTCGCGACGCACGCTCCCGTGAAGGCAACGCGACGTCGTCGCCGTCACCTCGAGGCGACGGCTCGCCTCGCCGTCGGAGGCGTCCGGCCGGCGAGCTCGGGTGCGCGGCGGCGGGGGCGCTCCCCGGTGGGCGTCGGCCCCCGCCGCCGTCCGGGCGCTGCCGCGCCGCGCTGATCCTCGCCATTGCCGCTGCTGCCGTGAGGCCCTGCGGCGCGATTCCTGCCGCGGTGATCCCTGCCGCGGCATCCGCTGCCGAGGTGATCGCCGCCGCGGTGATCCGCTGTCTCCTTGATCCCCCGCCACGGTGATCCCCCGTCTCGGAGTCCACTGCCGAGGCGACTCGATCAGCACCGTCGGGCGCCGGCATCGGCGCGACAGCCGGCGAGTACGGGCCGGAGCATCGCGGTGTCGGTTCGGTGTCGGTGTCGAACGGGCGGCGTTCTCGGCCGTCGAGAATCGCGGTCTACCCGCACGGGGATGCCTCGCGCCGAGAACATCAGGCAGGCACGGGGAATTCCTCGATGGAAATCCATCGACCTTCCCCGTGGATCGACACCGAGCGTCGAACAGTCGCGAACACGCGCTTTCTTGACTACTCAACGAGTAGCCTAGGCCGATTGACATCCAGTCACGGTGCGTCAGAATATCCGGGTGACCCCAGCCCATCGGCTCACTGTGCGGGTGAAGATGTCGTTACGCGACAACCTCCTGTGCGGGGCCGCAGACCTGCTCGCCGAACGTGGCTTCGCGAGGCTGCGAATGAGCGAGGTCGCCGCGATGGCGGGCGTGAGCAGACAGACCGTCTACAACGAATTCGGCGGGAAGGAGACCCTCGCGCACACCGTGGTCCTGAACCAGGCGCGAATCTGTCTGGAACAGGTCGGCCAGGCGATCCGAAGCGCCGACGACCCGGTCGCGGGAATACGAGCGGCCGTCCGGCGGATACTGGAGGTCTCGGCGCGTGATCCGCTTCTCACCGCATTGCTCACCGGACTCGAACGCGAGGCGTTGCTGCCCTTCCTGCCGGTGCCCGACCTGCCGACGCTGCGTGCGTTGACCGACCTGATCAGCCGCAGGCTGCACGCACAGCTGCCCCAGCTGCCGCCCGCCTCCACGACCTTCTACGCCGACACGGTCGTCCGACTGACGGTCAGCCATCTGCTCATCCCCACCGCGACGACCGCCGAGGCCGCCGACGCGGTCACCGCGATCGCCGCCGCCGTCCTGAGTCCGCATCTCCCGATCGCCCAGCCGAGGCATCGCCCCACCCGGCCTCGCTGACCTGCGCCGGGCCGTCCCAGACGGCCACCGGACGCCGCCGAGTCGGATGCGGCCTCTACATTCTCCGCATGGCGGTGGACGTGTACGTCGTGGACGCTTTCAGCGATCGCCCCTTCGGGGGGAACCCGGCGGGAGTGGTGCTGCTGCCGAGCTTCCGTGACCCGGAGTGGATGCAGGCCGTGGCCGCCGAGCTGAGACATTCGGAGACGGCGTTCGTCGAAGTGGACGGGCATGCCGACGCACCGAAGCCGCTCCGCTGGTTCACACCGACCGTCGAGGTCGACCTCTGCGGTCATGCCACGCTGGCCGCCGCGCACGTCCTCGGCGGCGATCAGGTCTTCACCACCCGCGGCGGCGAGCTGTCCTGTGTGGCCACCGAGGACGGCCGGATCGAACTCGACTTTCCCGCCGACCCGACGACGGTGCTCGCCGACCCGCCCGCGCGACTGTCCGAGGCGCTCGGCGGGATCAGGGTGGCATCCGTCGCGGCGGGTTCCTCGGATCTGCTGGTGGAGGTCGAGTCTCCCTCGGCCGTCGCGGCGGTGCACCCCGATCTCGCCACGTTGAGCGGTCTGCCGCATCGCGGAGTGATCGTGACGGCGGCGGGCGGACGGGACGGCGTCGACTTCGTGAGTCGGTGTTTCTTCCCGCGTGTCGGCGTCGCGGAGGACCCGGTGACGGGCTCGGCACATCGGACCCTGGCGGCCTGGTGGTCCGAACGGCTCGGTCGAACGGAGCTGGTGGCCGAGCAGCTCTCGGCGCGAGGCGGCCGGGTGCGCATCGACGTGCGCGGCGACCGGGTCGGCGTCTCCGGCCGAGCCACGACGGTGCTGCGGGGCAGCCTCTACAGCTGACACGCACCGCTCCGCGCCTGCCCCGCACACGGCCGGACGCGGGCCCGCCCGGCCGCAGGGCCGTTCGCACGCCCGGCGGGCTCGATGCGCCCGACATGACTCACAGACCCGGCCCGCCGGCATGATTCGCGGGGCTCGACCCGCGGAGGCGCGGGCCGGCTCAGTCGGCCGGCCGGTCTCCGCCGTCCGGGCCGCGTGCCGAACTCAGGATCGTCCTGGCAGGCACGCCGCCGTCGGGGAACGGCAGGTGCGCCGCGCCGACCAGCTCCGAGATGGACTCGACGACCCGAGTGGGCCGGAAGGGGAAGCTGTCCGCCGTCGCGGGCCCGGAGATGCCCGTCATCACCAGGATGGTCTGCATCCCGGCCTCCATGCCCGCGCGGACGTCGGTGTCCATCCGATCGCCGACCATGAGGGTGTTCTCCGAATGGGCGCCCAGCGCACGCAGCGCCGACCGCATCATCAGCGGATTGGGCTTGCCGACGTAGTACGGCGCCCGGCCGGTCGCCCGTTCGATGAGCGCGGCCACCGCACCCGTGGCGGGAAGCCTGCCCTCACGGCTGGGCCCGGTCTCGTCGGGATTGGTGGCGATGAACCGCGCGCCCGCCTCCAGCAGGCGCAGCGCCTTGGTGATGGCGGTGAAGCTGTAGGTGCGGGTCTCACCCAGGACCACGTAGTCCGGGTCGCGGTCGGTGAGGACGTAACCGACCTCGTGCAGCGCCGTGGTCAGGCCCGCCTCGCCGATCACGTAAGCCGAGCCGCCCGGCCGCTGCGAGTCCAGGAAGCGCGCGGTGGCCAACGCCGACGTCCAGATCGACTCCTCCGGCACCTCGAGGCCGTTCGCCGACAACCTCGCACGCAGGTCGCGCGGGGTGTAGATGGAGTTGTTGGTCAACACCATGAAGGCGATCTCACGCTCGGCCAGCTCGGCGAGGAGTTGATCGGCCCCCTCGATGGGGTGCTCCTCGTGCACGAGGACCCCGTCCATGTCCAGGAGATAGTTCCAGCGTTCGGGGCGAGTCTGGGCTGTTCCGATCACGGGCTTCATGCTGCCTGCCCGACGGCGGGAGCGCCATCCCGTGAGCCGTGCCGCCTAGCCGCCCGCCCGAGGCGTCTCCACCACCACATGGGTCGACTTGACCACGGCGACCGCCAAGACGCCCGGTTCGAGACCGAGTTCGGCCACCGCGTCGGCGGTCATCAACGAGACCACCCGGTGCGGCCCGCAGACCATCTCCACCTTCGCCGCCACCCGGTCGACCACCACCTCGGTGACCAGGCCGACGAAGCGGTTGCGAGCGGAGCGGCCGACGGCCGAGGGATCGGGTGTCTCGCGAGCCTGGCCCGCGGCGAACTCGGCGAGCATCGCTCCCTCGATCACCATTCGGCCCGACTCGTCACGGCCGGCGGTCAGCTGGCCGAGCTCGATCCAGCGACGCACCGTGTCGTCGCTCACCCCCAGCAGGGCGGCGGACTCGGTGATGCGGTATCGGGGCACGAGATCGGACCTTACGTCACGACGAGACCTCGGCGGCGATTCTCGACGGCGGAATGATGATCTTCACTTCGCGTCGAGGCGCCGCCCGTGCGGACGGAGGCGGACGGAGGCCGCGGGTTCGGCGTCCGTCCGGTGGTTAGGCTCGTCCTGTGAGTGCGGTGGAGCTGGGCATCCCGGTCGTTCCCAGGGCGGCGGGCGGCCTGCCGCGTCCCGAGGCGGCCGGTCTGATCGACCGGTACGGACGCACGGCCGCCGATCTGCGAGTCTCCCTGATCGATCGCTGCAATCTGCGCTGCTCGTACTGCATGCCCGCCGAAGGCCTGGACTGGCTGGCCAAGAGCAGCCTGCTCGACACCTCGGAGCTCGATCGGCTGCTGCGGATCGCGGTCGAGCGGCTCGGCGTCCGTGATGTGCGCTTCACCGGCGGCGAGCCGCTGCTACGGCCGGATCTGGCGGCCGTCGTGGCCAACACCGCCCGACTGCGCCCCCGGCCCAGGATCTCTCTGACGACCAACGGCATCGGCCTCACGCGGCGGGCCGAGGAACTGGCCGCGGCCGGACTCGACCGCATCAACGTCTCACTGGACACCCTGCGCCCGGACCGCTTCCACACCATCACCCGCAGGCGACGGCTCGACGACGTGTTGGCGGGCCTGGCCGCCGCCAAGACCGCGGGCCTGGACCCGGTGAAGATCAACGCGGTCCTGCTGCGCGGGGTCAACGATGACGAGGCACCCGACCTGCTGCGCTTCGCACTGGACGGCGGTTACCACCTCCGCTTCATCGAACAGATGCCGTTGGACGCGCAGCACGGCTGGCAGCGCTCCGAGATGATCACCGCGACGGAGATCCTGACGCTGCTCCAAGGCACGTTCGCCCTGACCCCGCACGAGGCCGAACGCGGCTCGGCGCCCGCCGAGCGGTGGTCCGTCGACGGCGGGCCGGGCACCGTCGGCGTCATCGGCTCGGTGACCAGGCCGTTCTGCGCGGCCTGTGATCGGACCAGGCTGACCGCGGACGGACAGCTCCGCAGCTGCCTGTTCTCGCAGACCGAGACCGACCTGCGCGGCCCGCTGCGGTCGGGGGCCGACGACGAGGAGCTGGCCGACATCTGGCGCACCACGATGTGGGGCAAGCCCGCCGGACACGGCATCAACGACGAGAGCTTCACTCAGCCTCGGCGGCCGATGAGCGCCATCGGCGGCTGACGGCGGGAGTCGCCGACGGCCTCGACGGCGCCGACACGGAGGGCCGAGGGCCGACCGTTCCACCGAGCCGTGCCGAGCCGTGCCGAGCCGCTGCCCGATCGAGAACACCGGCCGACGTATGCCGGTCGCCAGGCCGAGGAGGGAGATCGGTGAACACCACCGACCAGATCACCGTGCGGGTCCGCTACTTCGCCGGAGCGAGGGCGGCCGCCGAGGTCACCGAGGAGACGGTGCGGCTGCCGCAGGGCGCCACCGTGCATCAGGTCCTCAGTCTGCTCGCCGATCGCCGAGGCGCGCGGCTGGAACGGGTGCTGGGCGCGTGCAGCTTCCTGGTGGACGGCGTGGCGGTGACGG
The DNA here is from genome assembly GCF_002234535.1 of Actinoalloteichus hoggarensis. Taxonomy (NCBI): domain Bacteria; kingdom Bacillati; phylum Actinomycetota; class Actinomycetes; order Pseudonocardiales; family Pseudonocardiaceae; genus Actinoalloteichus; species Actinoalloteichus hoggarensis. The sequence continues at coordinate 6,194,108 of NZ_CP022521.1, forward strand.
ACCGGGACCGACGGCTCACCACACCCGTCGTCCTCGACGTCCTCCCGCCGTTCGCAGGCGGCTGAGCCCTGCCGCTCGCCGCCACCGCTCGTCTCCGTCACGGCCGACGGGCGCACCCCTGATGGATCACGACTTGATCTCGCAGAGCGATCATCAATCACCCTCTGTAGCACAACCCCATGCGACCCGATTGGATCTTGCGCCGACCGGAATTTCTTGCTCTCCGTCACCGTGGAACAGGGCGCTTCCCCCACTGGTGCACCTACTCTCACTCAAAGCTGTACAACTACTCCCCGCCAACGAGAAAACTGCTCACAGTAAGCACGACATGGTGACCCATACCTCACGGTGGGTGATCGATATCGAACCGGAAACGGACCGGTAACGACGCACTGACCTGCGAAAAGGCCCTCATCGCGCATCACCCACCCGCGTTACTGTGACGAGCGTCACCATTGCTATCGTTTGGGAATTCCCTGTCGGCTACGTACCGTCGCCTCTCGGTCGCCCCGAACGGCCGCAAGAGAAACCGGGAGTGCGCAGCGCCAAGCCCTGTCCAGCGCATTCCTTCCCCGAATCACAGACCGGACAGGGACGAGAACTCGATCTTCAGCGGCCCCGCGAACCGGGGACGGCCGAGATCGGGGCCCCGCGAAGAGCGGGGACGGAGTCGGCGCGGTGGGAGAGAGGGACATGGCTCGCTACCAAGGCAGGCACCGCAAGCCTTCCAGTACCAGCCGCACCATCACCCGAATCGCAGTCGCAGGCGCCTTCGTCGGCGCCCCCCTGGCTATGGCCACTCCAGCCGTCGCGGCGCCCGACTGGGACGCCCTCGCGCAGTGCGAGAGCAGCGGCGACTGGGCCATCAACACCGGAAACGGTTACAGCGGCGGACTCCAGTTCCACCCGCAGACCTGGGCCGCCTTCGGCGGCACCGAATACGCGCCCAACGCCCACCAGGCCACGCGCGAGCAGCAGATCGCCGTGGCAGAGCGGGTGCTGGCCGAGCAGGGCCCCGGCGCGTGGCCCGCATGCAGCGCCAAGACCGGCTGGCACCTCGGCGGCGGAACGGCGGAGCCTGCTCCGCAGCCCGCGCCGCAGCCCGCCGCGCCCGCCCCGGCTGCCCCCGAAGCAGCTCCGGAGGAGGCCGCGGCACCCGAGGCCGCGCCGCAGCCCGCCCCGCAGGAGGTCCAGGAACAGGCGCCGGCCCACGTCGGCCCGATCCTCGACCACCCCGAGGGCAACTACACGGTCGAGGCGGGCGACAGCCTGTCGAAGATCGCGAAGGAACACGACACCGACTGGCAGTCGCTGCACGAGGCGAACGCAGAGGTCGTCGCCGACCCGGATCTGATCTTCACCGGTCAGAAGCTCCTGGTCGGCTGATCCCTGCCGGGTCCGCTCCCCGCCGCCATCCCCCGGGGGGCGGGGAGCGGACCCGACCAGCCGTCCACCATGATTCGAGCGCTGGAGGGCGCCCGCAGGCCTGGCAGCCGGCATCGCGGAGGATCCCGAGCCACCGCGGACCGACTCATACGGTGCGGCCACCCGCCCGGCACCGGCGGTCGCACCGGAGGACACCACAGCCGGGTCGCCGGTGACCCGTGCCGCCACGGTGCGCCCCGGCCGACGATCCTGAACTTCTAGGCAGCCCGGTTCGACGGCGGTACAGTCGCGTTCGTGACCGAGCAGGCCGCGTCCCCCGTGCGTACCCGTCGCCGGGCCATGCGGCACTCGTGCTCCGCCGTCGCGTCGGAGCGGGCACGCCCCCGTCGCACGGCCCCGCCGGACACCACGCGACTCTCCGGACGACGGGCCCTGCCGAGATCTCGCGGCCTGGACCGACTCCGTGCGCCCGGCGAGACCACGCCGCCGCTCCATCCCGTGGACACGGCCTCGCGAACGTGCGCAGGCCCTCGCCCGCCGGCCCGACGTCCGTCTCACGTCGTCGGCCCCGATACGCGGCCCGCCCGGATGCCCCCGCACCCGCCCGCCACCGTGCACCGCCTCCGGAGGCGTGCTCCTCGAACGCGACGGACACTCGCCGTCCACGCTCCCGCGCCTCTCGACCCAAGTCGCAGGCAGTCTGTCGTGGGCGTAACCGGTCGCCCGCCCGCAGGCCGCGTTCGGCCGCTCCGGAGCGGACGGCGGCGTCCTGTCCGCCGCCTGACGACGCGTCAGCCGCCCAGACTGAGCAGCCACCCAGACTGAGCGGCGACCCGGCCTGAATCGCACCCGGACTGGAATCGGCGCGTCATCGGACCGCATCATCGAGAACGGACGGACCGCCACCGGGCACGGACTTCACCGGCCAGACACGCCCGGACATCGCCCGGCAGGAACGGAATCGGGACCGAGCGGCCGCTTCAGGAGCCCGCTCGCCTGGCCGCACAGGCCGAAGGCTCCGCCGGGGACGCCCGTCTCGACGACCGGAGTCCCGACACCGCTCGCCCCTGGGCCGTCCAGACCCTCACGGGCAGTCGACCCACTCCTGGGTGCCGTCGAGGAACACCTGCCGCTTCCAGATCGGCAGCCGGGCCTTGATCTCGTCGACCAGATCGGCGCACGCCGTGAACGCCGCCGCGCGATGGGCGGCCGAGACCGCGCACACCAGGGCGAGGTCGCCGACCGCCAACAGCCCCAGCCGATGCGTCACCGCGATCGCCCGCAGTTCCGGGTGCCGGGCGGCGACGTCGGCGGCGACCTCACGTGCCTTCTCCGGTGCGCTGGGGTGGCCGACGTACTCGAGCTCCCGGACGCCCCGGCCACCGTCGTGGTCGCGCACGACGCCTCGGAAGCCCACCACCGCTCCCGCCCCCGCGTCGGCGACCAGCGCCTCGTGATCGACGGCGGCGAGGTCCTCGTCGACGACCTCGGCCCGTACCACCCGCACGGACCAGTCGCGTTCGGCCGCCGGCGCGGACGCCGGCTGCCCTGCGTGATCCGCACCGGCCGCGTCCGCCGTCCACACGGACGATCGGTCGACATCCGGACGGCCGGCCGCCGACGAGCCGTGCGGCTCCGCCGTCGACTCCTCGGCTCCCATGCTCGCGGGTTCGGCCGTGTCCGCCGCCCGCTCCGGCTGCGGATGGTCGCCACCGCGAAGTTGGTCGATCGCATGGTCGAGGACGCCCGCCAGCACGCCCAGTCCGTCGCGGACGCCGCCCCGCGATCCGGGAAGGTTGACGACGAGCGTCCGGCCCGCCACGCCCACCAGCCCCCTGGAGAGCACGGCGGTGGGCACCGCGGGCAGTCCGGCGGCCCGGATCGCATCGGCCACGCCGGGCAACTCGTAATCCAGCAGCTCGGCGGTGACCTCCGGTGTCCGATCGGTCGGGCTGATCCCGGTGCCGCCGGTCGTGACGACCACCTGCACCCCCGCCTCGACCGCGGCCCGGAGCCGCACGCCGACCGGTGCGCCGTCGGGGACGACGGCCGCGTCCGGCGTCTCGAAGGACCTCTCCCGCAGCCAGGACACGATGAGCGGCCCGGTGGTGTCGGCGTACACCCCCGCCGCCGCCCGATTCGACGCCGTGATCACCCTGGCATGTCGGGTCTGGCCGGTCACTCCGGTCTCCTCCACGTTCCCGTCTTCCCGCCGTCCTTGCGTTCCACCCGAACGTGATCCAGCACCGCGGCCGGGTCCACCGCCTTGATCATGTCGTGCAGGGCGAGCCCCGCGACGGCCACGGCGGTCAGGGCCTCCATCTCGACCCCGGTACGGTCGGTGGTGCGGACCGTCGCACGGATGTGCACCTGCGCGCCCGCGGGCTCCAGCTCGACGGTCACTCCGGACAGGGCGATCGGATGACACAGCGGCACGAGATCCGGCGTGCGCTTGGCACCCATGATCCCCGCGATGCGCGCGGTGGCCAGCGCGTCACCCTTGGGCAGGGTGCCGCTGCTCAGCAGCCCCACCACCTCCTCGGTGGTGCGCAGCACCCCGGTGGCGGTCGCGGTCCTGGCCGAGACCTCCTTCGCGGAGACGTCGACCATGCGGGCCGCGCCGCCGGGGTCCAGATGCGGTAGCTCCATGCCAGCAGATGCTAGGCGGCGGTCGCCTGCCGTCCGCCTCGCAGGTCGGTGACCCGGCCGGGACGAACCGGCACGTCATCCGCCGGCCGGGGCGCTGACTCGGCACGCCGCAGAGGCACGGGCCGCGGTTCCCCACCCGAGCCCGCGGTCGGCGCCCCGGCTCGGCCGTCTCACCACCGACGAGACGGCGGCAGACGCCGGAAGCAACGGCTTCCCGGGCGAGGGGCGCCCCGCCCGCCGACGGTCACTCTCCCGCGATGTGCTTCCGCCACGGCCCCATCGCCACGAGCCAGTGCGGGACGAGCCGGATCGGGAACGGCACCTCGGTCTCGAAGACGTCCGTGCCGAAGACCTGGGCGACCTCGCGGTAACCGCCGTCCTCCAGCCGAAGCTCGACGATCCCGGGCTTCTCCGGGTCCGGGCTCACGATCCAGTAGGACTCGACGCCGAACCGGGCGTACTCGACGCGCTTGGTGTGGTGGTCCCGGAAGACGCTCTCCGGCGAGACGACCTCGACCACCAGCAGCGGCGGCCGAGTCAGATAGGGCTGTTCGAACTCGTCCGCTCGGATGATCGCCACATCCGGGATGCGGTGATGGGTGCGGTCCGCATTGAGAGTGATACCTGGACAACTGAAGACGATCTGCTCTTCAGGCGCGAGCCCCCCGAGGTGGATCGTCAGCCGCGATTCGATGAGCGTGTGGATGGCGACCGGCGCAGGCGACATGTCAAGCCGCCCGTCGACGAGCTCGTACCGGCCGCCGGCGTCCGGCATCGTACGAAGATCGTCCACGGTCAGCGGCCGATGCCGCGATTCCACATGTCCGTAGCCCATGGCAACCATTCTGCCCCCCGTTCAGCACGACGCCGAGCATCACAGAACGCCTGCCGCCACGAATGAGCGATACCCGTCGCCCTCGGGGCCTCGGCGCGACCTCGCCCCCGCGCCCGGCCGCGCCGCGCGCGTCACCCCTCCTCGGCGGCCCGCCGCACCGCCTCGGCCACCGCGGGCGCCACCGTCGTGTCGAAGACGCTGGGCACGATGAAGGAGGCGTTGAGCCGCTCGCCGTCGGCCACGTCGGCGATGGCGTCGGCGGCGGCCAGCAGCATCGAGTCGGTGATGCTGTGGGCCTGGGCGTCGAGCATCCCCCGGAAGAAGCCGGGGAAGGCCAGCACGTTGTTGATCTGGTTCGGATAGTCGCTGCGCCCGGTCGCCACCACGGCGGCGTGCTGCTGGGCCTCCAGCGGATCGACCTCGGGGTCGGGGTTGGCCAACGCGAAGACGATCGCCGAGTCCGCCATCGTGGCGACCTGCTCGGCTCCGAACAGGTTCGGGGCCGACACGCCGATGAACACGTCGGCGCCGACGAGAGCGTCATGCAGGGACCCGGTGCGCTGCTCGGCGTTGGTGTGCTCGGCGATCCACTGCAGGTGGTCGCCGAGGCCCTCCCGCTCCTGATGCACGATGCCGTCGATGTCGACCGCCACCACGTCGCCCGGCTTGTCGCGCAGCAGCAGCCGGATGATCGCCGAACCCGCCGCGCCGACGCCGCAGACCACCACTCGGCAGTCGCCGATGTCCTTGCCGACGACCCGCAGCGCGTTGCGCAGCGCACCGAGCACGACGATGGCCGTGCCGTGCTGGTCATCGTGGAAGACCGGGATGTCCAGCTTCTCCCGCAGCCTGCGCTCGATCTCGAAGCACCGCGGCGCGGCGATGTCCTCGAGGTTGATGCCGCCGTACACGGGGGCGAGCAGCTCCACCGTGCGGATGATCTCCTCGGTGTCCTGGGTGTCCAGGCAGACCGGCCAGGCGTCGACGTCGGCGAACTTCTTGAACAGTGCGGCCTTGCCCTCCATCACGGGCAGGGCGGCACCGGGGCCGATGTTGCCGAGGCCCAGGACCGCGGACCCGTCGGTGACCACCGCGACGGTGTTGCGCTTGATCGTCAGCCTGCGGGCGTCGTCGGGGTTGGCGGCGATGGCCTGACAGATGCGAGCGACTCCCGGCGTGTAGGCACGGGACAGGTCGTCTCGGTTGCGCAGCGCGACCTTCGAGCGGACCTCCAGCTTGCCGCCGAGGTGCATCAGGAAGGTCCGATCGGAGACCTTGCGCACGGCGACGTCGGGCAGCGCGTCCAGCGTGGAGGTGATGTCGGTGACATGCTCCGCCGACAGGGCGTTGCAGGTGATGTCGATGACGACGCGGTCGGTGTGCGACTCGACGACGTCGAGCGCCGTGATCACGCCGCCGACCCGGCCGACGGCGCTGGTGAGGTCACCCGCCGCACTGGACGACGGCGGGGTCTCGACGCGCACCGTGATGGCATAGCCGGGGCCGGGAACCGGCATGACGACCTCCCTGGTCAACGCTGTTCAAGCAGGGGGAACAGCCTAACCAGACGAGGACGGACGCCCGCAGCCCGGCCGGTCGGCGAGCTACCTGTTGATCACCGTGACCGGGTGCTCGTAATGCACCGCACCCTCAGCCAGCGGAAACTCGGTCTCGCCGAAGGGAGACGGCGCGCCTGCCGTCGCCGCCCTCAGCTCGGACACCGCGTGCTCGCCCTCGGGCACCTGCGGCCAGCTCGGGTCGATGCGGTCCTGACGGGCTGCCTTGGCCACGGCTCCTCCTCCGGTTTCGGTCAAGCGACGTCCACACCGACCGCGCCGCACGTGTCCGCACGGTCGCCCCCGCCCGGCGGCATGCCCGCGGAGTGTCGGAAAGGACTCCCTTAAGTCTGCCGCATCGCGAAGTATCGTGGTGAGGATGCCCGGCACCTCACTGGCCGACTGGTTGCGTGACCAGGACGACGCGATGCTCGCCGCACTGCTGCGCGCTCGACCTGACCTGGCCACCCCTGCTCCGCCCGACACGACGGTCCTCGCCACCCGCGCGGGCATCGGGGTCTCCGTGGCCCGTGCCTGTGAGGAACTCGACGCCTTCAGCCTCGCCGTGCTGGAGGCGCTGCTCGTCGCGGACGCCGACCAGCAGCCGGTCGGAGAGAAGACGATCATCGAGCTGATGGGCGACGGAGTATCCGGGGACAGAGTTCGCGACGGGCTCGCCGCGCTGCGGGCCAGGGCGCTCGTCTGGGGCGTCGATCCGACACTGTCGGTGGTGCCCGCCGCCCGCGAGGCGATCGGCCCGTTCCCCGCCGGGCTGGGCCGGCCCGCACCGCATCTGGACCGACAGGATCTCGCGGCCGTCGTCGCCGACCTGTCCGACGCCGAGCGCAGGCTGCTCGGCGCGCTGGCCTCGGGCGCGCCGGTGGGCCAGACGAAGGACGCCGGGACGGTCGTCCCGCTCGACCGGGCCAGCACCCCCGTCCAACGGCTGCTGGCGGCCGGGCTACTGCTGCGTCGTGACGCCGAGACGGTGGAACTGCCCCGACAGCTCGGACTGCTGCTGCGTGGCGACCGGCCGCTCGGGCCGGTGCCGGTCGACCCGCCCGTGCTGGACACGGTGCGGCGGTCGACCGCGGACGCCGACGCCACCGCGGCGGGGGAGGCGCTGGAACTCTGCCGCCACGTCGAGACGCTGTTGCGCCTGTGGTCCACCGAACCGCCGCCGGTCCTGCGGTCGGGGGGCCTGGGCGTCCGCGAACTGCGGCGGGCCGCCCGCGCGATGGAGGCCACCGAGCCGCGGGCCACGCTGATCATCGAACTCGCGGTCGCCGCGGGCCTCGTCGCGGCGGGCGACGAGACCGAACCGCACTGGCTGCTGACCGTGGCCGCGGACACCTGGATCGCCTCCCCCGCCGAGCAGCGCTGGGCGACGGTGGCCTCCGCCTGGCTGGAGATGCCCCGGCTTCCCGCCCTGGCGGGCGGACGGGACGAACGAGATCGGCTGCTCTCCGTGCTCGCCGAGGAGCTGCGGCGCCCCCGTGCACCGCTCGCCCGCAGACGAGCCCTGGCCGAGCTGGCCGGGCTGCCCGAGGACACCGCCCTGCGTTCGGACGACTCGCTCGTGGAGCTGCTCGCCTGGCGGGCGCCGCGGCAGGGCGGCCGGTTACGAGACGATCAGGTCCGCTGGGCCCTGAGCGAGTCGGCGTCCGTCGGCATCAGCGCGGTCGGCAGGCTGTCCTCCGCCGGGCGGGCGCTGCTCGACGCCGGCCAGGCGGAGGCGGCCCGACTGATGGGGGCGGCGATGCCGTCGCCGCTGGACCACATCCTCGTCCAGGCCGACCTGACCGTGATCGCGCCGGGTCCGCTGGAGTCCGACCTCGCCTCGGAGATGGCCCTGGTCGCCGACGTGGAGTCGGCGGGCAGCGCCACGGTGTACCGGGTGAGCGAGACGAGTGTGCGGCGCGCCCTCGACGCGGGCCGCAGCGCGACCGAACTGCACGATCTCTTCGCGGAACGGTCCAAGACCCCGGTCCCGCAGTCGCTCACCTATCTGATCGACGACGTGGCCCGCAGGCACGGCAGGCTGCGTGGGGGCGCGGCGGCCTCGTTCCTGCGCTGTGAGGACCCGGTGCTGCTCAGCGAGGTGCTCGGCAGGCCGGAGGCCGCGCAGTGGGAGCTGCGCCGCCTCGCTCCGACGGTCCTGGTGAGCGCGCTGCCGCTCGTCGAGCTGCTGGACGGACTGCGGGCGGCCGGGCTGGCGCCGGTGGCCGAGGGGCTGGACGGGCGACTGCTGGACCTGCGTCCGCCGGGCCGCAGGCTCCCCCGACGCTCGGGCTCCGGCAGGCGCGCCGCCTCCCCCGCCCCCATCGACGAGGAGCGCCTCACCGAGGTCGTCGCCGGAATCCGGATCGGGGATCACACCTCCGCGGTGCGGCGCGGCGCCTCGGCGTCCACCGCGGCCGAGGGGCATCCGGTCTCGCCCACCGTCACGCTGGTACGGGAGGCGGTGCGCTCACGCAGCAGGCTCTGGATCGGCTTCGTGAACTCGCACGGCGTCGCCACGCAGCGGATCGTCGACCCGGTGACCATCAGCGGCGGCTTCCTGGAGGGATTCGATCGGAGCGTGGGAGCCGTGCAGCGGTATCCGCTGCATCGCATCAGCAGCGCGGCTCTCGTGGAGGACGCGCAGGACACCGAGGAGGCCGCACGCTCGACGAGTTCGACGGAATGATCCCGCCGGACCGACTCGGCGCCCGACGTCGTTCCCGGCCCTCCGTCGCGACCCGCCTTTCCAGGCCAGGAGGACGGACGGCTCCGCTCCGGATGCCCCGCTCCGCTCACGGCCTCGTCCGGCCCGACGATCGGTGGTTGCACCGACCGATCCGGGCCGCCGGCGATCCCCGATGCGGCAGGACGGCCCGCGCAGGCCGTACCGGTGACGTGCGCGCGACGAGAACGCGGCAGGCGTGACGCCCGCTCCGTCATCGTCGGAGCAGACGTCACGCCTGCCTGCGGTCGTTCATCCAGTGGCGCGAACCGCCATCCACTGCCGCATCGCGTGCTCGACCAGCGTGATCAGGGCCTGCTTGGTCGAGTCCCTGTTCCGCGCGTCGCACACCACGATCGGCACGGAGTCGTCGATCGTCAACGCCTCCCGAACGTCCTCGATCCGGTGGTGCAGCACGCCGTCGAAGCAGTTCAGCGCGACGACATACGGCAGTTCACGGTCATCGAAGAAGTCGATCGAGGCGAAGGCGTCGGCCAGTCGTCTGCTGTCCACCAGCACGACCGCGCCGATGGCGCCCTTCACCAGGTCGTCCCACATGAACCAGAACCTGTGCTGACCGGGCGTGCCGAACAGGTAGAGGATCAGGTCGCTGTCCAGCGAGACACGACCGAAGTCCATCGCCACCGTGGTGGTGACCTTGCCGGGGGTGGCACTCAGGTCGTCGACGCCCACGCTCGCCTCGGTCATCACCGCCTCGGTGGTGAGCGGCACGATCTCGGAGACCGAGCCGACGAACGTCGTCTTACCAACCCCGAAGCCACCTGCCACGACGATCTTCGTCGACGTGGTGGCGTGCTTGCTGGCGGCCGGAGTCCGCTGGGGTTCAGAGCCTGCGAAGCCCACTGAGCACCCTTTCCAGGAACGCGAGTGACGGCCCGTCCCCCATCACAAGACCGCTGTTGTGGACGAGAACCAAGCCGAGACTGGCCATGTCGCCGATCAGCACACGAACCACGCCGAGAGGAAGACGCAGATGCGCCGCGATCTCGGCGACAGAACGAGTCTCGATGCACAGACCGCAGATGGAACGGTGTTCGGCCAGCGACATCGAGTTCCGCTCTCGACCACGGTCACTCGTGGAGATCAACGCCTCGATGGGGAGATCATAATCCGGCCGGGTTCGGCCGCCTGTCCTGGCATAGGGACGGACAAGCGAACCGGTCTCCACCAGCGGGTCCCGGCTGCTCTCCTCGTCCGGCTCGTATTCGGGCCAGCTCTGCTCGACCTCCTGCACCGGCGTCGAGGAGAAGTCGTCGAAGTCGCCCGACATGCTCGTCCCGAGCAGATCCGCGCCCGGGCCGCCGAACAGCGCCCGATCGGCGCCGCCCATCAGGTAGTCGGCGTCCGGGTCGCTCTGGCCGTCCCGTCCTCGACCGTAGAAGCCGTCGAAGTCGAGCTGGCCTGCCCACTCACCAGCACGGCCGTCGCCGAAACCAGGTCCAGAGGTCATTGCCCATCACTCCGTCGAGGTAAGTACGCCTGTGGGTTCACCGGCGAGTCACACCCTGTAGCTGAGCACGTAGCTCCGGCGTGAGCTGCTGGCCGACGCGCTCGACCAACAAGGTCATCTCGTACGCGACGAGGCCGATGTCACAGTTCGGGGCGGCCAGGACGGACAGGCAGGAACCGTCGCTGATGGACATCAGGAACAGGAATCCCCGTTCCATCTCCACGACCGTCTGCGCGACGTCGCCTGCCTCGAAGACGCGGGCGGCACCCTGGGTGAGGCTGATCAACCCGGAGGCGACGGCAGAGAGCTGCTCCGCACGATCCCGAGGAAGTCCGTGGGACCCGGCGAGGAGCAGGCCGTCTGCGGAGACGACGACGGCGTGCGCGACACCAGGTACGCGACGAACGAAGTCAGTGATCAACCAACCGAAGGAACCTGGTTGCTGGGCGGACGCGGTCACTCCTGCTCCTCGTCGTGGCGGCTAGCGGACTGATGGGATGGATCTGTGGAACTACCGGGCGCGGCCAGGGCGTCAACCCTGTGGTGCCTGCCCTTCCGCAGTCCTTGTTGGAAGTTCGACATCTTGCCTCGAATCATCTCTGCCGACCGGGGAGGCGCATCCGACTGCTCGGGTGCGGCCTGCCGCTGCGTCTTAGTCTGCGGCGCGACCGAGCCGGGCATCAACTTGGCCTTCGGCACACGTTTTGGCAAGCCTGCCTGCGTCACGCCTTCCGGAGTCTGAGCGAGCACCGTCTTGGCTGCCTCCCAACCGTCGTCTCCTGCGGAATGCCAACCCTGGCCCTCCGACGGCGTCGCGGTCGACGTAGGCCGTTCGGACCGCACCGGCTGGCGCCGCGTCGGCGCCGCACCAGGTGTCGCGTCGGCGGCCGACGGCGTGCGCCCCGCGGCGGGCGGCACAGGCCGCTGGGTCGCGTCGGGCTGCGCCTGCGGCGGACGCCTGCGGGCGGCGGGCGGCGGAGCGGCTGCCTCGCGCCGCTGCGGCGCCTGCTGCTGCGTCGGCGGAACCCCGTTGCGCTGCGGAGCCGCCGGCGTGTTCCTGGCCGCCGGATCCTTCGGCGCGGTGTTCTTCTGTCTCGCCGAGGCAGCGGAGCCGTTGGGCTGCTCCTGCGGGGCGGCACCGTCGCCTGCCTGGAACCACTGGGAGAGGACGGCCTCGTAGATGGGCAGTCGCTCCGTCGGCGCGTCGAAGTCGGTCTGCGCCTTCGCCGCCCCCGAGGACCGCTCGTCCGCGACCGGTGCCCGTGACACGGCGCCCTGTCTGCCGTCGTCGTGCGACGCGGCGGCCTCGGCCTGCGGGTGGTCCTGCTGCGGGAACTGGGCCTCCCACTCGTCCTCGTCGGGTTCCTGGGCGTCGTCCATCTCGGCGGCCGTGAAGTAGGCCGTGTCCTCGGGAGCAGGTCGGCCGCCGGGCCCGCCCGACTGCGGCTGCTCCTCCTCCGCCGGATTCCGGTAACCGCCGCGCAGTTCGGACTCCGCCGATTCGCCGTAGAAGCCGAAATAGTCCGTCGAGTCGGACTTGGCGATGTCGCTCAACGCCGGGTCGCTCGGCAGTTGCTCGCCGAACGGCTCCATCGGCCCGGGCTCCGGCGCCACCGACGGCAGCGCGGGCAGTGAGCCCGCCCCGGAGTCGCCCCCGGTGTGGTCGTCGACCACGGTCGGCAGCGCGAGGTTCTCCCTCGGGGCCGCCAGTGCCTGTGTGCCGGTGTGGCCGCTGCTGCGCAGTGACGTCGGCCGCACCACCAGGTTCGACGGCACGACGACCAGGGCGATGATGCCGCCCTCGAGGTATTCGCTGCGCAGCCGGACGCGGATCTCGTGGCGCTTGGCCAGCTGCGCGACCACGTACAGGCCCATGCGGCGGGACACGCCGACGTCGACCCTCGGCGGGTTGGCCAGCCGTTCGTTGACCTCGGCGAGCTCGTCGTCGGCCATGCCGACGCCTCGGTCGGTGATCTCGATGATCAGCTCGTTCTTGCGGCTGTGCGCGGTACGCACCGTGACCTTGGTCTGCGGGTCCGACAGCGCGGTCGCGTTGTCGAGCAGCTCGGCGATGAGGTGGACGAGGTCGTTGACCGCACGACCCTGCACCATCAGTTCCGGCGTGGCCGAGACCGTGACCCGGGCGTACTGCTCGACCTCGGAGACCGCCGCACCGAGGATGTCGGTGACCGGAACCGGCCGAGCCATCCGTCGGGTGGTCTCCGTACCCGCGAGGACCAGCAGGTTCTCGCTGTTGCGCCGCATACGGGTGGCGAGGTGGTCCAGTTCGAACAGGTTCGCGAGCTGATCCGGGTCCTGCTCGTCGCGCTCCAGCCGGTCGATCAGGCCCAGCTGCCGTTCCACGAGGGTCTGGCTGCGGCGGGAGAGGTTGACGAACATCGCGTTGACGTTCGCCCGGAGCAGCGCCTGCTCGGCCGCGAGCCGGACTGCTTCGTTGTGCACCGCGTCGAAGGCCCTGGCGAGCTGGCCGATCTCCTCGCGGGTGTGGATGTCGACACTCTGGACGGTGACCTTGGGGATGTCGTTCTCGGTCTCCCGCATCTGGGCGATGACCGACGGCAGGCGCTCGTGCGCCACCTCCAGCGCCGACTTCCGCAGCACCCGCAGCGGACGCAGCATGGATCGGGCGACGAAGAGCATCAGCACCAGCGCGCCGACGAGGAAGCCGAGCACGAGGGCCGCGTCCCGGAAAGCGGTCATCCTGGCCTGATCGGCCAGCGATTCTCCGCGCGCCCGCAGGTCTCCCTGGAGCTCCAGCTCGACCTCACGCGTCAGGCCGATCGTGGTGCTGGCCGACTGGTCCCACAGCACGGAGTTCAGCCCCAGCGGAATGCCGTTCTGGTGCCGGACCAGGGTGATCCCCTTGATGCTGTTCACGTCGTCGACCGCAGGACCCGCCACGGTGTCGCTGTAGAGGTTGGCCTCACTCGGGCTGGCGATGGCGTAGAACTCGTTGACCGCCGCCGAGAACTGCGCGTTGGACGCCTGGAGCTGCTGGAAATGGATCTCCCGCAGCTCGTCCCGATGTCCGGCCGCCAACAGGGTCGCCCGTTGTTGAGCGATCTCCTCCTTGGCCCTGGCGAGCGCCTCCGTCGCCCTCGCGGGAGCGCTGACGGCGCTGTCGGTGATCGACGCGACGATGTCCCGGTTCATCTGCAACAGGAACTGGATGATGCTCGTGTAGGTCTTGATCGCCGCGGTCTCGGAGTACTGCGTCTCCCGGACCGCGCCGCGCAGGCCCGCCAGACCGCCGAGACGCTCCAGCGCCCTGGTGCGACTGGTGATCACCTGTGTGTCGAAGTCGTCGAGCTGGCCGAGGCTGTCCCGCAGCCGTTGCACGTCCTGATCGACTCGGACGACCTGGTCGTCGACCGCCTGAGCGCCGCCGACCCGGCCCCTGGCGATGTAGGACGACGCGACGTCCCGTTCGCGCTGCAGTTCGTGGATCAGGTCGGTGCTGCGCTCGACGACGTCGAAGCCCCGGACGTTGCGGGCGTACTCGTCGGCCGCGTCGATCTGGTCGAAGACTCGAAGCTGACCTAAGAAGAGCGCGGCCAGCGTCGGCAGCAGCAGGACCGCGACGAGCTTGGTGCGCAGGCGCCAGTTGCGCAGCTGCCACCGGGAGCTTCGGGTCCCGCCGGACTGCCTGCTGCTCTGCGACGAGGCCTCGGCGGCCTCGTTCGGTGCCGCCGTTTCCTGGCGGTCTTCCACTCCTTCGCTCTCCAGTTCGAGCGGAGCGGGCTTTCTGCCCTGCGAAGGCTTTTCGGGGCGTGCCACGACTAGCAGACCCTCCAACTCGGGCAGGCGGAGAAATCGAACGACTGTTCGACCTCGGACCTTGACTTGGTGCCCGACGGCGCGGAGACCGACCGATGCCCGGGGATGAACGCCCCCGCGTCCCCGGCATCGGACTCTCGACGCAAGCCGCCGTCTCGCGGGCCGGGTCGGCCGTCGGCCGAACTCGCCGTACCCGCATCGATCACAGCGAAGGCCCGGAACAGCGGAGTCGTCGACTCTGCGTTCGCCCTGGCCGTCACCACCGGACTCGCCATCACGCTCCCTGGTCAGCTCAGCAGACTGCCGTGATCATGCCCGCCGGGAAGGTCGAACAGACCACCCCATCAGGCGGCCAGCCGAAACTATACTCACACAACGCAACCCATTGCGTCCCCCGCCCGTAAATCAAATGCACCCATTCGGCGGTACTAGATCGTAACTTAGACCAGGTCACACACGGGTTGTTAAGGCTGTTCCCGCCGTTTAGGGTGGCCCCACTCAGCAATAGAGTTGGCTTCCTTAAGGAGGGGGCATGGCCCCACGTGTGGGCTCCGGTGCGCCGGCCACCAAACTCGCCAGACCCGCCAGAGTCGCCACCGCCATCATGGCGACGGCGACTCTGTTCGCTACCAGCGCCTGCGGACTCCTCGACGGTTCCGCAGGTCAGGAGGAGAGCAGCGGCGGCGGCGGAAACGGCGCCGTGGAGCAGGAGGTCATCCGACTGGGACTACTCCCGGTCGTCGACGTCGCCTCCGTGCACATCGCCATCGAAGACGGATTCTTCGAGGAAGAGGGCGTCGAGATCGAGCTCACGTCCATTCAGGGCGCCGCGGCGGCGATGCCCTCGCTGGAGGCAGGCGATCTCGACATCGTCTTCGGTAACTGGGTGTCGATCTTCGCCGCACATTCGGCACTCGGCAACATCAAGCTCGTCGCCGACAGCTACTACGCGCTGCCCAACACCTGGATGGTGATGACCACGCCGGACAGCGGGCTCACCCAGCCGGACGACCTGATGGGCAAGACCATCGGCGTCACCAGCCAGGGCAGCCTGGCCGAGGTCACCATCAAGTCGGTGCTGCGGGCCAACGATCTCGACCCGAACAACGTCAACTTCGCCGAGATGGGCTACCCGGACATGGCGGCGGCGCTGGACTCCGGCCAGGTCGACGCGGCGCTGATGGCCGAGCCGTTCATCACCAACTCGGAGCTGGAGATCGGTGCCGTGCCGGTCTTCGACGCCGCGTCCGGCCCCACCGAGGAGATCCCGATCGCGGGCTTCGCGGCCAAGGACGAGTGGGCGGAGGAGAACCCGCAGACCGTCGCGGCGTTCCAGCGCGCCTTCTCCCGCGGCCAGGAGGTCGCCAGCTCCGACCGTGAGCGCGTCGAGCAGATGGTGCAGGAGTACGCGAGCATCGAGCCGGAGACCGCGTCGCTGCTGAACCTCGGCGGCTGGCCCACGACGCTGGAGGCGTCGCGGCTGCAGCGAATCCCGAACCTGATGCTGGAGTACCAGCTGATCGACGAGCCGATCGAGGCCGAGTCGATGATCCTCACGCCGACGCGAAACTGACTCGATGCGTTCGGTTCTTCGCGGACTGGTCGGACTGGCCTGCTTTCTCGTCCTGTGCGAGGTCGTCAGCCGGTCCGGCCTGGTCCCCTCGTACTATCTCCCCCCGCCGTCGGTCGTCCTGACCACACTCGGCGGCCTGCTCGTCGACCAGTCCTTCCTGCTCCACATCATCGCGACCGTCCTGGCATGGCTGATCGCGATGGGCATCGCCATCGCCATCGCGGTACCCGCCGGACTGCTGCTCGGCAGCATCAAGGCGGTGCGGGTCGCGACCCGCTCGGTCATCGAGTTCCTGCGGCCCATCCCGTCGGTGGCGCTGATCCCCTTGGCGCTGGTCCTGCTGGGCACCGGACCCGAGACCAAGATCGTCCTCGCGGTCTACGCCGCGATCTGGCCGATCATGTTCAACACCATCTACGCGTTGGACGAGATGGACTCGATGATGGTCGACACCGCTCGATCGTTCCGGCTCGGCAGACTCCGCACCCTGGCCACCGTGGCGCTGCCCAACTCGGCGCCGTTCATCGCCACCGGCATCCGGGTGGCAGCCTCCATCGCGTTGATCCTGGTCATCAGCACCGAGCTCCTCGCGGGCGGCAAGGTCGGACTCGGCGTCTTCATCCTCGAAGCCAGTTCCAGCGGCGGCCGGATGGACTTCGTCCTGGCCGGAACCGTGGTCGCGGGCATCGTCGGTTATCTGGTCAACGAACTGCTGGAGCGGGCTCAACGACGCTGGCTCGGCTGGGACAACACCGTCGAGGCCGTCCGGTGAGCCGTGTGCGGAGTGGAATTCACCGTCAATTCACGACATCGTCGTCTCGGTCGGTCCGACACGGCCTGCCGGTCGGCGACGAGCAGGAGCAGCGCCCGCCGATGACATCGTCCGCGAGTTCGAGGACACACCGGACGCCTCGGGCAGGTCGACCGGAGGTGAGCAGGTGACCAGGTCAGTGCTCGCCCTCAAGGGCTTCGCCCAACGCTGGGTCGTCTTCGTCGGACTCATCCTGGTGTGGGAGGTCGCCGCTCGCCTCGGCGAGAGCGTCTTCTTCCCGCCGCCGTCGGAGATCGGCGCGACGGCCGTCGGTCTCTGGTTCTCCGGGCCCGCGAACCAGCTCTTCCTCAGCGACACCGTGCTCGGCGACATCGTGCCCAGCGTGGTGCGGATGCTCAGTGCCTGGTTGATCGCGGGCGTCATCGGCGTGTCGCTCGGTCTGGTGCTCGGGCGGTCGCGCACGGCGATGGACTACGTCGGTCCGCTGTTCTCCTTCGCCCGTGCGATCCCCTCGCCCGCGCTGGTGCCGGTGTTCCTGGCGCTGTTCTCCATCGGCACGCCGATGCAGATGGCGACGATCATCTTCGGCGTCGTCTGGCCCGTGCTGCTCAACGCGGTCGACGGAGCGCAGGCGGTGGACAAGACCAAGGTCGAGACGGCCAAGTCCTTCCGCATCCCCTACTGGCAGTGGATGGGCATGGTCGTCCTGCCCTCGGCAGGCCCCAAGATCTTCGCAGGCCTGCGGGTCGCGTTGTCGCTGTCGCTGGTGTTGATGGTCATCTCGGAGCTGGTCGGGGCCATCAACGGCATCGGCTATCAGCTGATCGCCGCGCAACGGCTCTTCCGTTTCGACGAGACCTGGGCGTGGATCGTCCTGCTCGGGGTGCTCGGCTACGTCTTCAACACGGTTCTCCTCGCGGTGGAACGCCGCGTACTGGGGTGGCAGCAGGCGCAGGGCGCAGGCACGAGCCTGGCCAGGACAGGAGGGTGACATGACGACGATGTTGCAGGTGACCGATCTCGGTCACACCTACGGAGGCGACGCGGGCTACACGGCCATCGACGACCTCTCCTTCACGGTGAACACCGGCGAACTGGTCTGCATCGTCGGCCCCTCCGGATGCGGCAAGTCGACGCTGCTGCGTTCGGTGTCCGGCCTGCACCGGCCCAGTCGCGGAACGGTACGGCTGCAGGACGACGCGGTCACCGGCGTGCCGGAGGACCTCGCCGTCGTGTTCCAGGACTACAGCCGGTCGCTGTTTCCCTGGCTGACGGTGGCGGGCAACGTGGAGTTCCCGCTGCGCAGCCGGGGAATCCCCGCGGCACAGCGCAAGGAGCGCGCCGCCGAGGCGTTGGAAGCCGTCGGGCTCACGAAGGCAGCGGCGAAGTACCCTCGGCAGCTCTCCGGCGGCATGCAGCAGCGCGTCGCCATCGCCAGGGCGTTGGCGTGCAGGCCTGCGTTGCTGCTGATGGACGAGCCCTTCGCCTCGGTGGACGCCCAGACCAGGGCGGAGCTGGAGGACCTGCTGCTCAAGGTCCAGCGCGAACAGGACACCACGGTACTGCTGGTCACCCACGACATCGACGAGAGCGTGTACCTGGCCCATCGGGTCCTGGTGCTGTCCACCGCGCCCGCGTCGGTGGTCGCGGACCTCCCGGTGGACCTTCCCGCCGAACGGGATCAGATCACCACCAAGGAGGATCCGCGCTTCATCGAACTGCGCGGCGAGGTGGCGCGGCTGCTGCGCCGTCCGGAGGACCCGGCCTCGGCCGGGACGGCGGCGCCCTCGGACTCGGCGGGCGCCGAGGACGGGGCCGACGCGCTCGGCCAGGAGGCCGTGGCCGCGGCGAAACCCTGATCCCGGCCCGGCCCGGTGGGACGCCCTCGCCGGGCCGCGGCATTCCACCGGCCGACCGAGGAAGGCCCGGTGCGCGGAGATCGCGTACCGGGCCTTCCCGTCTCCGGCGACGAGTCGGATTCCGGGGTGCGGCAGGCCGGACCGAGCGCCGGGCCGACGTGCACCGGGTGCAGGCCACCCGCCCGTCGAAGGCGACCGAGGGCGCCGCGACGCACCGTCGACACGTCATGACCAGCCGCGATGTCTGTTCGACGCATGGTGGGACCAGCCCGTTCGCCCATCGACCTGGCAGACTCGACCGAGCCGCGGGGCACCGGAGGGCTGCGGTCGAATCGCCGTCGACCGGCGACCCGGCCGGACGTCCCCGCCCTGGCGGCGACGGACTCGCCGGTGCGGGATCAGCCCGCCCGAACGGGCAGAACAGACCTGGACAGGCACACTGGACAGGCGCACTCCGCTGTGAGGACAAGGAGCACGACCGCGGTGACCGACGGCCCACTCATCGTGCAGTCAGACAAGACGCTGCTGCTGGAGATCGACCATCCCCGATCGAACGACGCGCGCGTCGCCATCGCGCCGTTCGCCGAGCTGGAACGCGCTCCCGAGCACGTGCACACGTATCGGATCACTCCGCTCGCGCTGTGGAACGCGCGGGCGGCCGGGCACGACGCCGAGCAGGTGGTCGACGTCCTCGTCCGGTACTCCCGATATCCGGTGCCGCAGCCGCTGCTGGTCGACGTCGTCGACACGATGGGCCGCTTCGGCAGGCTGCGACTGGTCAACAGCCCGGTGCACGGTCTGGTCCTGGAGTCGCTCGACCGGGCCGTCCTCACCGAGGTGCTGCGGAACAAGAAGATCGCTCCGATGCTCGGCGAGCGGGTCGACGACGACGTCACCGTCGTGCATCCCAGCGAACGGGGCCGGCTGAAGCAGGCACTGCTGAAGATCGGCTGGCCCGCCGAGGACCTCGCCGGGTACGTCGACGGCGAGGCGCACCCCATCTCGTTGCAGCAGGACGGCTGGCAGCTGCGCGACTACCAGCGACAGGCCGTCGAGGCCTTCTGGGCGGGCGGGTCCGGTGTCGTGGTGCTGCCGTGCGGCGCGGGCAAGACGCTGGTGGGCGCGGCGGCGATGGCCGAGGCACGCGCCACGACGCTGATCCTGGTCACCAACACGGTCGCGGGCAGGCAGTGGAAGCGCGAGCTGATCGCACGCACCTCGCTGACCGAGGACGAGATCGGCGAGTACTCGGGCGAGCGCAAGGAGATCCGGCCGGTCACCATCGCCACCTATCAGGTGATCACGCGGAAGTCCAAGGGCGAGTATCGCAACCTGGAGCTGTTCGACTCTCGCGACTGGGGTCTGGTGCTCTACGACGAGGTGCACCTGCTCCCTGCGCCGGTCTTCCGGATGACCGCCGACCTCCAGTCCCGCCGCAGACTCGGGCTCACCGCGACCCTCGTCCGCGAGGACGGTCGCGAGGGCGACGTCTTCTCGCTGATCGGTCCGAAGCGCTATGACGCGCCGTGGAAGGACATCGAGGCCCAGGGGTGGATCGCGCCCGCCGACTGCACCGAGGTTCGTGTCACGCTCACCGAGTCGGAGCGGCTGGCCTACGCCACGGCGGACGCGGAGGAGCGCTACAAGGTGTGCGCGACGGCGCGGACCAAGACACCCGTCGTCCGGGCGATCCTCGATCGGCATCCCGACGAGCCCTCGCTCGTCATCGGCGCCTACCTCGATCAGCTCGACGAACTCGGCGAGGCGTTGAACGCGCCGGTGATCCAGGGCTCGACGAAGAACAAGGAGCGAGAGGCGCTGTTCGAGGCGTTCCGCAAGGGCGAGCTGCGCACGCTGGTCGTGTCGAAGGTCGCCAACTTCTCCATCGACCTGCCCGAGGCCTCGGTCGCCATCCAGGTATCCGGCACGTTCGGCTCCCGTCAGGAGGAGGCGCAGCGGCTCGGTCGGGTCATGCGGCCGAAGGAGGACGGTCGACAGGCGCACTTCTACTCGGTGATCTCGCGGGACACCCTGGACACCGAGTACGCGGCCCATCGGCAGCGCTTCCTCGCCGAGCAGGGCTACGCCTACCGGATCGTGGACGCGGACGATCTGCTCGGCCCGTCGCTGCCGGACATCGCCTGACGCGCCGCGGCGGTCGCCGCCGGAGGCCGGGCGGGCCGGCCGGGGCGTCGTCGGCGGCACCGAACCGGCAGGGCGCGCGGCCCCCGATCCGGCGGTGACGCGCGTACGACAGGGCGGCCGTCGCGGGGATGCGACGGAGTCGACGCTCAGCCCTCGTGCCGTGCGAGCCCGTCCTGGGCCGCGCCCCTGCTGAGCACGATCTCCTCGATCCGCGTCGCCGCCGCGTCGTAGGCGGGGGTCGACTCGGCGGTGGTGAGGTCCACCAGGCGGACCGGCGGACCGAGATCCACGAGCGTGGGGACGAAGGCCGCCTTCGCGACGGCCCAGTCGTCCTCGGCGGTCCGCTCGAAGGTGAAGTGGGCGGCGACTCCCTCCTCGGTGACGCCGCGCGGCTCGGCGTGCCGCGCCACGCTGTTGCCCAGTCCATAGGCCACCCAGGTGTCCCCCACCTTCTCGAACGGCTGCACCACGTGGGCGTGGTGGCCGATGATCAGGTCGATCGCCGGGTCGCCCGCCAGCTGTTCGGCCAGGGCCACCTGCGACTCCGTCGGCTCGTGCTGATACTCCACGCCCCAGTGCAGACTGGCGACGACCACGTCGGCGCCCGCCTCCTCCGCGGCCCGCGCACCGGCCAGGATCTCGTCGGCGTCCAGCAGGTTCGACATCCAGGGCTTGTCCGGCGGCAGGCTCGTGCCGGTGTTGAAGCCGAAGGTGTGGGACACGTGACCCACCTGCACACCGTCGACGTCCCGGACCAGCGGGGTCGCGGCCTCCTCCTCGGTGCGCGCGGCGCCCGCCTGGTCGATGCCGACCTCGTCGAGCCGGTCCAGGGTGCGGATGACGCCCTCCTCGCCCTGATCCACCGTGTGGTTGGACGCCGTGGTGCAGACGTCGTAGCCCGCGGCGGCGAGGCCGTCGGCGACCTCGGGCGGGCCGCTGAACAACGGCCAGCCCAGAAACGGGCCCTCGGGGGCGGCGAGCGGCACCTCCAGGTGGCACAGTCCCACGTCGGCGCCGGACAGCAGCGGCTCGATCCCCGAGAACAGCGGCGCGAAGTCCCGCCCACCGCCGGATTCGGCGCCGTCGAGCTCCGCCTGCTCGGTGAGCGCGGGATGGATCAGGACGTCGCCGGTCGCGACCAGGGTGAAGGAGTCGCGCGGGCCCGCCGCCGCGGCGGACTCCTCGGCGGATCCGCCGGGTGACTCGTCGCCCGGCGCCGGATTCGGCGGGGCGACGACCGGGCTTCCGACGCAGCCCGCCACCATCGATGCCACCAGGCCGAAGACCACCAAAGCGGCCACACGAAAGTGTTGATCACGGGCACCTAAGCCACTAAACATGCACTGAAAGTAGCGCTAACACCCAAATCGAGCAGAAGGGCCATTCGGACTATCGCCCAGATCGAGTAGTCAACTATCATGATCCCCGCCGCCGCTAACACTGAGTCACCAGTGAGGTGAGCGACCATGGCGCCAGCTCGAAGCTTCCTCTTCTACCGGCGAGTCCGGGGACGAGACACCGTCTACGGACCCTGCACGAACCAGGTGGAGCTGAGTGAGGATCGCCGCAGGCTGTACCTGCGGCTGGCCTCCACCGCGCGATTCGCGGTGACGCTCGACTGGCGTGGGGTGTTCGCACTGATCGAGGCGCTGGAGACCGACACGACGCTCGGCGTGCCCTGCGTGCACGAGGAACACGGGCCGACCGCCCTGCTGGTCGAGGTCTACAAGCGGAAGATGGCGCTCTCGATGACCGTCGAGGACAGCCCCATCACCGTCGTCTTCGATCCCCGCGAGCTGGCCGAGCTCGTCGACCACCTGCGTCACGGGCTGCGCTACCTCGAAGCGACCCGGACAGGGTGACGGGGAGAAACCCTGACGGGTCTCCACGACGGGCTAGGGGTGGATCTCCGGTGTCCGCCCGATGGTAGGCAGGCCTCGAGCGAGCAGGCTTGAGGCATGACAGAACACCGAATCATCACCGACGCCAGATCGCGACTACGGAGAATCCGTCGTAGCAGGCAGGATCGCATGCTCGCGGGCGTGAGCGGCGGGCTCGGCACGGCGCTCGGCGTCGACCCGGCGCTGGTCCGCATCGGCTTCGTCGTCCTCAGCATCATCGGACTCGGCCTCGGAGTGGCGGCCTATGCCCTCTGCTGGCTGATCATTCCGGAAGAGGACTACTGATGCGGCCGACCTCGCTGCCGGAGTCCAGGCCCGCCGTCGAGGCCCGTTCCCGCGGCAGACCCGCTCTCGGACGGACCCGCCACCGACGCGGTTTGTCCGACGCCGTGCCGCACCCTCTGCCGCCCCCTCCGCCGGCAGGCCGCACCGAGAGGTTTCGGCCTAGAGCGTCCGGGTGAAGGCGCCCTGGTCGAGACGTCCGGAGCGAGACATCCGGGGCGAGACGTCCGGGACGAAGCCTTCAGGTCCAGAACGGCCGGGAACGCGAGGACGTCCCGGCCGATCGACCGCCGCGCCACCCCTGCCTGCACGGGCCGCCCCGCCGGGCCCCGCCGGGCCCCGCCGGGCCCCGCCGGGCGAGGTGGCACGGGCCGTCCCGGCAGCCGAACCACCAGGCCCGGACGCCGCGATCCCGATCTCGCCCGATCCCCTCTCGATCGCGGCCCGCACCGCGACACGGCGGCTCCTCCCGGTAGCCCCGAGCGGAGGGCGCCCCGTCTCCACCGAGCCGAGACCGACTCCCACTCGTTCGTCGACCACCGAGGATCGAGGTGCGACACGACCTCC
This sequence comes from Actinoalloteichus hoggarensis, assembly GCF_002234535.1. Taxonomy (NCBI): domain Bacteria; kingdom Bacillati; phylum Actinomycetota; class Actinomycetes; order Pseudonocardiales; family Pseudonocardiaceae; genus Actinoalloteichus; species Actinoalloteichus hoggarensis. The sequence continues at coordinate 6,217,627 of NZ_CP022521.1, forward strand.
CGACACCGACACCAGCACCAGCACCAGCGATCGCCTCGCGATGCCGTCGGCCGCGGTCTGACGTCCGACCGTGGCTCACCAGGTACGCCGGTCCGACCCGGCCTGGTCCACAGGCCGGGAGCGCGCCGCGGGGCGATCTCGGTGTTCGTGGGCGTGACCGGTCCACGGACGCGGGCGACGCCGCCTACGGCGGCCCGGTAAGGACATCGAGCGTGGTCGGCGCGTGTCGTCCCTGCTGCTCGTGCCTGCCCCGACCGTCACCTCGGCAGCGAGAGCCGTGCCCGAGGGCGTCCGCCCTGTGCCCCCGGCAGGTCACGAGCGGCATCGGCACCGGTCCGCCGCGTGGGCTCACCGATGCACCAGCTCGACCCAGCGACGCACCTCGTCGACCTCGATGGGCGAGTGCCAGTCCGGCCGGACGGCGCCGCCGACATGAAAGCGCCGGACGCCCCGCTCCCGCAGCGGCGCCACATGCGTGGCGCGCAGGCCCCCGCCGATCAGCAGTCGTTCGCGATCGGGTTCCGCCGCGTCGAGAAAGCCGAGCAGCTCGTGCCAGTCGCGGGAGACCCCGCTCGGCCCGCCCGCGGTCAGCACGGTGTCGCAGCCGAGCGTCTCGGCGCGTGTCCAGGCGACCCGCCGATCCGCCGCGCCGTCCAGCGCACGATGGAAGGTCCAGCGGCAGCCGTCCAACTCGGCCAGGAGTGCCCGGCACGCGGCCTCGTCCACCTCGCCGCGTGTCGTGAGGAAGCCCAGCACGAACTCTGTCGCGCCCTCCTCGCGCAGCCGGGCGGCCGATCGTCGGAGCCCGGTCAGATCGCGGGGCAGGAACCCCGCCGCGTCACGCAGCATCACGCGAACCGGCAGGTCGGTGGCGGCCAACACGCTGCGCACCGTGGCGACGTCGGGTGTCAGCCCGTCCGCCGCCATGTTCGTCACGAGTTCCAGCCGGTCGGCACCTCCCGCCTGCGCCGCCTCCGCGTCCACCGCGTCCAGCGCGATGACCTCCAGCAATCCGTCCGCCACTCGCGTCGTCCCCTCTGCTCTGGCGCGGTGCGCCGCGCCCGCCCAGCCTAACGACGTGGTCTAGACCTCTTTGGTCGAGCGGACGACTGCGCCGAGACCGCCGACCGGCGCGGCGTCGGCCGGCGTCGCCGTCGACCTGGTGCGCCTGTCTCCGGGACTCCGGACGGCGAGCGCGTCACGGCGGACGTGCTCGGCTCGGGCATCGCCCGGGCCGGTAACGCCGGGACGAGGTCCGGCACACCGAGCGGCCGTCGTCCGCGCTGGAGACATCCGCCGCTCCTGACACCGGGGGCCGCGTGCCGACCGAGCCCGTCCTAGGGGCGCACAGGCGGGTGAGGCGGTGGCGAGGGGCGGCGAAGCCGCGGCCCGACCGAAGCCGATCGTCGCCGTCGGCATGCGACCCGTCCCCCTTCCCCGCGGCAGACGCATCCGGCGCCGGGTCTGGTTCCCCGTGCGACCGCAGCGGCGTCGAGACGAGCGAATCACGCGACCGTCCCCCGCCCGACCATCGCACGACACCCGCGCTGACCTCGGCAGACAGGCCACCGTCGACAGTCGACGGGAACCACCACCGGAAAGAGTTCAAAAAAGTTTGTCCGCCGATGTATCTGGCGGCCGATCCGCCCCTCCTGTCTCACAGGTCGTTCACACGGCCGGTGGGGGGAAGCCGCGGATCGCGGCGGCAGGGGGAGCGACAGGCTTCGCTTGGGGGAGCGAAGTCACACGTCGTTCGGCTGCCGTGGTCCGTGGCGCGGTCCCTTCGCGGATGGCTGGGGGTGTGAAGGGGCAGGGGGTAAGACTGCCGACGGGTGGGGCGCGCGGGGGAGGCCCCACCCGTCGGCAGTCGCCTGAACATCTCCCGAACGATCCGTGCGTACTGGGGGCAGTCCGCACTGAGATTCGCGCATGACATCTGTTCGACAGCGCTGTTGCCGGCGGGCACCGTTTCAAGATCACCCGCGTCCTACCGGCCAGCCGACCAAGGGAGAACAAGCGTGACCAGCTCCGAGAAGCAGAAGGACGTCGATGTCGCCGAGTTCGAGGCACAGTTCCCGCCGGTCGAGGAGGGCGTGGCGGACGTGACGGACTCCACGACGGAGGTCGCCGCTCCGGGCAAGGAGACCGGACCGCGCAGGCCCAGTCCGAGCGGAGGCGTCGGCGATCCCCTCAGTGAGCCGGGCAAGACGAACTAGATCGCCCGAGATCTCGTGATCATCGTCACTAGTCCATTCGTGTGATCGATGTATCTGGTTGAGATGTTGTCGCTCTTATATTGCGAGGTCGGTTCCGTCCCGTGCTGGGCCGGAACCGACTTTGCGACGTCCTAGTTGAGATCATGGCGGACTGGGGGTCGGAAGGGGGAAGCAGCGTGAACCACGCGCGGACCGGCCAGTCGGAGCTGTCCTGGCACGAGCTCGACGGCTACGACCGGCACGAGGCGTGCCTGATAGCGGCACGAGCGGGCGACCGCGAGGCGCTGAACGCACTGGTGGTCGGCCTCACGCCACTGGTCTGGCGGGTCGCGCGGGCACGCGGGCTCGGCACGGTCACGGCCGAGGACGTCGTGCAGACCGTCTGGCTTCTCCTGCTGCGCAATCTGCATGCCATGGAGGATCCCCGGGCGCTGGCGGCTTGGCTGATCACCACGACTCGCCGTGAGGCCGTTCGGGCCTTGCGTGGAGATCAGGGCGCGACGATGCCCGCCGAAGCCCTGAACGAACTCCCGTCCCAGGATCACCTGCCGGAACCGGAGGCGCTGCGCCGCGACCGGGACCAGCAGCTGTGGGCGGCGTATCGCGGGTTGTCCCCCAAGTGTCAGGAAGTGCTGAGTCTGACCGTGTTGGCGGGCCGGGTCGAATATCAGGGAGTCGCCGAGGCCCTGGAGATACCTCGGGGAAGTGTGGGACCGACGCGAGGCCGCTGCCTGAAACAGCTGCGGTCCTTGCTCACAGCGGAAGGAGGCTCACCATGAGTCCGACCGGGCACGGCTCCGGGCGACACCCGGGCGGCGATGACCAGGAGAGCACGTTCTACGGGGGGGACATATTGCTGGCCGAACTGGGCCTGGTGCTGGATGAGGCCGACCCGGTTCCTGCCGGCCTGATCGAGCGTGCGCAGTTCGCCATCGAGCTGGAGAACATCAACGTGGAGGTGGCCCGCTGGGAACGCCCTAAGCCGCTTGCTGGGGTACGCGGCGCCGAGCCCAGCACGATGACCTTCACGGTCGGCGACCTCACCTTGATGCTCACTCTCGCGCCGAGCGGCACCGGTCATCGCTTCGACGGGTGGCTGGTTCCGGGAGGCCCGCATCTCGTGGAGGTACGAGTGGCCGGCCACGAGTCCAGCTCGATCTCCGCCGATGAGGGCGGCCGGTTCGCCCTGGAGACCGTGCCGCGAGGAACCACGCAGATCCTGGTGCATCTGACCACTGTCGAGGGCAGGCCGGGCAGAACGATCGCCACGCCGAGCATCGTGTTGTGATGCTCACCGCACGCAGCCCGTCGGCCTGACACAACGCACCGCTGCCCACCGACGACGAGGCGGGGCGTAGATCATGGCTGCTGGTATGGTCCGCCCTGCCCCTTTCCTGCTACCGGAGCAGTGCAGACGGTGACTGGTCATGACGCTCAGGTCAAGATCCTGCGCCGAGCCGAGACATACCGTGGTGCTGCCGCAGCAGCTGCGTCCGCGTACCGTCCCGCTGAAGCGCGTCGCCTCTTTCGCCGTGCTTTGCGAACACTTGACACAGCCGATGCCACCGTGGAGTCGGACGCCCCGGTTCACACGGATCTCATCCGGTCGCGGATCAGGACGTTGATAAGCCTCGCTTCCTCGCAAGCCGAGACCAGGAGTCTCGAGCAAGGGCTCAAGATCCTGCGACAAGCCCGCTCGCTGGTGAAGACCCTGCCGACGGGGAATCAGCAGAAGCTCTTCGCCGGGATCATCGACGGCCAGCATGGATTCATGCTCTCGAGGGCCGGGAAGAACTATCTTGCGATCGAGCGACATGACCGAGGCGTGGCGCTCCTCGAACAGACTCAGAGCGAGATACCCGAGGAGAGGTCGATACTTCCGAGAGCCCTGTTGAACAGGGCTCTCGCTTTTATCAGAATAGGACGGCAGAAGCCTGCGATCAAAGATCTCGAGCAGTGCCTGGCCTTAGCCAGCGATCACGGGTTGGCGCTGATAACAGCAAAGGCCCAGCACAACCTGGGGGCACTGTCCCTCAGGGTCGGCGCGATACCGGAGTCCATCCATTACTACGAGCAGACGAATCTCGGCTACAACCGGGTGGCCCCCGACATGCTCCCCACGCTCCGTATGGATCAGGCCGAGGCATTGTTGACCGCCGGCCTGGCCGAGGAGGCCGCCAAGTACCTGGATGAGGCTCTGCCTGTTCTCGAGCGAGATCGTGTCCGGCAGAATCTCGCCGAGGCAGAGATTCTTCGAGCCACCGCCGCGCTCCTCCTGGATGATCCGGACACGGCACGCCGACTCTCCACATCGGCCCAACGACGACTGACCCGACGCGGCAATCTCAGTTGGGCGGGTATCGCGGCGCTCACCCGACTGCGAACCGATGTGTCGGTGGCCCTCCGCGACGGCCGGGTCACCGCTGGCCTGCGGAACAGAGCCCTGCGACTCGCCGACCGGCTGACCGATCTCCGGCTCACCGACGAGTCCGGAGTGGCCAAGGCATTGGCGGTGCGCATCGCACTCCGACTGGGTCACCTCGATCAGGCCGCGGCCGAGTTGGCCGGAATCGGACGGCCTCGCCGGATCACCCCCATCGACCACCGGATGCTACTGCGCCTCTGCCGAGCCGAGCTCGCCCTCACCCAGGGAGATCGCCGTCGTGCGCTGGCGCAGGCTAAGAGCGGGCTGGCCGAGCTGGGTCGGATTCGTGACCGGATGGGCGGTCTGGACCTGGTGAGCGGCACCGCGGTACACGGCCGGGAACTCGGCGAGCTGGCCGTCCGACTGGTGCTGGCCCCCGATGACGGCCGAGTCGACGTGCGCAGGCTGTTCCACTGGCTGGAGCGGACCCGCGCACAGGTGTACCGCTACCAGCCGCAACCCCCTATCGAGGACCCGGTGCTCGCCGAGCGAGTCGATGACTACCGGGTGCTCAGCCGAGAGCTGCAACAGGCGCGACTCGACGGCAGAAACCCCGGCGAGCTGGCCGCCCGCCACGCCACGCTGCAACGAGAGATCACCCGCCTGGGCTGGCAGACCAGTCTGTGGGGGGAACCGACTCCGATCGCGAGCCTCGCCGAGGTGGCGGCTCGGCTCCGCGAGCGTGCGATGGTGAGCTTCGCCGTCTCGGACGGGACCGCCGTGGCGGTGGTGATCGTCGACGGACGGCCCCGGCTGGTGCGGCTGGGACCCGTCGCCGAGATCACGGCGGCGGCCCGAGAGCTGCACGCCGATCTCAACGCGCTGGCCCCCGACCGTCAACCCACCCCGCTGGTCGACGTGATCGCGGGTTCGGCTCGACGCAGGGCGGAGCGCCTCGACGAGAAGCTGCTGCGGCCGTTGGCAGGCCTGGTCGGGGACCGCGAGCTGGTCATCGTGCCGACCGGCGCGCTGTACGCGGTCGCCTGGGGAACGCTCCCGTCCATGCACGGCAGGCCGCTGACCGTGGCCCCCTCCGCCACCGCGTGGCTCTCCGCCGACCAGACCGCGGGCAGCCCGACCTCCGCCCACGACGACGGAGACGGACCGACCGCCGAGCAGACCGGCGGGCTTCGCGACACGTCGCCTCGCGATCAGGACTCCGGATACCACTCGCGGTTCCCCGCCAGGGCGGTCCGGGGTGCCGACGTCTCGAGTGCCGGCGGCCGGGGCGCCGACGACCGCTCGGAGAACGGCACGGAGCCGTCGGGTCCCGCGAGCACGGCAGGAACACCCGTGCCGAGGTCCGCCGAGGCATCCGAGGCGGGCCATGTCGTGCTGATCAGCGGTCCCGACCTGCTCGGCGCCGTGGGCGAGGTGGCCGGACTCCGCACGCATCATCCGGACGCCCGCGTGCTGGAAGGCCGACAGGCGACGGTCGGGGCCGTGCTCGACGCCCTTGACGGCGCGCGGCTCGCTCATGTCGCCGCGCATGGCGCGCACGAGCCGGAGAACGCGATGTTCTCCCGGCTCGAACTCACCGACGGCTCGCTGTTCGCGCACGAGACGGCGCGGCTGCGCCGTGCGCCGGAGCGGGTGGTGCTCGCCGCCTGCGAGCTCGCACTCAACCGCATCCGACCCGGCGACGAGGCGCTGGGCTTCGCGGGTGCCCTCTTGGCCAGCGGCTCTCGTACCGTCATCGCCGCGACCAGCAAGGTCGGCGATCAGGCCGCCGCCGACACGATGGCCGAGTTCCACGGACTCCTCGTCCAAGGCCGCCCGCCCGCCGCGGCGCTGGCGGAGGCCGTCGCCCGCGAACCGCTGCGACGCCCCTTCGTCTGTCTCGGCTCCGGCACCTGAGCCGGCGAGTCGACCGACGGCCGCTCAACTGTCGGCGGGCTCGTCCTCGGCCGTCCTCGACGATCGACGCCGGGCACCGCACGCCGGACCACACCAGAAGCGGACGACGGACCGCAGGGCATCGGACCGCCGCCGAGCAGCCGCGTCGGAACCGGCCGAGCTCACGCCGAGCAGGCCCGAGACGACGAGAAGGCGGCCCCGCGAGAACCGCGGGGCCGCCTTCTTCGTGCTGTGCTGTCGTGCGCGTCAGCGATGGATCAGAAGTCCATGCCACCGGCGTCGGGAGCGGCCGGGGCCTTCTCCTTCTCCGGCTTGTCGGCGACGACGGCCTCGGTGGTGAGGAACAGAGCCGCGATCGACGCCGCGTTCTGCAGCGCGGAGCGGGTGACCTTCACCGGGTCGGTGATGCCTGCGGCGACCAGGTCCTTGTAGTCGCCGGTGGCGGCGTCCAGACCCTCGCCCGCCTTCAGGCCCTTGATCTTCTCGACCACGACGCCGCCCTCAAGGCCGGCGTTGACCGCGATCTGCTTGAGCGGGGCCTCGACCGCGACCTTGACGATGTTGGCACCGGTGGCCTCGTCGCCGGTCAGGGTCAGCCCGCCGAAGGCGGCCTCGGCGGCCTGGAGCAGCGCCACGCCGCCACCGGCGACGATGCCCTCCTCGACGGCGGCCTTGGCGTTGCGCACCGCGTCCTCGATGCGGTGCTTGCGCTCCTTCAGCTCGACCTCGGTGGCCGCGCCGACCTTGATCACCGCGACGCCGCCCGCGAGCTTGGCCAGCCGCTCCTGGAGCTTCTCACGGTCGTAGTCGGAGTCGCTGCGCTCGATCTCGGAACGGATCTGGCTCACGCGGCCCGCGATCTGGTCCGACTCGCCGACGCCCTCGACGATGGTCGTCTCGTCCTTGGTGACGACGACCTTGCGGGCCTGGCCGAGCAGGGAGAGGTCGGCGGTCTCCAGCTTGAGGCCCACGTCCTCGCTGATGACCTGACCGCCGGTGAGGATGGCGATGTCCTGGAGGATCGCCTTGCGGCGGTCACCGAAGCCGGGCGCCTTGACGGCGACGGACTTGAAGGTGCCGCGGATCTTGTTCAGCACCAGGGTGGCCAGGGCCTCGGCCTCGACGTCCTCGGAGATGATCAGCAGCGGCTTGCCCGCCTGCATGACCTTCTCCAGCAGCGGGAGCAGGTCCTTGACCGAGGAGATCTTGGAGCTGTACAGCAGGATGTACGGGTCGTCGAGGACCGTCTCCTGCCTGTCGGTGTCGGTGACGAAGTAGCCCGAGATGTAGCCCTTGTCGAAGCGCATACCCTCGGTGAGCTCGAGCTCCAGCCCGAAGGCGTTGCTCTCCTCGACGGTGATGACGCCTTCCTTGCCGACCTTGTCCAGCGCCTCGGCGATCAGCTCGCCGATGCTGGCGTCGCCCGCGGAGATCCCCGCCGTGGCAGCGATCTGCTCCTTGGTCTCGACCTCCTTGGCGGTCTTGAGGAGCTGCTCGGCGACGGCGTCGACGGCCTTCTCGATGCCGCGCTTGAGGCCGAGGGGGCTGGCGCCCGCCGCGACGTTGCGCAGACCCTCGCGCACGAGCGCCTGGGCCAGCACGGTGGCGGTGGTGGTGCCGTCACCCGCGACGTCGTCGGTCTTCTTGGCGACCTCCTTGACCAGCTCGGCGCCGATCTTCTCCCAGGGGTCCTCCAGCTCGATCTCCTTGGCGATCGAGACACCGTCGTTGGTGATGGTGGGGGCGCCCCACTTCTTCTCCAGCACGACGTTGCGGCCCTTGGGGCCGAGCGTCACCCGCACGGCGTCGGCGAGGGTGTTCATGCCGCGCTCAAGGCCGCGACGCGCATCCTCGTTGAACGCGATCAACTTTGCCATTGCTGTGTCGTCCTCCGGCAATTGGTCGCTGCGGACGCTTTCACCCCCACAGCAAGGACATGCACGGCCAGGCACGGCGCCCGCGACGGACGACCGGCACGGCAGCCCCTCAGGCAGGGCTGTCGCGACTCGGTCTCACCGACCCGACCTCTGGCACTCGAGTGTACTGAGTGCCAACTCGTGTTTAGCACTCCGGGGGGCCGAGTGCAAGGCAGTCGATCGGCAGTCACCCGGCCGCGAGGCACATCGCGGCTCGTCACGGGGCGATCTCAGTCCTCGACGACGCTCCCGCCGTCCTCGGCAGCACGAGAAGCGACGGCGGAGTTCGCGTCCACCTCGGGACCGCTCTCCACGCCGTGACCGCTCACCACAGGGCCGCTCACCGCGGAACCGCTCTCCACGTGGACGGCGGCCGAGGCACGCAGACCCTGATCGCTCGCCGAGGCGCCGTTGATCAACACGATGACGAGGACGGTGATCGCCAGCACCACCGCGCCGACCAGGATCGGCAGCACCCACCTGTTCCCGCCGCCGCGCTGGCCGGTGAAGCTGGCCGCCGACTGGGCGGGCGACGGCGGGCGCAGACGCATCGGCTCCGCCATCGGCGAGGACACGGGATACTGCCTGCCCGCCTGCGGCGTCGCGGGGAAGCTCGGCCGATTCCAGTTCGCGCCCGGCGCCCCGGCGCCCTGCGGTGCCGAGCCCGGCGGCGGCGCAGCGCCCGAGAGCGCGGGCCGCGAGCCGGTATCGGGCTGCGCGGGCGCGGGCGGCTGATCAGGCCTCGGCGTCGACGCGAGCGCGGTGCGCGCCGCGGCGATCAGCTCGCGGCAGTTCCCATAGCGCTGCTTCGGATCCTTGTTCATGCCGCGGCGGAGCACGTCGTCGATGGCGGGCGGCAGCGCGACCAGCGACGTGACCGACGGGACCGGCTTGGCGAGGTGTCCCTCGATGACCTCGGAGACCTGGCCCTGGTACGGCGGCCGCCCGGTCAGACAGGCGAACAGCACGCAGGCCAACGAGTAGGCGTCGGTCTTCGGGTCGACCGGCTCACCCCGCAGATGCTCCGGCGCGGCGTAGGTCGGGGAGCCGAGGAAGTCGCCGCCCTGGGTGCGGTGGCCCGTCGCGCCGCGTCGAGTCAGCCCGAAGTCGCCGAGGTAGACGTGCTCCCCAGAGGATTCCCGGCTGGTGACCAGCACATTCGCCGGCTTGATGTCCAGGTGGACCAGCCCTCGACCATTGAGCATGTCCAGTGCCTCGGCGACCTGCCCCAACAGGTCGAGGCACCTCGTGGGCGAGAGCGGGCCGTCCTTGATCTTCTCGGCGAGGTCGGCACCGTCGACGAGCCGCATGGCGATGTAGAGCAGTCCGTCGACCTCGCCGAAGTCGTACAGCGGAACGACATGGGCATGGTCGATCGCGGAGGTGTTGCGGGCCTCGTCGACGAAGCGTTCTCGGAACTCGCCGTCACCGGACAGGTGCTCCGCGATCACCTTGAGCGCGACCTTGCGACCGAGGCGTTCATCGGTCGCTCGATACATCACGCTCATGCCGCCACGGCCTAGTACGCCGGTGATCCGATAATGGCCCAGACGACGTCCGGTGAGGTCCTCCGACACGAAACGCAGCCTAACGCTCGGTGAATGTGATCCGTGGGCGGTCGACGAACCTGATCACCACCATCGACGTGCAGCCTCGCAGAGGACGACGGGTGACACGGCCGACCGTCAGTGGCTCACCGTACGCGCGTTCCTGGTCTGAGTGAGAATCTGCGCCGGGCCCGCGAAATCCGCGACCAGTCCTTCGCCGCTGCGCATCGACTGCGTACCGGACTGGCTGAGCGCGCGAACCCGCACCTGGGTGCCCTCGCGGAAGGCCGCGATGTGGCCGGTGTCCAAGGTCACCGCCTCCCCCGCCTTCAGATTCACCACGTCCAGCATCCCGAAGCACGCCAACAGCAGCGTGCCCGCGCCGAGCGCGTGCAGGAGGAAGCCGTCGTCGGAGCCCAGCACCGCCCGCAGCAGCGGCGAATGCCCGGCGAGCGCGATGCCCGCCGACGTGGCGAGCCAGGTGTCACGCTGGACGCACCAGCCCGGCGGCCCCGCCAGTTCCAGCGTGTGGAACTCCCCGGCCCGGTTCGGCGTGACGTCGACCCAGCCGCCCAGCACGGGAGCGGCGAACTCCGCCGCCGACGGACCCCCGCCGAGCTGTCTGTTGGCGTGCTTGGCCGCGCCGACCTTCGGCCGGACGGCCGTCCCGTAGCTCGTCGCCATCATCGCCCCGACCCGGGTCCTGATCTGCTCGCCGGGGCCGAGTACGAGCCTTGCCACTCCGAACGACGGCGTGTGGCGGGTCACGACCTGCACCGAAAACCTCCCTGTGTACAGCCGGTTGGCGTCCCGCGACCTGCGGTGCCCGCCAGGCCGTGGCGCCGCGGCCTGCGGACGGGGCGACGTCATCGCGGTCGACGGTCTCGCCGCCCGTGCGGTGGCGCCCGCAGAACCCGACACCGGCACGGGCGGACAGGTCGGCTGGCAGTGTGGCATGGGAGGGACGGCAGGATGACCACTGTGACGACGCAACCGAATCGGACGTCAGCGCTGCTGCCAGTGTCCACTCATCAGGCCGAGGTGGCCGGCCTGATGAGCCGGACGGAGATCCGGCGCCGTCGGCTGGAGGACTGCCTGGGACTGGCACTGGCCGAGGACCTGACGGCGCCCGTCCCGCTGCCCCCGTTCGACAACTCCGCGATGGACGGCTACGCCGTGCACGCCGCCGACGTCGCCTCGGCGACCGCCGAGTCTCCGGTGACCCTCCCGGTCGCCGAGGACGTCCCGGCGGGCCGGGGCGACGCGCCCGCCCTGCGACGCGGCCAGGCACACCGCATCATGACCGGCGCGCCGCTGTCCCCTGGTGCCGACGCCGTGATCCCGGTCGAGTCCACCGACGGCGGCGTGGCCGAGGTCGCCGTCTTCTCGACCACCGAGCCGGGCAGGCATCTGCGCCGGGCAGGCGAGGACGTGGGCGTCGGGGACACGGTGGCCAGGGCGGGCGACCGACTGAGCCCGGCCCGGCTCGGCGTCGCGGCGGCGCTCGGCCTCGCGGAGCTGCCGGTGCACCGCAGGCCTCGCGTCCTGGTGCTGTCCACCGGCTCCGAGCTGACCGAACCGGGCGATGCGCTGGAGCCGGGCCGGATCTACGAGTCGAACGGGGTGATGCTGGCCGCCGCCGTACTGGAGGCGGGCGGCGAGCCGACCCGGCTGCGCGTCGTGCCCGACGACGTCGGCGAGTTCCGCGCGGCCGTGGAGCCGCGACTCGGCGAGGTCGACCTGCTTCTGACCTCGGGCGGCGTGAGCGCGGGAGCCTACGAGGTGGTGAAGGACGCGCTGACCGATCAGGGCGTCCGGTTCCACAAGATCGCGATGCAGCCGGGAATGCCGCAGGGGGCGGGTCGCTATCGCGGTGTCCCCGTGGTCACGCTGCCGGGTAATCCGGTGAGTGCCCTGGTGTCCTTCGAGGTCTTCGTGCGGCCCGCGCTCCTGGCGGCGGCGGGCTTCCGGGAGGTGCTGCGGCCGAGGACGTCGGCGACCCTGGAGGGCGACGCCCTGCGCTCCCCGGCGGGCAGGCGGCAGTACCGGCGAGGGCGCTACCACTTCGACACCGGTTCCGTCCGGGTCCTCGGCGCGCCGGGCTCACACCTGCTGTCGGCGATGGCGGAGTCCAACTGTCTGTTGGAGATCCCGTCCGAGACGACCGCCGTGGAGCCGGGAACGCAGGTGACGGTGTGGCTGCTCGACGGGCCGCAGAACAATGCGGTGCCGTCGGCCGACGGACAGTAGAGTCGGCCGCATGGGCGTGCTCTCCTGGATCCTCTTCGGTGCGATAGCCGGTTGGGCGGCCAACGTCGTCGTCGGCGGGAAGGACCGCAGACCGCAGGGCTGTCTGGTCAGCGTTCTGGTCGGAGTGGTCGGTGCGGCGTTGGGCGGACTCGGATATCAGTTGATCACCGGGCAGGAGATCGGCTTCGAGTTCAACTTCGCGAGTCTCGGCGTCGCCATCCTCGGTGCCGTCGTGCTTCTCGTATTGATTCGCCTGGTCAGCGGGCGACGCCATTGATCCCCGTCATAACGGGGGCCTGACCTGCCGTACCGGTTCCATCACGCCTCGGTGGTGATCGCTAGCCGTGGTCGGGATCACCGTGAAATGATCGTGGTGCGCAGTCATCCGAGAACGTCATCGCATCGTCACTCGGCCGGATCGTCGCCGTCGTCTCCTCGACGCGACGACCGGGGCCGCGCCACCGCCGCTCGTCCGAACGTCCACCGGCCGAGAAGAGGCCGTCACAACCGAGAATGGACCGTGTGCCGTCGGGGGGTGCACGGTCCGTTCTCGGTGGTGGGCCTCGCCGACTCCGTCCGCCGCGACTGGTCGAACCCTGCGGCGGACACGCCGTTGACACCGCCGACCCGGCACCGCGTTCGGTCACGATGCGTCCCGCGAGCGGCGCGGCGACCGTAGGGTGGTCGGCGTGATCACGCTGACCACCAGACTCTCGCCATCCGCGTTGGACACTCGCCGAGGGGTCGTTCGTCTGCACCGTGAGGTGCTGGACGCGCTCGGTCTGCACGCCTGGGACGCGGTCCGGCTGACCGGTGCACGGGTGACCGCGGCGCTGGCCGCCGCCGTCGAACCGGGGACCGCGGGCAATACCGGGCCCGGCGTGGTGCTGGTCGACGACGTGACACTGGCCAATCTCGGTCTCACCGAAGGCGCCGAGGTCGTCGTGGCCCCGGTCGAGGTGGCGGCGGCACGGTCCGTCACGGTGGCCGGCTCCAGGCTGGCGACGGCCGCGCTGCCGCCGGAGACCGTGCGGCTCGCCCTCATCGGCAAGGTGATCAGCCAGGGCGACTCGGTCTCCCTGCTGCCCCAGGATCTCGCGCCGCCCGCCGGAGCCGACGTCGGCCACGCCCGCAGGCGCCTCTCCGGAGCCATCGGGCTGACCTGGACGAACGAGCTGCTGACCATCACCGCCGTCGATCCGCCCGGGGCGGTCGCCGTGCAGCCGTCGACCGTGGTGTCCTGGCGCGACGGCTCCGGTGCGACACCCGCGGCCGCGGGTGTCGCGCAGCAGGCACCCGCCGCCGCCGGATTCGCGAAGGCAGGCGTCGCCTCGCCGGGGCTGCGCACGACGCAGGCACCGACCGGCACCTCGGGAGGCACGCACGGGGTCGTCGACGGGTCGGTGGTCTCGCAGGCGAGCCAGGAGCCCGGCGAGCATCCCGAGCCGCCCCCGATCGCCGATCTCGTCGGCGCCCAGAACGCGGCGAAGCTGCTGGGCGAGTGGCTGCGCCTGACCATCCACCGGCCGGAGCTGCTGGCGAAGCTGGGAGCACGGCCGCGAGTCGGCGTCCTGGTCACCGGCCCGGCAGGCGTCGGCAAGGCCACGCTGGTGCGGTCGGTGACCAGGAGCGTGAACGCCGATCTCGTCGAGCTCGCCGCCCCGAGCGTCGTCGCGATCGAGGCGGGCGCGGCCTCCCAGCTGGTGCACGACGCGACGACGGCCGTCCGAGCCGCCGCCGGACAGGGCCGCTCCGTGGTGCTGCTGCTCACCGACGCCGAGTCGCTGCTGCCCGCGACCGACCCGCCGCCGCTGGCGACGATCGTCCTCGACGCGCTCCGCGACGTCAGCTCGATCCCGAAGGTGACGCTCGTCGCGACCAGCTCCCATCCCGAGTCCGTCGACCCGCGGCTGCGCGCCGGCGATCTGCTCGACCGCGAGCTGAGCCTCGCGCCGCCCGACGCGCGCACCCGGACCGAACTGCTGCGGATGCTGCTGCGCGACGTTCCCTCGGCCGACGACGTGGACCTCCCGGTGATCGCCGAACGCACCCCCGGATTCGTGGCCGCCGACCTGGTCGCGCTGCGGCGCGACGCGGCGGTGCAGGCCGCGCTGCGGCACCCGGAGGCCGACTCCGGCGAGGACGACGGGCCGCGCATCGAGCAGCGGGATCTGCTCGATGCCCTGCGCACCGTCCGCCCCATCGCGATGTCCACCACCGACTCGCTTCAGACCGGCGGCCTGACGCTGGAGGACGTCGGCGACATGGCCGAGACCAAGCAGTCGCTGACCGAGGCGGTGCTGTGGCCGTTGCAGTACCCGGACTCCTTCGCCCGCCTGGGCGTCCGTCCGCCTCGCGGCGTGCTGTTGTACGGGCCGCCCGGTTGCGGCAAGACCTTCCTCGTGCGGGCGCTGGCGGGCACCGGGGCGCTGAACGTCCTCTCGGTGAAGGGCGCCGAACTGCTGGACAAGTGGGTGGGCGAGTCGGAACGGGCGGTACGGGAGCTGTTCCACCGCGCCGCCGAGGCGGCACCGGCGCTCGTCTTCCTCGACGAGGTGGACGCGTTGGCGCCGCGCCGAGGGCAGTCGGGCGACAGCGGCGTGGCCGACCGGGTGGTGGCGGCACTGCTGACCGAGATCGACGGGGTGGAGCCGATGCGGGAGGTCGTGGTCGTCGCGGCGACCAACCGTCCCGAACTGATCGATCCGGCGCTGCTGCGGCCCGGCCGGCTGGAGCGCATGGTCTATGTGCCGCCGCCGGACGCCGACGCGCGGACGGCCATCCTGGAGTCGGCGGCGAAGAACACGCCGTTGGCCGAGGGCGTCGACCTGTCGGCGCTGGCGGCCGAGCTGTCGGGCTATTCGGCTGCCGACTGCACGGCGTTGATCCGGGAGGCCGCGCTCACGGCGATGCGGGAGGACCTGGCGGCGGCCGAGGTGACGGCGGCGCACCTGGAGACGGCACGGCAGGGCGTGCGTCCCTCCCTGGACCCGGCGCAGCTCGCGTCGCTGGAGGCCTACGCCGCGGCGCAGCACTGACGGGTGGTGCGGCACTGCCAGTGGCGCAGAACTGACGGCGGGCAGGGCTCACGGCGGCGGGCGGGGCGAAGGCGAGCCCGCCGTCAGGCCCGACAGCCGACGCCTGCGGCGGGCCGGGTCTCGGCCCGCCGCCCGCCACCGGGTAGCGTTCTCGAATTGATGTACCGAGTCCTGTATTCCCTGGTCCTGAGCCGACTGCCCGCCGAGGCGGCCCATCGGCTGAGTTTCGCCGCGTTGCGCGTGCTGGCGGCGGTGCCGGGTGTCCGTGCGCTGTCGCGTCGGCTGTGCGCGCCCCGTGACCCGTCGCTGCGGGTCCGTGCGCTCGGCCTCGATCTGCCCGGCCCGCTCGGTCTGGCGGCGGGCTTCGACAAGGACGGCCGGGGCGCCGACGCGCTGGGCGCGCTCGGATTCGGATTCGTGGAGATCGGCACCGTCACCGGGCATGCCCAGCCGGGCAATCCGCGGCCCCGGCTGTTCCGGTTGACGGCCGATCGCGCGCTCGTGAATCGGATGGGCTTCAACAACGCCGGCTCCGACGCCGCGGCGGCCACGCTGCACCGCAGGCCGACGCCGAAGGAGACGGTCGTCGGCGTCAACATCGGCAAGACGAAGGCGATCGACGAGTCCGAGGCCACCGCCGACTACGTGCGCAGCGCCCGCCGCCTCGCTGACCTGGCCGATTACGTCGTCGTCAACGTCAGCTCGCCGAACACCCCCGGGCTGCGGGACCTGCAGGCGGTGGAGCGGCTTCGTCCGCTGCTCACCGCCGTGCGCGCCGCGCTGGACGAGACGACGACGCGCCGGGTGCCGCTGCTCGTGAAGATCGCTCCGGATCTGTCGGACGACGACGTCGACGCGGTGGCGGATCTCGCACTCGAGCTGAGCCTGGACGGGATCATCGCCACCAACACGACGATCTCGCGAGACGGGCTGCGGACGTCCGAGGCCGAGGTGACGGCGCTGGGCGCGGGCGGGCTCTCCGGCGCTCCCCTCAAGGCCCGGTCGCTCGCGGTGCTGCGCAGACTCCGGGCGAAGGTCGGCGACCGTCTGGTGTTGATCGCGGTGGGCGGCATCGAGAACGCCGACGACGTCTGGGAGCGCATCACGGCCGGGGCCACGCTGGCGCAGTCCTACACCGGCCTGATCTACGGCGGACCGCTGTGGCCGAGGCGCGTTCATCGCGAGCTCGCCAAGAAGGTGCGGGCCGCCGGACTGGCACACATCGGTGACGCGGTGGGGACCGACCTGGGCTGACAGCGTGCCGCCCGGCCTGACCGAGGGCGAGTCAGCCTGCCGGCGCCCAGTCGTAGTCCTCTTCGGCCGCGCCGCCGGCCATCATCGATCATCCACTTCTCGGTGGTGGCATCGAGATCCTGCGCTTCGACGGCCGTGCCCCGGACATCGTGCATCAGCCGACCTTCATCGGCGGTGGCGTCCACATCGCCGACCGCGTCCGCGCCTTCGATCGGCTTCGGGCCGTCGGGCCGGAGGATCCATGACTACATCGAGACGCGTAGAAGGTCCGTCGGGAATGGTTCACGAGCAGCCGCGGCGGCGGAGCCGACAACAGCTGTGTCAAGGTGCGTTTCACCTCGGGCGGGTCGATGTGCGGGACTCGAGGAACGCCGCGGCGAGATGATCGAGGGCGTCATGGAGGCCGCCGAGGACGACGTCATCAGCATGGTGGAGATCGTCTAATCGTCGGCCCCCAGTCCCCCGAGGACTCCGCACTCCCCCATGAGGCCGCCGCCGTGGCCGCGGAAGCGGTCGCAGGAAGCCTTCCCGCGGACTCACCGATGCGGGCTTCGTATCCTGGCAGGTGACACCATGCGAGGCAGCGGGTCGGCTGGTCACGGAAGCTGATCGGTGGGCCGCAGGCGGCAGGGAACCGCATTTCGGCTCGATCGCCTGGTTCGATCTACCTCAACGTATCGCAGCCCGCGCCGCGGGTGACGATCCGGCGGCACCTCCGAACCGCGCCGACGGTGCCGAGAGCGGAACGGACCAGCCCGACATCGACGACGAACCAGGAGCGAGACAGCCGTCCACTACGACCGCGCGGCCGGTTGACGACAACCGACGAGTAAAGCCGTCCGATCAGAGTCGCTGCACGACTTCGGAGTCGAAACGCTCGGCGTCGCCGACACGGTCCGACGGATACCGGACCTGCCTGACTACGTTCGGTGGCGGATACGACTCCACGAACCGCGATTCCACGTACTCAGCGACGGAACTCGGCGATCAGCCCGCGTTCTGCTCGCCGAACAGCCGCCGACGAGCATCGGTCCCGGAACCCCTGTTTCTCACCAGGCGCGACGGCGACGTCCGGTCCGCGCTGCCCTCTGTCGGATCGTGCGCGCCGGACTACTCCGTCCGCAGCTCCTCCGGCCGGGTGGCCCGACGCAGGGCGGGCAGGGTACCCAGGGTCACGACGAACGTGACGAGCAGGCCCGCCAGGACCGTCCAGCCGATCTCCGCGAGCGCGAAGTGCGGGATCCGCCAGCCGGGCAGCAGCGTCAGCAGCGCCATCAGCATTCCGATGCCGAGCGCGGTCACCAGGCCGGCCGCCATCGGGATCATCGACTGCAGCAGCACGGAGAACGCCAGGGTGCGCCGCGGCGCACCCACCGCCGAGATCACCGCCAACGGTCGCCTGCGTTCGCCGATCTGCTCGACGGCCACCACCAGCAGGCTGCTGCCGATCAACGCGAAGGTCAGGACGCCCGCGATAGTCAACGCCAGCAGAACGGTGTCGAACAGTCGTTGTTCCTCCTGGTCGTCGCCCTGCGGGGACAGTGCGCTCTCCAGCCCGCCGAACTGCACGAGCGGGTCCACGTCGGACAACGCGATGAGGGCCGCCTCGACGGCGTCCCGATCATTCGGGTCGACCGCCACGGTGAGCTGCTCCTCAAGCTGCCGGGCGGGCAGCCCCGCCGCGGCTTCTCGGGTGAGCAGCACCGAATAGGTCTCCGAATGCGTCCAGGCGAAGGGTTGCGGGTCCGAGGGGATCGTTCGCGCGTCCGCCGGGATGGTGAAGTCCACCGCCGGGTCGTCGTACCTCAACTGAAGACGCGCCCCGGCCTCGGTGGCCTCGTGGTGGTCGTCCGGGTTCGTCAGGACGAAGACGTCCCCCGGTTCGCAGTCGGGCAGCGTGTTGAGCTTCGCGAGCTGTTCGCAGTCGCCGACGGCCACATGGTGAGCCTCGTGATACTCGTCCCCGAGGCGGGCCAGGTAGGTCTTCCAGCCGACGAACACGTCGTCGACGGCGGGTTCGGCCTCCAGCGCGGCGATGAGCTCCCGGCGCACGGACTCGTCGTTGTCGGCGCGACTCGAGTACACCGAGAAGCGCCCGACTTCCTGCGGCTCCGAGGAGTTCGAGTATTCGTCGGCGGCGGCGATCGCGGCTCGTGCCGCGGCCTCGTCGCGGACCTCCGCCCGCAGGGTCGACACGATGACCTGCAAGCCGATCATCCCGGCCAGAACCACGGCGACTCCGCTGACCGCGCGGGCCGCCGTGCCGGGGTCCAGCTGCAGCCTGCGCACCGCGAACTGCCAGGGCAGCGGACCGCCGCGTAACCGCGCCACCGCCCGTTCCAGCAGCCACGGCAGCAGGGCGGGCACCCCGATGAGCAGCAACGCCACCGACAGGCTGAAGACCATGGCGGTCCCGGTCGACCGGACCGCCGCCTCCGGGGTGGCGGCGACCATGCCGATGCCGCCGACGATGATCGGAACGAGTCGCCAGCCGAGTCGGCGGCGGACCGCTCTGCTCCCCCGGACCACTCCCAGCGGCTCGACGACGGTTCGGCGCATCGCCACGACGGCACTGCCCACCGCGACGGCGGGCAGCCCGACGACGATCGCGATCACCGCCCACCACGCGGGGACGACATCCGAGGCGTAGACGCCGACCTGCATGATGCTGAGCTGTTCCAGGAACTGACGTGCGGGGAAGAACGCCAGGAAGCCGACGACCAGTCCGCCGACGGCGCCGAGCAACGCCTCGCCCGCGGCGATCCGCCGCACCTGTCGGGCGTCCGCGCCCACGAGCCGCAGTGCCGCGAGCCGCCGATCGCGGGCCGCCTCGGCCATCCTGGTGCTGTTCGCGGTGAAGACCACGACGGGCACCACCATGACCGCGACGCCGACCAGCAGCATCGTCAGGACTATCGGGGTGATCTCGTCTTGATGAAACCGGCCGTCGATGTTGAAGCCATGGACGGCCAAGTCGCCACGATCCCGGAGCTGATCGCTGCCGACGTAGGCGAGGTGCTCCTGGGGGTCCAGCAGCCCGTCGGGGCCGATCACTCCGACGACCTCGTCACCGAGACGCTGCCGCAGGCCGGCCCCCTCGGGGGACCGCAACAGCTCCGCCAACGCGGGGGAGGCGAGGATCTCCCCCGGTGCAGGCAGCGTGTCGACGCCGGGCGGGGGCTGTGGACTGCTCCCGTCGAGGTCGACGAAGAGGGCCCGGAACCGCGTGTCGCCGTGGTCGACGTAGTTCTGGTAGAAGTGGAATCCCGTGTCGGGGTCGACGACCTCGCCGCGCTGCTCGTCCACCCGGTCGGGAGTCCGCGCGGACTCCCGCAGGGCGCGTTGCTCGGCGACCGTGCCCGCCGAGGCCAGGAGCAGCAGCACGGCGACGCCCATCCCGGCGCCGATCGCGGTCAACGAGATGCGGCCCCAGGGGGTCCGACCGCCCCCGACGGCCAGTCGGACCCCCAGGGCCAGGTCTTCGGCCCAGCGGCGCAGCACACCGCGTCGATCGATGTTCGTCACACCGTCACCTGCGTCGACGTCTCTTCCGGTGCGGTCACGCCGTCGCGGACGATGACCTCCCGGTCGGCGAAGGCGGCGACCGTGGGCTCGTGGGTCACCAGCACGACGGCGGCGTCGGTCTCCCGTGCCGTCTCGGTGAGCAGGGTCATGACCCGTTCGCCCTGCAACGTGTCCAGCGCTCCGGTCGGTTCGTCGGCGAAGACGACCTTCGGCCGGGCCACCAGCGCTCGCGCGATCGCCACCCGCTGTCCCTGGCCGCCGGAGATCTCTCCTGGCCTGTGGTCGGCGACGTCGGCGACGTCGAGTCGGGCGAGCCAGCTCTTGGCGTCGGCCGCGGCGCGGCGTCCCCCGACTCCGTTGAGTCGCAGGGGCAGGGCGACGTTCTCCACGACCGAGAGCTCGGGCACGAGCTGGCCGAACTGGAAGACGAAGCCGAATTCGCCGCGGCGCAGCGTGCTGCGTTCGACGTCGGTCATCGTCGTCACCTCCCGC
The DNA here is from genome assembly GCF_002234535.1 of Actinoalloteichus hoggarensis. Taxonomy (NCBI): domain Bacteria; kingdom Bacillati; phylum Actinomycetota; class Actinomycetes; order Pseudonocardiales; family Pseudonocardiaceae; genus Actinoalloteichus; species Actinoalloteichus hoggarensis. Next base: position 6,238,147 of record NZ_CP022521.1, read on the forward strand.
CCGGCGTAGACCACCGACCCGGACTTCGGTGTGAGGATGCCCGCCAGACAGTGCAGCAGCGTGGACTTGCCGGACCCGGACGTGCCCATCACCGCGACGATCTCGCCGGGACGGACGGTGAGTGCCGCTCCCCGCAGGGCGCGGGTCTGACCGAAGTCCAGGTGCAGGTCGGCGCCGGTGAGGATCGGCACATCCGAGGTCGAAGCGCTCTGGTCGGACGCGGTGGTCATGACTGAATCTCCTTGGCCAGCGGCCCGAGACGGGAAGCGGCGAGTTCTAGCCACTTCAGATCGGCTTCGAGGTGCAGCAGCGCGAAGTCCAAGACGATGTGGTCGGTGACCTCGGCGCCGCGCTTGCGCCGGGTCAGCTCGCGCATCGAGGTCAGATGAGCGGCTCGTTGGGCGTCCAGCAGCGTGGTGGGGTCCCGCCCGGACATCAAGGCGAGGACGACCTTGGTGTAGAGCTTGTTCTGGAGGTAGGAGTCCGGCTTCTCCGGGGTCTCCAGCCAGTGCACGACCTGCGTACGGCCCGCCGCCGTGATGGCGTAGCGCTTGCGGTCGGGTCCGTCGCCCGCCTCGATCCCCTCGACCTCCACGAGTCCGTCGCGCAGCAGACGCGCCAGCGTCGAGTAGACCTGCCCGTAGTGCAGGGCCCGTTCCCTGCCGAAGCGCTCGTCGTAGGCGCGTTTCAGGTCGTACCCATGCCTTGGCCCGTTCTCGAGCAGCCCGAGAAGGGTCTGGCTGATTGACATGGCCACACACTACACCGGGTGTATACACCTAGCGAATACCCCTCCCCGTCGCGTCCGCCGTCCGCCGAGGCACCGATGCCGTTCGACGCGGGTCCGCGGGGACCGCAAGATCCCAGCTCGCGCCTGCCTGCGCGCCGTCACCCGCTCCGGTGACGTCGCAGTCGCGGCCTGCTCACCCCTTCGGGCGGTCTCCCTCGGTCGAAGGAGCCCGAACCCTCGATGCGGGCTCCAACAGCGGACCCGACGGACGAGGACATCGGAGGTAGAAGACGTGGGACGCCACTCGTCGACGGCAGACGTCGAGCGACTCGTGCGCAGCGCCATCGACGGCGACACGACCGCCTGGCAGGACCTCGTAGGGCGTTATTCGACGCTCGTCTGGGCCGTGGCCCGTGCGCATCGCCTGCCCACGGCCGACGCCATGGACGTCTGTCAGGCCACCTGGCTGCGCCTCACCGAACGGATGGCGTCGCTGCGGGAACCGAAGAAGCTCCCGGGCTGGCTCGTCACCACCGCCCGCCGGGAGTCCCTGCGCCTGCTGGCCCGACGCCGCCGCGAACAGGCTTGGGAACAACACGCCGCCGAGCCGAGACCCGCCGACCGGCCGAGCGACGAGACACCCGAGAACGTCGTCCTGCTCGCCGAGCAGGATCGCGCGTTGTGGGCGGCCTTCGCAGGCCTGCCGGAACGATGCCGCAGACTGCTGCGCACGATGGCGTTCCACCCCGACTGGACCTACACCCAGGTCGCCGCGTCGATGAACATGCCCGCCAACAGCGTCGGGCCCACGAGAAGCCGGTGCCTCGCGCGGCTGCGAGAACTGCTCGGCCCGACCGTCCCGCAGCCGGCCCGCATGGCGAAGCACGCAGCCGCGCCGCGGTTCCCCGGCGGCACATCCACGTCGAACGCGCTCCACGACCGACGCCGAGGCCGCGTTCGACGCGACGAGCCCGACACCGACCGATGAACGAGGTCGAGCGCGGGCTGCTGCGCAGGCTCGCGCGGCTCTTCGACGAGGTGGACCCTCCGCCGACCTCGGTCCACCGTCGAGCGACGGCGGCCTTCTCCCACCGCGATCGCCGCAGGCGGGACCAGGCCGTGCCGCCGCCGCGGCCGACCGCGACGCGACGACCCGACCCGTCGCCGACCGACCACGTCGCCGCCGCCAACGTCGCCGCCGACCCGATCGGACGGCCTGCCGGGCCGCGGCAGACGTACACGCGCCGACACGCCGGCGGGACGGGCACCACTGACGTCGAGGCCCTCCAGCCGACGATCACGGCGTCGAGGTCAGAGCCGCCGCAGCCTGCGCAGCGCCTCGTCGAGGACCTCGTTGCGCTTGCAGAACGCGAAACGCACCAGGTGACGGGTCGCGTCCGGCTCGTCGCAGAAGGCCTGCACCGGGATCGCCGCCACACCGATCTGCTCGGGCAGCGCCCGGCACAGCTGGGCGCCGTCGGTGTAGCCCAACGGCCGGACGTCGGCGCACACGAAATAGGTGCCCTCGCTGGGGAGCACCCCGAAACCCGCCGTGGCCAGCCCTTCGCTCAACCGGTCCCGCTTGGCGGCCAGTTCCGCGCGCATCCGCTCCACCCAGTCGAGTTCATGCCGCAGGGCGTGCGCGACGGCGGGCTGGAAGGGCGCGCCACCGGTGAAGGTGAGGAACTGCTTGGCGGCCTTGACCGCATGGACCAGCTCGACGGGGCCGCAGGCCCAGCCGATCTTCCATCCGGTGGCGCTGAAGGTCTTGCCCGCGCTGGAGATCACCAGGGTGCGCTCGGTCATCCCCGGCAACGCGGCCAATGTCCGATGCCGGCTCCCCTCCCTGGCGTCGTCGAAGATCAGGTGCTCGTAGACCTCGTCGGTGATGGCCAGGATGTCGTTCTCGCGGCATACCTCCGCGATCCCGGCCAGCTCGTCGCCGCTCAAGACGGTGCCCGTCGGGTTGTGCGGCGAGTTCACCAGGATCGCCCTGGTGGCGGGCCCCACAGCGGCCCGGAGGGCGGCGAGGTCCAGCGCGAATCGGCCGGTGGCGGGGTCGGACCGCAGGGGCACGGCCCGTCGCACCCCGCCCGCCATGGCGACGGCCGCCGCGTAGGAGTCGTAGTACGGCTCGATGACGACCACCTCGTCGCCCGGCTCGACCAGCGCCAACAACGCGGCCGCGATGGCCTCGGTCGCGCCTGCGGTGACGAGCACCTGCGTGTCGGGGTCGTACTCGGTGCCATACCGCGTCAACCGGTGATCAGCGATCGCCTGCCGCAGCTCCGGCCTGCCGGGACCGGGCGGGTACTGGTTCACACCCTCCGCGATCGCCCGGCGGGCCATCTGAAGCATCCCCATCGGCCCGTCGGTGTCGGGGAACCCCTGACCGAGGTTGATGGCGCCGGTTCGCACCGCCGAGGCGGTCATCTCGGCGAAGATCGTCGACGTGAAGGGCTGGAGACGAGAGACCAGAGCAGGTGTGCGCACAAGTTCTGATCCTGTCAGGCGCCCCCGTGAGTGAGAATCGACCCGTGCAGCCACTTACCGCGAGCGAGTTGGACAAGCGCAGCAGCCTGCGACGGATGAAGACGGCCGCCACCGGGTTGCTGCTGGTCGCATCGGTGATCTACGTGATCGCTCGATGGCAGGAGAACCAGGGCGCCGCCGCCTGGGTGGGCTACGTGCGGGCCGCGGCCGAGGCGGGGATGGTGGGAGCACTCGCCGACTGGTTCGCGGTGACCGCGCTGTTCCGCAGGCCGCTCGGGCTGCCCATCCCGCATACCGCGATCATCCCGACCAGGAAGGACGCCCTCGGCAAGAGCCTGGGCGACTTCGTCGGCTCCAACTTCCTCTCCGAACAGGTCATCCGTGAGAAGCTGCGACGCGCCGAGGTCGCCCGACGAGCCGGAACGTGGCTCGCGAAGCCGGAGAACGCCGCTCGGGTCACCTCCGAACTGGCCGCGGCGACCCGAGGCGCGGTCGCCGTGCTCCGCGACGAAGACGTGCAGGCCGTCCTGGAACAGGCGCTGCTGCGCAAGCTGGTCGACCGACCCTGGGGTCCGCCGATCGGCAAGATACTCGAACAGGTCGTCGAGGAACGTTCGCATCACGGGCTCGTGGACATGCTCTGCGACCGCGCCTACGAGTGGGTCGAGCGCAATCGGGAGAGCCTGCGCGGGCTGGTCAGCAAGCGGGCGCCGTCCTGGTCGCCGAAGTTCGTCGACGACATGGTCGGCGAGCGGATCTACAACGAGATCCTCGCCTTCGCCTGGTCGGTCAAGACGGACAAGAATCACCAGGTCCGACAGATGCTCGACAAGTTCCTCGGCGAGTTCGCCTCCGACCTTCAGAACGATCCGGTCGCGATGGACAAGGCGGAGCAGTTCAAGCAGCAGGTTCTGGATCACCCGGCGGTGCAGAACCTCGCGGGGTCGGTCTGGAGCAGGATCAAACAGCTCATCCTGGACGCCGCCGAGGACCCCTCCAGCGAGCTGCGACTCCGAGTCGAAGGCGGCATCCGCTCCCTCGGGGAACGACTGATCAAGGACGACGCGCTGCGGGCGAAAGCCGACGGCTGGCTTGAGGGCGCCGCCGTCTACGTCGTCACGAATTATCAAGGCGAGATCACCACGCTGATCAGCGACACCGTCGAACGCTGGGACGGCGAGGAGACCTCCCGCAAGATCGAACTGCAGGTCGGCAGGGACCTCCAGTTCATTCGGATCAACGGCACGGTCGTCGGAGCGCTGGCGGGGCTGACCATCCACACCATCTCCCAGCTGCTGCTGTAGGCGGCAGCCGCGCCGCCGGGCGCGACCGACGGCCGGGTCGGCCGCGCCCAGGGCCGTCCGGCGGACCGCTCGCGCCCGGCGACGGCGACGAGATCAGGCGTCGCAGGTCTCAGGCGTCGGCTGTCCGACGGCCGACATCGATTCCGGGGCGCCGACGGGCCGCCTGCCCGCCTCCGGGGAGATCGGCGTCGTGCAGCGCATCCTGCGCAGCAGACCGCCCAGCGTGCCGCGCTCCTGTGCCGTCAGCGGGGCGGCGACCCCGTCGGTGATGTCACGGACGTCACGGCGCGCCGCACGCACCCGATCCCGCCCGTTGATGGTGAGCCGTGCTCGTTCGCCCGAGTCGTCCTCCTCGATGAGCACCAGACCCGCGTCGACGAGACCACGCGACACGTCGCGAACGTCCGGCTGTGCCAGGCGCACGGCCAGGCCGGCGAGGGTCTGGGGTTCCGGCGCGGCGAGCAGCGCGGCCAACAGCCGGTACTCCGGGGCCGTCAACCGGTATCGGGTGGCGAGCAGTTGATCGAGAGCATCGGTCGCCGTGAGATAGAGCCTGCTCAGCTCCTCCCACAGGGGTGCGTCGACGTCGTGATCGTCGACCGTCATCGTCACGGGCCCTTCCCGTCGTCTGGAGGGTCCGTCCCGTCCCCGTCGGCCTGATGCGAGGCGCCAGGCCGCGGCGGCGCGGACGGACATGTCATCGAACTCCACGACTGTGAAGAGGTGTGCCGCCGACTCCGACCCGCGCCGGGCGGCGCGGGGTGGTGGATCAGTCGGCGCGGAGCGTGCCACGATCCGGCCCGTCCCCGCCGTGCGGGTCGCCGACTCCGTCCGCACGGTGACATTCGAGCAGAGCTGCCGAACCCGACGAGGTCAGCAGGCAGCAGGTGCAGGGCACGCCGTCGCCGGGATCGACGATCTCGACCATCGTCCTCGGCAGTGACGCCCCGCACGACGTGGTGAGGGTCGGGCCTGCCGGCGGCAGGCGGCAGAGGTGCACCGGCTCACCCCGCGCGAGCCGGACCGCCGTCAGGGACGGCGCAGCGGGGCCGGCCCGGCGCGACTCCGGGGCCGCCTCGTGGGGGCACTCCGGAGCGTCGGGGGACCCGTCGCGGAGGGTCGCGGTGAGGACGTCCTGGCAGAAGGGACAGTCGGCGGTGTAGGCGGCGGGCACCCCGGGGAGCACCTCGGCGGGCGGCGGGCCGACAGTCAGCGGGGCCCCGCACAGCGCCGTCAGAACCGCGCCGTCCTCCGGTGGGCCGTCGTCTACCAGCGCGAGATGTCGGTCGAGGATGATGCCGACCGCCGGAAGCGTGTCCTGTTCGATGAGCATCGGGCCGGTCATCGAGAACGCACCACCCGAGAGACGTCCACCGCCCGCCCACGCGGCGTGGGGGCGCCGGCCCGTGCGAGGGACGCCGACGGCACCGCTCGATCGGCGGCGTGCCTGGCCGCCGTGCGTGACGAATCCCGCGACACGCGATCCGACCCGCCGTCACACCGCCGGAGGATCGCCGCCACGCCGTATCCGCCCCGAGCCCGATCGGCCGGTCCGCCGTCGGCGGTGACACGGTCGGCGGGAGTCGCCGCACGGGCCCCGGTGAGCCTCTCGGCGACGACACCGGGTCGCGGTGCCGACGGCTGCTCGACACCCGCGCCGGGCCGAACACGCGGCCGATCCGGCCGAACCGTCTTCTCCACTCCGACGATGCTGAACCAGATCAGCAACGAGCCGCCGAGCAGCAGCCCGCATCCGCCGAGCACCGTCGCGGTCACCTCGTCGATCACCATGGTGCCTCCTGATCAGGAAAGGCCGCTTCTCATCTAACGAGATCGTCACCGTCCTCCCGGCCCTCAATGCCCTGATCGGGTAAGGAGATCATCTCGCGGCACGTCATACGAGGTCACCGCTGGTCGAGGCGCCACGCGTCGAAGTAGGACCCCACGCCCGGGCTCCCACCACGATCGGCGCCCCGCACGCGACGCGGACCGACCGCCGGAGTCGCGGCGGAGTGCCGACGCCCCACCCACCGCGTCCGGCCGACCGGTCTCGCCACGTGCCTCAGCCGGTCGCCGTCCAGAACACCGCCGCGCCGACCTGTGCGTAGAGCCCCTTCGGATGGTCCCGGAACAACGGTTCGGTCCCGAACAACACCGTCGGCGCGCCGCGCTCGCCGAGCCCGGAGATCAACGCGGGCCTGCCCGCGGCATCCGACTGGCCGCCCGAGCCGTCGGCGGCGGCGATCCAATGTCCGGCGGTGAGCACCTCCGCCTCGGCGTAGCGCTGCTCGACGGCCACGCCCTCCCCGAGATCGGTGAACCACTGCGGCGCGTAGACGAACGAATGCGGCCGTCCCTGGTCCCGCAGGACACCGTCACCGCTGGTCACCGACACGATGCCGTTGGCGTCCGGCCGGCCGCGCACGGTGGTCGCGGGCAGCAGGTCCGCCGCCTCGTTGAGCGCTGCCCCGGCGGCTCCCCTGGCCACCACGCCTCCCTCGGCGAGGAACGCGTCCACATCCGCACGCGCCTCGCCCGTCAGGGCCGCCGTCTCCAGGCCCGATCCCACGTAGAGCACATCGATCCGAGACCAGTCGAAGCCCGCGTTCAGCCGCTCGGTGCTCACCGGGCGTACATCGAAGCCCAGCTCGCGCAGCGCCTTGATCTCGTCGAGACCGCCCGCCGCGGCGACCACCGGCCGATGCTCCAACGGCGTGCCCACGCCCTCCGGGGCGAGCACGAACTGGACGCCGTGCTCCCGTGCGGCTGCCGACGCGGCGGGACGGGCCTGCGCGGGCACCACCACGGTGCCGTCGTCGAGCCTGCTCAACTGGTGGCCCGCGCCGAGCAGGTCGTTCACGGCCCTGACGTCGGCGCCGTCGTACAGCGTGATCGCCAGATCCCGGCCGGGAGCCGCCGACACACCACCCGTGGGCGCCGCCTCGGCCACCTGCCGCAGGGCGGGCACGGCCTCCTCGTCGACGGCGACCACGTCGGCGCCCCACAGCAGCCCGTGACTCAGCGCGGAGTTGGCGTAGGTCCGCGGCACCCGCTCGGACAGATCCGCGCCGTCCTCCAGGATGGAGTTCGCGATGGCCCGCTTGGGCTGGTGCAGGTCGACGACGTAGGAGCCGGCGGGATGCCGCCTGCCGCCGAGGCGGATCGGCGTGTCGGCGACACCGACCTCGACGTCGTTCGCCAGCAGCAGGTTCACCAGCCGCGCCACGGCGGGCGGCGACGACTGCGCGGGCCCCGCCGGGATGACGTAGGCACGCGGAAACTCCGTCGTGTACCGGTCCGCCTCGCCGAAGCCGGGAATGAACTCGTCCGGGATATGCCGCTGCTGCTCGCCCGCGTTCGCCCGGCGGAAGAACTCGATCTGGTCGGCCACCAGCTCGTCTCGATGGGCCGCGACGTAGTCGACGGTCCCCCAGATGGCGGTCTCCGCGACGTCGGTGTTCACCGAGGACCGCCTGCGCAGCTCATGCGCCGGTTGCTGGACGTAGTCCTGCCGGTTCACCCGCAGCGGAACCTCGACGGTGTGACCGTGCGTGCCCTGCAGCATCGCGTACATCGGCGCATACATCGGCAGCCAGTCGTCCCACTCGCCCGGCTCACGATCCCGGATCGGGATGTCGGCGCGCCGTGTCTCCGGGTGCCCCAGCTCCGCCAGTGCCCGCTCGATGCCCAGGGCGTTGGGGTAGGCGTGCTTCAGATAGAGGTCGTACTCGGCATTCTGCACGTGCGGCGCGGTGTTCGGGCTGACCAGCGTCGGGTTGACGTAGCCGTGCAGGTCGAGCATGACCAGCGACTGCGTGTCGATCGCCACCTGCCGGACCGCCTCTGTCTCGGGATTGGCCACCGTCACCAGGTCGCGGTTCAGGTCGAAGCCCGCCGCGTTCTGCCGGGTGCCCGCGACCCGGCCGTCCGGATTGTGGCTGACGGTGAAGTAGAACCGCGAGGTGGCCAGCAGCTCATGAACCTCGGGGTCCTCGGAGTAGGCCAGGTGCTCGATCACCCGCAGCGACCCGTCGGTGCCCTCCCATTCGTCGCCGTGGATGTTGGCGTTGAACCAGACCGGCGCCTTGTAGTCCGTGTGCAGCCCGTCGTCCCGCGCGGCGGCCGCCGGATCGGCGTTGATCTTCTCCCGCCAGGCGTGCTGGCGCGCGGTCTCCTCCGCCGTCTCAGGGGCGGTCACCGTGACCAGATACACGTCACGGCCGAGCACCGACTCCCCCAGCACCTCGACGGAGACCCGGTCGCTGTCGGCCTGTAGTTCGTTGAGCCGGGGCGCGAGCGCGTGATACGGGATCAGACCCAGCTTGATCGACCGATCGGACGGGTCCTCCGGGTAGACGCGAAGCTGCGTCTGGCGCGGGTATCCCCGCTGTTCGCCGGGATCGTCCAGCGTGGGCGGAACTCCCGCCAGGGTCCGGCCGCCGGGGGCGCCGGGTCTGTTCTCGCCGATGGGACGGACTCTGTCGGCGGCGGCGACGTCCACGTGATCGTCGACCGACAGCGCGTCACGTTCGTCGACGTCGGTGGGCCACGACCCGACGTCGACGGCGGACGCGCCGGGAGCCGACGGCCGGGCTCCGACGGCGGGGCCGGCCGTCAGGAACGCACCGGCGGCCAACGTCGCGACGGACAGCCCGGCGGCGATACGGCGGAAGGACAACGGGACTCCTCTGGCGCGGTGAGCAGGTGTGTCCTCTGTGTGTATGCGGGGCGTGATCAGGCAGTCAACGCCGTCTCACCCTGTGGTGCGGCCGCTGGAGACGGTCGTCACGGACCACGACGGTCGATCACGGCCGACGTCGTCGTGGCGGAACTCGTGCTGCCGCGGCCGTTGACGCGAGGCGAGACGGCCGTGCTGGAGTGTCAGCTCGCCGGCGACGGCCGAGCCGCCGTCGGCGGTGCCGCCATGGAATGCACGCGGCGATTCCGACGTCGGTCCGGGAGTACCTCCTGGAGGTCCTCTTTCACCCGGCGTGGCCGCCTACCCGGGTCCATCACCTCGGCAGCGCGGTGGCGCACCAGCCCCCCGACGAAGACCTCCTACGGCAGGACGCCCTGCACACGATGCACGCGGTGGGACTCGACGTCGACCCCGGCACCGTCGGCATCGGCTGGTCCCAGCCGGCTCCGCCGAGTACGCGGACCGGATGGCACGGGCCCGACGACACGATGGAGCCGGCCCGATCACAGTCGTCGGCTCGTCGTCGATCGTCCGAATCAGTGGTTCCCGCCGCAAGATCATTGCGCGAGTCCCGACGTCGGAGAAGCCTCGTCTCGACATAGTCGCGCACGGGAGGACTCCATGACCGTCGACCACATTCCAAGCGCGAGCGGACTGCCGGTGATCGGCTCGATGCTCGAACTCCGGCGAGGCGCGCTGCAAGCCTACGAGCGGGCCCGCGCCGAGCACGGTGACGTCGTCCGCTTCATCGCGGGCCCGCCAGGCCTGCGCGCCACCTTCTACGCGGTCTTCTCCCCGCAGGGAGCACAGGAGGTGCTCGCGACCAAGGCCGCCGATTTCGGCAAGGACAACCAGTTCTATCAGGAGGCGCGAGAGGCTCTCGGCAACGGGCTGCTCACCAGCCAGCATGAGGATTACCAACGGCAGCGACGGCTCATCCAGCCCTTGTTCACCCCCCGCCGGGTCGACCTCTACGCACAGGCGATCCGCGAGGAGGCCGGGCGGATGACGACGGGATGGGCGGACGCCCAGGACGGGGTCGTCGACGTGCTCGGCGAGACCAGCCGATTCGCCCTCCGCACCGTGAGCCGCGTCCTGTTCGGCGCCGACGCCGGCGAGATGATCCCCGCCGTGCGTCGATGCTTCCCGATCCTGTCCACCCATACCCAGCGGCGCGGCTTCGCGCCGCGGAACGTGCCCAGGAACTGGCCGACGCCCGCCAACCTCAAGGCCGACGCGGCGCAGGCCGAACTGTATGAGGTCTGTGATCAGATCATCGCGGCCCGGGATCGGCAGCAGCAGCCCACTGAGACGGGCACCGACCTGCTGGCTCAGCTCACCGGCGCGGAAGGCGCCGACGGGGAGCGGCTCGATCCCGTGGAGATCCGCGAACACGTCCTCATCTTCCTGCTCGCCGGGCACGAGACGACGGCCACCGCACTCGCCTTCGCCCTGCACCTGCTGGCGCGACACCCCGCCGAGCAGGCCGAGGCCAGGGCCGAGGTCGACCGGGTGCTCGGCGGCGCCGAGCCCCAGGCCGCCGACGTCGACCGGCTGCCCTACCTGACGATGGTCCTGAAGGAGGCCATGCGACTGTATCCGCCCGCGCCTGCCGTGGGCCGCCGCAACAAGATCGCCGTCGAGGTGGACGGCCGGCGGATTCCCGCGGGCTCCGACGTGATCCTCGTTCAGTGGGCTCTCCACCGGCATCCCGACCACTGGGAAGACCCGGAACGCTTCGACCCGACGCGGTTCACCGAGGAGAAGGAGTCGGCCCGACACCGGTACGCCTGGCTGCCCTTCGGCGGCGGCCCCAGGGCGTGCATCGGCAGGCGGTTCGCCATGCTGGAGTCGGTGCTCGCGCTGGCGACGGTCCTGCGTGGCCACCGCATCGAGGCCGTCGACGTCGACGTCCCCGTGGAACAGGGCACCACCATCAGCGTGCGCGGCCCGATGCGCTGCCGAGTCGTCCCACGCTGACCGGCGCGGCGCCCGCCCGCCGTCACAGCGGCGTCGACATCACAACAGCGTGGCCAACACGCCGGGAAGCACCTCGACTCGCACGTCGGCGGCCTCGGCGACCCTGATCACCTCGCCGTCGATCTGCATCGGCGTCGGTGCCGACGTGGTGAACTCGTATTCCCGGACGCCGGGCTGTGGTCCGAGTCCGCGCACGGCCGCCCGCAGCGCCGTGCCCAGCACCCGCCACTTCGCGGTGTGCGCGATGGCGACGACCTCGAAGAGTCCGTCGTCGGGGCGGCCGTGCTCACTCAGGGTGGCGTACTTGGCCATCTCCGGGATGTTCGCGAAGACGAGACTGTCGAAGCGGTGTCGGGTGCCGTCCGGTCGGATGATGGTGAACGGCCTGTGACGGGCGAAGGTGCGCACCGCCGTGACGATCTCTCGAAAGGAACCCTTGCCGCCCTTCTCCAGGTCGACGGCGACGACCGGGGTCAGACCGAGCCCGATGTAGGAGTGGGCGTGGCACACCCGGACGTCTCTCCCCTCGGTCACCGTCAGCCTCAGCAGGTCGATGCGTCGGACGGCGCCCGCGACGATCGAGTCGATCAGCGGGCGGTTCCGAAGGACACGATGGTGGTCGTTGGCATTGCCTGCGGCGAGCACCGTGCAGACGGCATCGGTCTGCCCCGCGCGCATCACCCCGTCGACCACCTCGTTGTATCCGCCGTCGCCGCTGACCGACACGATGAGCGGGCTGCCGTCGCGCGCCGCCTCCGCCGCCAGTTCGCGGGCATGGCCCGCATGCCGCGTGGGCAGCAGACTGACGGGCAGGTCGGGCAGGCGTTCGGCCAGGTCGGCGCGCAGTCCCTCCGCCAGTCGGGAGGCCGAGCCGGTGCTGTTCGGGTTGTAGACCAGGACGGCGCGATCGAAGGGGGGCACGAACCGACAGTAGAGCGCCGGAACTCCCTGGACCCAGCTCGCTTCCCCCGACCGCCGTGCCTTTCGTCCGGACGGCGGCTCCGCCGAGGCACGCCGTGCGAGCCGTACTCGACGCGATCGCGCCTCGGCGAACCGCAGGCATCGGCGAACAACGGACGGCTCAGTCGCCGTCGATGCGCACGAATCCACCGGCCGGCGAGGACCAGCGTCGATAGCGAGTCCAGCAACGTCCCGTGTCGACGTCGAGTATCCGCAGGGCGATGTCGCCGTGCCAGACCGCCAGGTCCGTCGGCTGCCACGTCCAGACCTCCGGGACGAAGACGGTGCCCAGCGGCCGCACCGCACCGCCCGCGTCGACAGCCATGGCGGCGATCACCGTCATGGTCGTCGCACCGGGCAGCTCGCATCGCAGCGTCAGCAGGGTGTCGTCCCGCCCGTCGCCCGTGAGGTCGGCATAGACGATCCCCCGCGCACTTCCGAGGGTGGTGTCGAGCCGGTAGAGGTCGCCTGGCGAACCGGCCGCGCCGTCGACGAGTCGGATCGTCGGGGCCGTACACCGGTCGGACGCGGTCAGGACGAACCGGGCGGCGGCCCAGTCGACCTCACGGGCGGCGCGAGGCGCGGCAGGCCTCGACCGTCGCTCGTCGGCGGGCGGGGCGCCCATCGCCAGCCCGAGAGCACACGCAGCCGTTCCGATCTTCCGCAGCGGATTGGTTCCCGACCCGCTCATGCGACTCACCTCAGCTCTGCCGTGCCTTCGGCGATCGATGCGCGGGACTCGCCGCACCGGTTCGCCATCCGCCAGCAGCCTGCCTCGCTGTGCTGGTGAGCGCATCGAACGTCACCATATGGACGAGTGATGCGGAGGCGGCGCCCGACCGCCGCAGCGCGACGGCGCACCCGAACACCCACGTCGAGGCCTTCGACGTGGTCCGGGGCCCCTCCCCGCGACCGCACTCGCCCGTCCCCACCACGGCGAGCGGCCCACGGGCGACCCGGCGTTACTACTCGGTGGCATGACCTCGGCGACGGTGACCGCCGCGGCGCGCAGAAGGAGCAGGGGGGGAAGACACCATCGGGAGGAAGGACGGCATGGCGGCCGCGAATCGCGGCCGCTCACCCGTGACAGAACAACCGGGCCGAGGCGGAACACCGGCCGTCAGATTCGCACGAACCCTTCGCCGGAGACGAAACGGTAGTACTCGTTGGTGAACTCTCCGGTCCCGAAGTCCTCGAATCGCACCGCGACGTCACCGTGCCAGATCGCGACGTCGACCGGCACGATCTCCCAGGTGGCCTTGTTGCCGGCGGTGCCAAGGCTGGAGATGCGACCGCTCTCATCGACGTCGACCCCCACGACCGCGGTCGAGTACTCCGAATTACGCGGCCCGCACTGCATGATCAGCAACGCGGACTCCCCGCCGTGGCCGACCACGTCGCCATAGACGATCTCCGAGTCGGGAGCGAACCGATACACCCGGTCCTCCGTCTCCCCGGCGCCGTCGACGAACGTCACCGTCGCGGGCGGGCAGCCGCCTACCTCCGAGACCGGGAAGGTGGTGTTCCGCCAGTCGACGTCGCGGACGTCCTGCGCCGACGCCGAGGCACCCGCCGTGCCCTCCGCCGCCAAGGCTGCCGAACTCATCGCCACCAGGCCCGATGCGAGGGTGAAGCCCGTCGCGGCCGCCACCGCTACGCCCCTGAACCGCTTTCCCATCTTCAGCTCCCCTTGGTCGGCGGCGAGATCGGTTACCCGTTGACCCGCTGCCGCAGTCATCACCGTGCATTCACAGGAAGAGACGCACGTCACCAGCTCCAGGTTGCCGGCCCACGGTCGCGGCTGCCGGCAGGGCACGCACGGGGGCCCGTCATCGGGCAGTGACCAGGACGAACGCGCCACGCCTCATGTTGTTACTCGGGCCAGGCCGCCAGGCGTGGTGCTCCCGGCGGCAGGCGCGTGGTCGCATCCCCGTGTGCCCGCGTGACCGGAGTGGGTGACCGCGAGATTCTCCGACAGCGCATCCTGCTCGGCGACCGCGCGGTCGGCCATCAGCCGTGCCCCGACCTCAGGGGTGCCCTCGTCGGCCTCCACCGGGGCCGTCCCTGACGGGCGCCAAGGGATCGCCCCCGTCGAGATCGGTGCCCGGCCCGCAGGCGGACGCGCCGAGAAGCGGGAGGCGTAAGCAGCGGGAGGCCGCCGCACAACCTCCGAGCCCTGCCCGGCCCCGGCCGGACCATAGGGCGGACTGTGGGCACGGACAGCGGCCAGGGACGTCCGCTCCAGAACTCCGTGTCGAGTTGTCCGGTGGGGAGGGAACCGAGCTGGGACGTCCCCTTCGGCGGCAGCAGCCGCCGCGCGGCTACCCGAGCCGACCGGACATCAATCCGAGCCCCGGCGGCCACCCCCGGGCAGCCGGCCGGAAAGGGCCCCTCACCAGGGCGACGGTGCGTAATCCTTCAGGAAACAGCCACGCAGGTCTTCGCCCGCCTCACCACGCACGATGGGGTCGTACACCCGCGCCGCGCCGTCCACGAGATCGAGCGGGGCGTGAAAGCCCTCCTCCGCGAGCCGTGCCTTCAACGTATGCGGTCGTTCGTCGGTGATCCAGCCGGTGTCGACGCTCGTCATCAGAATGCCGTCCGTGAGCATCTCCTCGGCGCTGGTCCTGGTGAGCATGTTCAGCGCGGCCTTGGCCATGTTGGTGTGCGGGTGACCCGGCCCCTTGTAGGCCCGGCTGAACTGGCCTTCCATCGCCGACACGTTGACGACGTACTTCCGTCGCGCAGGGGACGCCGCCATCGCAGACCGTAGCCTGCTGACCAGGATGAACGGCGCCGTCATGTTGCAGAGCTGCACTTCCAGCAGCTCCGTCGGCTCGACCTCCTGCACATGCTGCGTCCAACTGTTGTGCTCACCCAGGTCCGGCACGAGTCCGCCCGCGTCGACGACGGCGCCCGAGGCCAGCCGCGCGGGCGCCGACGGATCGGCGGTCAAGGCCAGGGCCGTCACCGCGTCCGGGGTCAACTGCGCACTCACGCCCGCCTCGGCGACCGCCCCGACCAACGCGGCCGGGTGCAGCGCCGCCGAATGCCCGAAGGTGACGGTCTCCGGCAGCGGGCCGGCAGGCAGCGGCGCCGACTCGGCCGCGACCAACGGCGCATAGGAACCCGGCGATCGGCGCACGGTCTGGGCCGCGTTGTTGATGAGGATGTCCAACGGCCCCTGTTCGCGCACAGAATCGGCCAACGCCACCACCTGGGCCGGGTCCCGAAGGTCGATGCCGACCACTCGTAGTCGGTGCAGCCAGTCGCCGCTGTCGGGCATCGAGGTGAATCGACGGATCGCGTCGGACGGAAAGCGAGTGGTGATGGTCGTATGCGCCCCATCCCGCAGCAACCGCAGCGCGATGTACATACCGATCTTCGCCCGGCCGCCGGTGAGCAGCGCACGCCTTCCTGTCAGGTCCGTGCGCGCGTCCCGCCTGCTCCAGTTCAGCTCCGCGCACGACGGACAGAGCTGATGGTAGAAGGCGTCCACCTCGCGATAGCGGTTCTTACACGTGTAACACGAGCGGGCCCGCTGGTACGTCCCCGCCGTAGCGCCCTGCACCGAGGAGACCAGCGGAAGTCCGCGCGTCTCGTCGTCGATGCGCCCCGGCGCACCGGTGGCCGTAGCCGCGATCACCGCGTCATCGGCCCGGCGCTGGGCGTCCCGCCTGGCATTGCGCCGCTTCTTCCGGACCGTCTTGTAGATGCCTGCGGTCGCACGTCGGACCGCCACGGCATCCGGATGCTCGGTGGGAAGCTCCTGGACCTCGGCGAGCACCGCGAGACAGGCCGCCAGGCGCTCCGGGTCGATGCCGGCAGCCGAGCCCGACGTCGACGTCGCCGCTTCCTGCCGGGCCTCGTCGATCCCGCGCACCGTCATCTCACTCACCGCTTCCACTCCCACGTTGCACACGCCGCCGGAACTGTACGTGGAGGCCGTCGCCCCACGGCTTCGGCCGGTGAGCACCAGCCGGCAACCGGCCGCGCCGTCGACCGAGCAGAACCGGCAGTGCCCGCCTGCGCGAGACCCGGTCCGTGCTCGCCCTGCCCCGACGGACACCGCGTCCGACTACGGGCAGCCAGTAGAGCCGGCTACCGCTGGGCGTTCCCTCGCCCCGGTTCGCCTGCCCGGTCGCAGCGGAGTGCCATCCGGAGAACCGCCCGCCCGGGACGCGGTCCTGCCCACGGCCGGGCAAGCCTTCCTCGCTGGTCTCATCCACCGAACCCAGCCTGCCGTCCATGCGAACCCGTCGCCCCGGCTCGTAGAACGGTGGCGACCGCATCGCCGCAGTCCGCCCCGAATCGGGCGGGATCAGGCTTTCTCACCCGACCCCGGTCCCCGTGTTCCTCCAGGCTCGAACGGGGAAGGAGGTTGGTACGGGGGTCCGGGAGCGCCAACGCTCGACCATGACACCCGTACCACCCACCACGCCAGAGCATAAAAAAATGGGTGGAGGGAAAACCGGGAGCACCACACACAAGGGTGCTACAACCAGTCTCCCCTCCACCCATCGGTTGAGGTAAAGGTCGGCGGCGTCCTACTCTCCCACACCCCCACGGGTGCAGTACCATCGGCGCTGGAGGGCTTAGCTTCCGGGTTCGGAATGGGACCGGGCGTTTCCCCACCGCTATGACCACCGACACACCTGCGAAGAAACACCATCCCCACCCACCAACACACCCGAACCCACCCCCCCAAAAAAAGGGGGGGTGGCCCAGACCTGTTCCGGACAGGAACAATTGTTCCTTCAGAACCACACAGTGGACGCGTAGCACCTTCATAGCAAGTCCTCGGCCTATTAGTACCCGTCAACTCCACCTGTTACCAGGCTTCCATCTCGGGCCTATCAACCCAGTGGTCTGCTGGGGGCCTTAACCCACAAAGGGGTGGGACACCTCATCTAGGAACAGGCTTCCCGCTTAGATGCTTTCAGCGGTTATCCCTCCCGAACGTAGCCAACCAGCCATGCACCTGGCGGTACAACTGGCACACCAGAGGTTCGTCCATCCCGGTCCTCTCGTACTAGGGACAGCCTTCCGCAAGTATCCTACGCGCGCGGCGGATAGGGACCGAACTGTCTCACGACGTTCTAAACCCAGCTCGCGTGCCGCTTTAATGGGCGAACAGCCCAACCCTTGGGACCTACTCCAGCCCCAGGATGCGACGAGCCGACATCGAGGTGCCAAACCATGCCGTCGATATGGACTCTTGGGCAAGATCAGCCTGTTATCCCCGGGGTACCTTTTATCCGTTGAGCGACACCGCTTCCACCAGCCAGTGCCGGATCACTAGTCCCGACTTTCGTCCCTGCTCGACCCGTCAGTCTCACAGTCAAGCTCCCTTGTGCACTTACACTCAACACCTGATTGCCAACCAGGCTGAGGGAACCTTTGGGCGCCTCCGTTACCCTTTGGGAGGCAACCGCCCCAGTTAAACTACCCACCAGGCACTGTCCCTGAACCCGATCAGGGTCCGAGGTTAGACATCCAGTACGACCAGAGTGGTATTTCAACGACGACTCCGCAGCCACTGGCGTGACCACATCACAGTCTCCCACCTATCCTACACAAGCCGAACCGAACACCAATACCAAGCTATAGTAAAGGTCCCGGGGTCTTTCCGTCCTGCCGCGCGTAACGAGCATCTTTACTCGTAATGCAATTTCGCCGGGCCTGTGGTTGAGACAGCGGAGAAGTCGTTACGCCATTCGTGCAGGTCGGAACTTACCCGACAAGGAATTTCGCTACCTTAGGATGGTTATAGTTACCACCGCCGTTTACTGGCGCTTAAGTTCTCACCTTCGCCCCGAAGAGCTAAGCGGTCCCCTTAACGTTCCAGCACCGGGCAGGCGTCAGTCCGTATACATCGTCTTACGACTTCGCACGGACCTGTGTTTTTAATAAACAGTCGCTTCTCCCTGGTCTCTGCGGCCACACAACGCTAGCCCGAAAAGGGCTTCACGCCACACGGCCCCCCTTCTCCCGAAGTTACGGGGGCATTTTGCCGAGTTCCTTAACCACAGTTCACCCGATCGCCTCGGTATACTCTACCTGACCACCTGTGTCGGTTTGGGGTACGGGCCGCGAAGATACTCGCTAGAGGCTTTTCTCGGCAGCATGGGATCACTCTACTTCGCCTCATTCGGCTACGCATCACGTCTCACCCTTCACGCCCCAACGGATTTACCTATCAGAGCAGGCTACACGCTTACACCAGTACTACCACTCACTGGCGGAGCTACCCTCCTGCGTCACCCCATCACTTGACTACTACCAGCTCAGGTCCCGCGCAGACCACCACCACCCCCGAAAGGGCAACAATGATCCGGGCGGTTAGTATCACCAGCCTCGCCATGGGCGCATCCACACGGGTACGGGAATATCAACCCGTTGTCCATCGACTACGCCTGTCGGCCTCGCCTTAGGTCCCGACTTACCCTGGGCGGAATAACCTGGCCCAGGAACCCTTGGTCATACGGCGGCAGAGTTTCTCACTCTGCTTTCGCTACTCATGCCTGCATTCTCACTCGCACACCGTCCACGACTCGTTCACACGGCCGCTTCACCCGATGCACGACGCTCCCCTACCCATCCACACACCTAGACCTGACCCGAAAGCCAGGCCGAGCACACATGTGAATGACACAGCTTCGGCGGTACGCTTGAGCCCCGCTACATTATCGGCGCAGGACCACTTGACCAGTGAGCTATTACGCACTCTTTAAAGGATGGCTGCTTCTAAGCCAACCTCCTGGTTGTCTGGGCGACCCCACATCCTTTCCCACTTAGCGCACACTTAGGGGCCTTAGCTGGTGTTCTGGGCTGTTTCCCTCTCGACTACGAAGCTTATCCCCCGCAGTCTCACTGCCACGCTCTCACTCACCCGCATTCGGAGTTTGGCTGACGTCAGTAACCTTGTAGGGCCCATTAGCCATCCAGTGCTCTACCTCAGATGAGAAACACGTGACGCTGCACCTAAATGCATTTCGGGGAGAACCAGCTATCACGGAGTTTGACTGGCCTTTCACCCCTACCCACAGCTCATCCCCCAGGTTTTCAACCCTGGTGGGTTCGGGCCTCCACACGGTCTTACCCGCGCTTCACCCTGGCCATGGGTAGATCACTCCGCTTCGGGTCTAGGACATGCGACTCCAACGCCCTCTTAGGACTCGCTTTCGCTACGGCTACCCCACCCGGGTTAACCTCGCCACACATCACTAACTCGCAGGCTCATTCTTCAAAAGGCACGCCATCACCCCGAAAGGCTCTGACGGCTTGTAGGCACACGGGTTCAGGTACTATTTCACTCCCCTCCCGGGGTACTTTTCACCTTTCCCTCACGGTACTAGTCCGCTATCGGTCATCAGGAAGTATTTAGGCTTAGCGGGTGGTCCCGCCAGATTCACAGCAAATTCCACGAGCTCGCTGCTACTTGGGAACACGACCAGGAGACGCCAGGTTTTCGCGTACGGGAGTATCACCCTCTACGCCGGTGCTTTCCAGACACCTTCCGCTAACCACAACGTTTTCTCACTCCTTGCCAGCATGGCAGCACTGACCAGTCGGTCCCACGACCCCGCATACGCAACCCCTGCCAGGTATCACACGTACACGGTTTAGCCTCTTCCGCTTTCGCTCGCCACTACTCACGGAATCACGGTTGTTTTCTCTTCCTACGGGTACTGAGATGTTTCACTTCCCCGCGTTCCCTCCACACACCCTATATATTCAGGTGCGGGTGACACCCCATGACGGATGCCGGGTTTCCCCATTCGGACACCCTCGGATCATAGCTCGGTTGACAGCTCCCCGAGGATTATCGCAGTCTCCTACGTCCTTCATCGGCTCCTGATGCCTAGGCATCCACCGTATGCCCTTACTAACTTGCCACAAAGATGCTCGCGTCCACTGTGTAGTTCTCAAAGAACAACCAGACCACCCGCCACACGACCACCCACACCCCCACAGAGCGCAGTTTGACCGCCACAGACGACCCGACATTCCTTCGCAACTGAAGACAACACACCCGACAAGGCGTGTTCCCTCAGGACCCAACAGCGTGCCGACCCGAAACCACCCACCCCGACATCCCGCTTTCCACGACCACCACCGAAGCAGCAGACAGTACTCACCAGAACAACCAGAGCAGACAACCCCGAGATAACCAACAGTCCACATCCACTGAGCAGGCCGCCACCACCACACACGGGCAGTCAGACGACCCAACCCCACCCGACCACCCACACCCAGAAACACTGGACATCAGCGGCCACGCGAGAGTCATGCTCCTTAGAAAGGAGGTGATCCAGCCGCACCTTCCGGTACGGCTACCTTGTTACGACTTCGTCCCAATCGCCAGTCCCACCTTCGACCACTCCCCCCCTCACGGGTTGGGCCATGGGCTTCGGGTGTTACCGACTTTCGTGACGTGACGGGCGGTGTGTACAAGGCCCGGGAACGTATTCACCGCAGCGTTGCTGATCTGCGATTACTAGCGACTCCGACTTCACGGGGTCGAGTTGCAGACCCCGATCCGAACTGAGACCGGCTTTCTGGGATTCGCTCCACCTCACGGCTTAGCAGCCCTTTGTACCGGCCATTGTAGCATGTGTGAAGCCCTGGACATAAGGGGCATGATGACTTGACGTCGTCCCCACCTTCCTCCGAGTTGACCCCGGCAGTCTCCCATGAGTCCCCACCATCACGTGCTGGCAACATGGAATAAGGGTTGCGCTCGTTGCGGGACTTAACCCAACATCTCACGACACGAGCTGACGACAGCCATGCACCACCTGTACACCGACCTTGCGGAAACCCCATCTCTGAGGCTGTCCGGTGCATGTCAAACCCAGGTAAGGTTCTTCGCGTTGCATCGAATTAATCCACATGCTCCGCCGCTTGTGCGGGCCCCCGTCAATTCCTTTGAGTTTTAGCCTTGCGGCCGTACTCCCCAGGCGGGGCGCTTAATGCGTTAGCTACGGCACGGAGGACGTGGAAATCCCCCACACCTAGCGCCCACCGTTTACGGCGTGGACTACCAGGGTATCTAATCCTGTTCGCTCCCCACGCTTTCGCTCCTCAGCGTCAGTATCGGCCCAGAGACCCGCCTTCGCCACCGGTGTTCCTCCTGATATCTGCGCATTTCACCGCTACACCAGGAATTCCAGTCTCCCCTGCCGAACTCAAGTCTGCCCGTATCGACTGCACGCCCGGGGTTAAGCCCCAGGTTTTCACAGCCGACGCGACAAACCGCCTACGAGCTCTTTACGCCCAATAATTCCGGACAACGCTCGCACCCTACGTATTACCGCGGCTGCTGGCACGTAGTTAGCCGGTGCTTCTTCTGCGCCTACCGTCACTTTCGCTTCTTCGGCGCTGAAAGAGGTTTACAACCCGAAGGCAGTCATCCCTCACGCGGCGTCGCTGCGTCAGGCTTTCGCCCATTGCGCAATATTCCCCACTGCTGCCTCCCGTAGGAGTCTGGGCCGTGTCTCAGTCCCAGTGTGGCCGGTCGCCCTCTCAGGCCGGCTACCCGTCGTCGCCTTGGTAGGCCATCACCCCACCAACAAGCTGATAGGCCGCGGGCCCATCCCACACCGCCGGAACTTTCCACACACCACCATGCGATGGCATGTCCTATCCGGTATTAGCCCCGGTTTCCCGAGGTTATCCCAAAGTGCAGGGCAGGTTACCCACGTGTTACTCACCCGTTCGCCGCTCGTGTACCCCGAAGGGCCTTACCGCTCGACTTGCATGTGTTAAGCACGCCGCCAGCGTTCGTCCTGAGCCAGGATCAAACTCTCCATCAATGAATGATGAGAACCAGACCATGACTGATCTTACATCTCAAAGGAATCCTCACACGGAGGATTATCATACAACCAAACAAGCTCTGCTGGCTATTATCTCGACACACTGTTGAGTTCTCAAAGAACACGCGCACCACCACCCACACCACCCGAAAGCAGCTTCAGCGGCCCACGCCGTCATCTTCATACATTATCAAAACCATGCGAGCCACACCCGAGACCACCCTGCCGGGCAATCCCACTCAGTGTTTCTCTCGGCTCGTTGTGGTGAAACCTTAGCAAGTCGATTTTCAGTCTGTCAAATCGGGAGAACCACCGAAGCGGACACCCGATTCAGCAACCGACGACCAACACCCTCAAGGCACCGACCACCAACCGAACCGTATTCATTTCATCAAGTCAAACCGTATCCCGCCGCTGATCTCCGTGTCAAATCGGCGCTGCAGTCACAGCACTTCAGACCGGACGTTCGTCTGCGAGATATTAAGCTTTCAAAACCGTAGTCTTGCGTTGATCACCGTGTCAAATCGGCTCTGTCGAGCGATTTGCGCCGATGAAGCGCGCGAGATATCCGGTTATCAAAACCCGACTGGCTGCCTACACGAATCCTTTGGCGATCGCAGTTCTGCGTGAACTCGACCTGGCCTGAACCCGTGCATACGTACTCTGCTTCCCCGCGCACGTGTCGCGCCGAGAAACTTCGTCACCAGTTGGGGGTTGCCGCAAAACAGTACCCGGTCCGTGACGTGGCGTCAAGCCACACGACCCGGTGAAACTCTGTCCGACCTGGTGAAGACTACCACCACGCCGAACCGCTCTCTCGACCGTCCCCGCCAGGCTCTCGAAGTCCTGTTCCGTCCGGTGCTCCTTGCGGCAGAGGAGAAAGTACTCATCTCCATGCCTTGGAGTCAAACCGGCTGGTCAGGGCGCTACGGCGTCGTGAGAACCCAGTCCGGGCCGCACCTGCGCCGCCGGGAGGGCATGCGTGCGTCTGGAGTTCGTCGGCGCTGTCGGCGGACGAGGCGCCGCTCGGTGTGCGGGTCGAGTACCTGCGGGGCCGCTCGTCGAGAAGCCTGCTGGGCCGAAGCCGAGCGGCGACCGGGTCGACAACGACTTCTCGTGTGCCGCCGACCGCGGCCGCCTGCGCCGGTGGCGAACCGAGCACCGAGCGATTCGACGCGGTGCCGTCACCACGTCTCCTCAGTCGTCGTCTCCTCGGCCGCCGATGCCGCGGGCCCGCTCGATGCGCTGCTTGTGCAGCCTTCCCCACTCGCCCAGCGGCTCCAACGCGGTGTTCAGCGTGATTCCGAGCTCGGTCAGGGAGTACTCCACCCTGGGTGGGACCTCCGCATGGACCTCTCGATGTACGACGCCGTCGGCCTCCAGCTCGCGGAGATGCTGGGTCAGCATCTTCTCGCTGACGCCCGGAAGCATGCGCCTCAGCTCGCCGGAGCGTCGTGGTCCGGAGTCCAGCGCCCAGAGGATCAGTACCTTCCACTTGCCGCCGATGACGTCGACCGCCGCGTCGATTCCGCAGTCGAACGGCCTTCTCGCCACGATCCAGCCTCCACTTCCGAGTGTCCGTCCGAGCAGTCGCCCGCATCGTAGGAGCAGGCCGGATCGCGGCGGGAACGCATCGACGAGGGCGCGTCCGGGTGCGCCCGCCGCCGACGGACGTCCCCGCTCCGGTCGGCGGAGTCAGGCGAACAGCCGGGCGTAGTCCGCCTCGAGTTCGGTGAGACCCGAGAGGTCGTACTCACGGCCGTCCAGGATCGCGACGAGTCGTTCCAGACCGACGTGCCAGCCCGCCGCATTGGGAGCGGCGTCGCCGCGATAGGGGAAGACGGCAGTGAACACCAGCCGACAGCCTCCCGAGCCGTCGCCCGTCAGTTCCCACCGCAGGGTCTCGTCACCCCAGGTGTACTCGAGGAGCCGCGGCGGCTCGGCCTCGGTGACCACCCCGAGGCCGACGGGCAGTCCCGCGTACTCGGCCCTCGGCACGAAGCGGAGCTCCGCGCCCGGTGTGGCCGCGAACACGGTCCGTTCGTAGTCGAGCATGTCGACGAACCATCGGCGCAGCTCGTCGACCTCCGTCAACGCCCGCCAGACCGTGGCCGGGGGATGGTGCAGGTCGCGCTCGAAGCGCAGACGAAAACGTCCGTCGTCGGTCGTTCCCGAGGCGGTCAGCATGTCGACTCCGTTCCTTCGCGGTCCCGGACGTCGGCCCGCGGACGTGATCACTATATGCCAACATGGCTATATTCCCAATGCTGCATGTTGAACACGGCGTAGATCGGCTCGTCGCAGCGGCACCGGTGAACGGCCGACGTCTTGCCCGGCCCGGACCACGGCAGCGGGTCGGGGACGAACAGAGGCAGGCGGAGACGGCTCGCTCACGTCGATGTGCGGCCGTGAGCCGCGTTCTCCCACGGCGACGAGGGCGGGCGCCCGACTGGAGATCGATATCGATCGGGTCATGCGCGAGTCCCGCACCTCACGTTCCACCGCGCCCGCACGTCTACCTGATGTGAGCATGAAGCCCTTCGAGCAGATCGTCACCGAGCACGGGTCCATGGTGCTGCGCGTGTGTCGGGCCGTCGTCGGCGAGGCAGACGCCGAAGATGCCTGGTCGGAGACCTTCCTCGCCGCACTACGGGCATACCCGGACCTCGACCGCACCGCCAACGTCCAGGCCTGGCTGGTCACCATCGCCCACCGCAAGGCGATCGACATCACCAGAACGCGCGCCAGAGACCCCGTCACCATCGCCGAGGAGGTGCCGGACCGACCCGCCACCACCGGGCTTCCGGAAGCGTGGGACCACGATCTCTGGAGCGCCCTCCAGGCGCTGCCGCCCAAGCAACGCCAGTCGGTCGCCTACCACTATCTGGGCGGACTGCCGCATAAGGACATCGCCGAGATCACGGGCGGGACCGCCGAGTCGGCACGCCGCGCCGCTGCCGACGGCATCCGCACGTTGCGCAGGACGTATGCAGGCCGCCCCGGATCACGAGGAGAGACCAGATGAACCATGTCGCCGAGCCGGAGGCCGCCACGCTCCTCGAGCCGATCAGCTTCGTCGACGTCGCGACGACGGAGCGCCTCCACGCACGCTTGGCCACGGCAGCAGGAGCCGCCGGACTGGTCGACGTCGTCTACCGCACCGTCGACACCCCTGTCGGCGTCCTGTTGCTCGCCGCCACCAGGCACGGACTGGCCAGGGTGGCCTACGCATCCGAAGATCACGACCATGTTCTGGAGATCCTCGCCGAGCGCATCAGTCCACGCATTCTGCATGTTCCCGACCGGTTGGAGGAGGTGATCAGACAGCTCGAGGAGTACTTCGAAGGCAACCGCAGGCGCTTCGACGTTCCCTTGGACCTCAGCCTCTCAAAGGGGTTCCGACAGACCGTGCTGCGCACGCTGCCTGCGATCGACTACGGCCGTACGGCCAGCTATGCCGAGGTCGCCGTCGCCGCGGGAAGCCCCAAGGCGGTGCGCGCCGTCGGGACGGCCTGCGCGACCAATCCCCTGCCGGTGGTCGTTCCCTGCCATCGAGTCGTCCGTTCCGACGGTTCCACCGGCGGCTATGTCGGCGGCGCCGAGGCGAAGCACACTCTGCTCGACTTGGAGACCGCATGACGATAGGAGCGACGCAAGGCAGCAGAGCCCGGCCCTGCCAGGCACAGGTGAACGATGCGAGGAAGGAGGGCGGAGCGACGCCGGCGGGAGGACGCCGGCGGGAGAACGGCGGCGGGAGGACGGCGAGCGGCGAGGCGGCCGTCGAGACCGGCCGACGGCTTCCATCCCACGACCGTGCCGCAGGTGTCAGGAGGAGGCTGCGGGCCGGGACACACGCCGCGCCGCTCGACGGCCGGAAGACGACCAGCGTGTCGACGGGCACACGAAGGGGCGCGCGCAGGTGCGGAGCATCCGCGCCAGCGGGAGGTCGGTCTTCCCCGGCAGAGGCCCAGCCGGACCCGTGGCCACACCGAGGGGCGACCGAACACCACCATCCGGAGGCTGGGACAACCGTGGACTCACTTTTCGCCGCAGGCCGTCGTGAGCTGAGTGCGGGCGCCGTTCACGTGCCCGGCTGGCTCGATCCGTCGCTGCAGCGACGACTGGTGGCGGCGTGTCGTGAATGGGCGCGCGGGCCGGTGCCGATGCGGGCGGCCGCGATGCCGGGCGGCCGTCGAATGTCGGTGCGCACGGTGTGCCTGGGTTGGCATTGGCAGCCATACCGGTACACCCGTACCGCGGGAGACGTGAACGGAGCGCGGGTCGCCGAGCTACCGTCCTGGCTGGCCGATCTGGGCAGGTCGGCGGTGGCCGCGGCATTCGACGACCAGGCGGCGGGCGCGGGCTACGCACCGGATGCAGCGCTGATCAACTTCTACGACGAGCACGCGAGAATGGGGATGCATCGAGACGCTGACGAGCGGTCAGCGGATCCTGTGGTGTCGTTGAGTCTCGGCGACTCCTGCCTCTTCCGCTTCGGCAACACCGAGACGCGAACCCGTCCCTATAAGGACGTCACACTGGCGTCTGGGGATGTTCGTCTTCGGCGGATCCGCACGCCTGGCATATCACGGCGTTCCGAAGGTCTATCCGAACACGGCGGACCCGGAGATCGGCCTGTCGGCCGGCCGAGTGAACATCACCCTACGAGTCACCGGGCGGTCGCAGCACAGCCTGGGCGAACAGCACGAGGACAGGGGTTCGACGAACCCACCGAAAGATGAGGACCGATGAGCCAGGAAGACCACACTCCGTCCGCTGACGGCACTGTGCTGTGCGCCGACGGGCTGGCCCGACCACCCTGGGCAGTGAACGATCCGCTGCTGCGTGACTATTACGACACCGAGTGGGGAATGCCGGTTCACGGTGAGCAAGAACTTTTCGAACGGATCAGCCTCGAAGCGTTCCAGGCGGGCCTGTCCTGGGTGACGATCCTGCGCAAGCGACCGGCTTTTCGCACCGCGTTCCGCGATTTCCACCCGGACACGGTGGCCGCGTATTCCGATGCCGACGTAGAACGACTGATGTCCGACACCGGAATCGTGCGCAATCGCGCGAAGATCCTCGCGACGATCGGCAATGCCCGGGCGACACTCGACCTGCGCTCCGACGGAGGGCTGGACGCCTTCATCTGGTCCTTCAAACCTGTCGCCACGCCGAAGCCGCGCACGATAGCCGAGATACCGACGAGTTCGCCGGAGTCGATCGCGCTGTCGAAGGCCTTGCGCAAGCGGGGCTTCTCCTTCGTCGGTCCTACGACGATGTTCGCACTGATGGAGGCTGTCGGCATCGTCGACACCCATCTGCTCAGCAGCCACCGCCGAGGCGCCTCGGGTGTGTGGCCCGAAGACTGAGACGCCGTCGGATGCCATACCTACCCGCCCATCCCGTCCGCGCGCTGCTGTCCGACTCCGTCATTCGAAGGGCGCCCAACCTCAAATGATCAGACCGCGACGAGACAGTGCTGTC
Source organism: Actinoalloteichus hoggarensis (assembly GCF_002234535.1). NCBI lineage: Bacteria > Bacillati > Actinomycetota > Actinomycetes > Pseudonocardiales > Pseudonocardiaceae > Actinoalloteichus > Actinoalloteichus hoggarensis. The sequence continues at coordinate 6,265,621 of NZ_CP022521.1, forward strand.
TCGAACAGCCATCGGGCTGTGTCGACGACCTGCGGAACCGACGCGGCGGGACGAGTCGCGACACCGAGGCGCCTGCGGAACCGGCTCGTCGGAGTTCCCGTGTTGTCGAGTGCTCCGGACTGCTTCCGGATGGCCGGTCTGCCTGTTCCGTGCGCTCCCCCGCTCCACGGCGGGAAGTCGGTCGATCCTGGAAGCCCGAGCAGGCACGCCGACGCGGCGTACGCGGATTCGCGGAGGTCACGAGTCGGAGAGTCGGCACACGTCCGGAAGGGGCTGACCCGTGGGCGCCGCCGCATGGCCGCGGCGCGAACATCGTCGGAACCCCGATCGCCTACCGGCCACGCCGGGGAACGCCGGGGAACGCCGGGACTAGTAGGGAGATCAGGGCATGACGAGTCGATCACGTCGCCCACGCGGCGCCGAGCCGGTCGACGCGCCCGCGCAGGACCAACGGCCATCCCAACGTGCCCGACTCGCGAAACCGCTGCTCGCCGACACGGCCGGCCCGCCGATCAGACGGAACCGATGAAGACGAGTCACGAGGAGAACGAATCGTCGGGCTGATGAGGCAGCCGGATCGTCCAAGGCGCTGAAGCCGACGGAGTGCCTTGCGCGGGACGGTCACCTCCCGCAAAGAAGCTCCCAGCCCGGCGCGCGGGCGCCGGCCTTCGCCTGTGGCTCCCCGGGGCCGACCGATCCCGGCGACCGTCGGCCAGACGACGACGCGACCGAGGTGCGGAGCGGAGCAGCGGAGCAGCGGAGCAGCGGAGCAGCGGAGCAGCGGAGCAGCGGAGCAGACCATATGTCAGCGTGCCGACTCGGCTACCAGACCGACCGAATCACGTGGTGACCGGTTCCACCAGAGACCGAACCACCAGATCGACCAGGCCACCCGGCTTCCAGACCAGCCGGCCGCCGGACCACCCGGACCACCCGGACCACCCGGGCCAGCCGGACCACCCGGACCAGCCGGCCGGCCAAACCGCCGAGCCGACCGGATCCTCATCCTGGGGCGTCGCCGGTCGGTTCGAACGAGACCGGCGGAGTCGTCCTATGAGTACGGAGTCGAAGCCTGCACGGCCTCGCGCGCCCATCGGCCTGGTGGCAGGGTCTCGCCGTTCGTGTCACAGGCCGGTCGCCGTCCCGACGCAGCGGGCCCGGGAACCGAATTCACCATCGGACGTACTCGATTCGACGTCGATCCGTGTGAGGACGGCAACGGCACTGGTGGGAGCGGCAGAATACTCGGCACGCCTTCTTTCCACGGTGTCCTCGGTGACTTGTCGCTGGTCGCGCCCACGGTACGAACTCCACCAATCCATCCGGCGGGCGACCACGAGTCGGGACACCACAAGATCACCTATCACTTTAGGTGACTGGCCAACGGGAAATCACTCGTATGGTGAAAGATTGGCCGCCTTTCCGAGTGGTTAGTGGCGGCGCCTCTCGTGATCGACCGACGAAGCACCGACTATGGGAATGCGTACTGATCACACGTGATCTTGGGACGAGGCCAGTCATCCGCAGGTGGTGGTGAGGGTGCTCCGCACCGCGACAGAGCACGGCGACAGGCTTCGGCTGCGCCGAATCGGGGTGCGGTTGGCCGTCGTGGCCGGGATCGTGGCAGCCGGCTGGCTGGTGTTGTCCGCATCGGCGGGCACGGCGGAGGCCGTCGAGCTGACAGGCGATCCCAGCAGATCCGCGAGCCGGACTGTTATGCCCGGTGCCACCGTGTCGGCCGCCTCGCTACGTGCCGATTCGTCCGGGAGCACGGCGTCGTCGGACAACGCGGGACCGGACAACGCGGGGGCGTCGACCCGCGCCAGGGGTCCCGCACCTGCGGCTGTGCCTGGTGAGCCGCACCCGGCCACCAGTGGGGGGATCGACAACGATCAACCGACCACCGCGCCGGGGATGCCACCGTCGGACACGCGCGGTATCGCACCGGAGGAAAGCAGTGCGGTGCCGGTGCCGCCGACCTGCGAGGCCTCGGCGGCGAATAGCGCGGCCCACCACGACGTGTCGGCGGCGTCCGCGCAGGGCACCACGTCGAACAGCGGGGTACTTCTCGCGGCCGCGCCCCCTACCGGTGTGGTCGGGGCCGGGGCGGACGCGGTAGGTACGGCGTCCGCGGGGACGAACTCGGTGGAGGCACGCCCGAGTCTGAGCGAAACGTTCGACTCGGGCGGCACCGACGCGACCGCAGAGGATTCGACCGGCGAGGATTCGACCAGCGCGGACCCGGCAGGCGAGAAGCCGGCAGGCGTGACGCCGCGACCTACGAATCCGGCTGACACGGCACAAGCAGGCCCGAATTCGACACACCCGGCCCCTGCGCACTCGATTCCGGCGACGGGAGCCCTGCCGTCGGAGCCGGCGGCGATCACGGACTCGGCGACGGTGTTCGGCGCCGAACCGGGCCACGCGCCCTCGCCCGTCGCAGCCGGCCTCGGGACGGCGGTGGCGCCCGGCCACTCGGCGGCGGTACTCGACGCGCCGATGCCGGCGACGACCTCGAGCGAGGCGGACTCTCCGACGAGGCATCCCGCCGAGGAAGCCCAGCCCGGTGAGGCGACGGCCCCTGGGGCGGCGGCTTCCTGGGCGGCGTTCGCCCCGTCGCCTGCCGGGGCCTCGTCACGGCCTGTCTCGTCACGGCCTGCTGTCTCCGGACAGGCCGTGTCAGGCGAGAGGCCCGCAGACACGGATCCGGCTTCGAACAGCCTGAAGACTCACGTGGACCGTGTCCCCACGCTGTCCGGTTCGCTCTCCGGTGCCGGACTCGGTGACCAGGCGATCACCGTGCTGGACGACGTCGTGACGCCGTTGCGCGCGGGACTGGCCGCCGGGCCGGTCATCAAGATCAGCTCCTCCCGACCCGGCATCCTCGTCGATCTCGCCGAGCTGCCCGCCGTTCTGCCGGCGGAGTCCCAGGCTTCGGTGCTGTTGCCGGAATCCGTCGACATCTCGGTGCTGTTCCTCCCCACCACGCTGTCGGCGTCTTCGCCGGTCCCACCGCCCTCGGATGGTCCACGTCCGCCGGGGCCCGCCCTCGAGGACGACGCGCAGAACGGCCCACCGGAGCGGTCTGGGGACTGCGACGGGTCCGCGTCGACCGCCCCGGCCGAGGGAGGCCCGGCAGGCCTCGACTCTTCGGTGATAGGAGGCTCCGAACAGGCGGTGACGAGCGTGCCGCCGGCTTCCGTTCCGTCGTCGGTCGATGCGCCCGCCGCATCCGAGAAGGAGTCCCCGGCGTCGCCGGGTTCGGAGCAGTTCGCGGGGAACCCGGCGATGCCGTCCTCGGCATCGGTCGGAATGGACCACGGGCCGCAACGCGGCCTCCATGGCGTGTTGACCTGCCAGGCGAATCTGCCCGAGCCCACGCTGTCCGCTGTTCCCGAGGACGACTTCGGCGGCCCGACCGGCGATCTCAGTCGCCGCCCGGCCCCTACTCCCGACTGACGTCCGCCGACGCGGGCCAGGTCCCGCGCGTGGCCGTCGGCGTGGTGGCAGCCGTCACCCCCGCGGCTCACGGACCTCGCCGAACTCGTCGATCCACGCGTATCCCTCCTTCCGGTCAGCACCCTTCCCGGCAGCCAGGAGTCCTCTCCGCCGACCCTGCCGAAGACGAACCGACAGCGGATCGGCCGAGACAAGGCCATCCGTCGGCATCCGGTTCATGAACATCGTCGGCCGGTCCGCCGGCCGACGGCGACATCGTTCACACCGCCCGAGCACGCAGTGTTCGGGTATCCGAGACAGCCGGCGTGATGCCGGCCCTCCCCGGCGCGTCGAGGGGCCGTGCCGGTGAGCAGATCGCGGGGCGGGCCTCGGCCCGCCCCGCGATCCCCGGGGGAAGAGCGGGCCTGCCCGCGCTGCGCCGCGGTCGGCCGTGGCGCTCGAGCGCCGTCTCCAATCAGTCGGAACTGTCGCCTCAGGTCACCGGCAGAACGGGCCCCTCGTGTTCCGGCCCGTCTTGGTCGGCCAGTTCGGCCGCCACCAGCCCGAGTCGTCGGATCGCCTCGCGCAGCTGCTCCGGTGGCAGGGCGTACGGCAGCCGGAGGCGATGTCTCAGTCCCCCGTGCGCGGCGAATCGATCCCCCGGCACGATGCGGACGCCCCGATCGCGCGCCGAGGCGGACAATCGCACGCTGATCGGCGCGCCCAGATCGCACCAGAGTGACAGCCCGCCTGCGGGGCGCCGCACCGACCAGCCCGGGCAGTGCTCCCGGACGAGGTCCATCGCGAGGTCACGGCCGTGTGCGAAGCTCGCCAGCCGCCGGGTCACGACAGTGGACTCGTCGGTGAAGGCCTCGGCGTAGAGCTCGGCGAGCACGAGTTGTTCCATGATCGGCGATCCCAGGTCCATGCCGAGCCTCGCCGCGCCCAACCGGTGCACGAGTTCGGGAGTCGTCCGGACCCAGCCCAGTCGGAGCCCTCCCCAGAACAGTTTGCTCGTCGATCCGATGGTGATGACCTGGTCTGGTGCCAGGGCGGCCATCGGTGGCGGAGCGACCTTCGCTCTCGGGACGACGGCGGGATCATGATCGAGGTCGAGTTCCACGAGGGTCTCGTCGACGACGGCCATGGTCCGGGTACGTCGAAGCAGCGCTGCCAGTCGGTGTCGCTCCGGCGCCGTCATCCGGAGGCCGGTGGGGTTGTGGAAGTCGACCATCAGGTAGGCGAGGCGAGGCGCCGCCTGGCGGACGGCGGCCTCCATCTCGGTCAGGCACCAGCCGTCCTCACGGAGCGCGGTGGCCACGATCCGTCCGTTCACCGCGTGGACGGCCTCGTAGGCATTGGGGTAACCGGGCTGTTCCATCAACACGCGATCGCCGGGACCGACGAGCATCCGCAACACCAGGGCGAAGGCATGCTGAGCGCCGTTGGTGATCATGATCTGCTCCGGCCCGGTGGGGAGGCCACGCCGAGTGAAGCGGTCGGCGATCAGCTCACGCAGCTCAAGCAGCCCTTGCAGTTGATGTCCGCCGCCCGCCAGGAGAGGGGAGAGTCTGCGGGCCGCACGGTCCACGGCGGCGGGGAACTCCGGTATCGCCGCCGGACTCGCCAGGGCGAGATCCAGCGGGGCGGGCTCGGACATCGCGGACCAGCCGCCCGGCTCCCGCGTCGCGGCCTGGACCGTCACCCAGGTTCCCGCTCCTTGCCTGCTGGCCAGTAGTCCTTCGTCGCGGAGACGGTCGACGGCGGAGGTCACCATGGTCCGACTGACCGCCAGGCTCGCGCTCAGCTCCCGTTCCGAGGGGAGTCTGGTGCCCGCCACGAGGGCGCCCTCCAAGACGAGCTGACGCAGTGAGGCGGCGAGCCGCGCCGTGCCCTGTCGGCCGCTGCCGTCCCGCCATGGTCCGAGCAGGGCGGCGAGGCGGGTCCCGGAGATGCGGCTACCCGGCGGCAATACAGTCGACATGAGGCCAATTCTTCCCGATTGGCCCGAGATACAGCAGGCCATAGCCGCGCAGGATGGCGACATGGCAGCGAACGGCTCCCGTATTGATCTCTCCACACTTCCCCTGGGCGATCGGCCTGCGTCCAGAGCGGCCCGGCTGATACCCGGTCTCGTCCTCTACGGGGCGAGCATGGCCGTCATGGTGCGCAGCGGCCTCGGCCTGCCGCCCTGGGACGTGCTGCACGAGGGTCTCTCGGGCAGACTCGGCTTGAGTTTCGGCCAGGTCACCGCACTGACCGGCGGCCTCGTACTGTTGGCCTGGATACCGCTGCGGCAGCGTCCCGGCATCGGGACCGTCGCGAACATCCTCGTCATCGCCCTGGTGGTGGACGCCGCCCTGGCCGTCCTGCCCACGCCGCGGACCGTGGTCGTGCAGTCGATCTTCCTGGTCACCGGGGTGGTGCTGAACGGCCTGGCCACCGCGACCTATGTCGGCGCCCGACTGGGCCCGGGTCCCCGCGACGGTCTGATGACGGGGCTGGCCGAACGGACAGGCCGTTCGGTGCAGTTGGTGCGCACGGCCATCGAGGTCCTCGTGCTCACCGTCGGTTGGCTCCTCGGCGGCACGCTCGGCCTCGGCACGGTCTGTTATGCCGTGGCCATCGGGCCCGTCACCCAGTTCTTCCTGCCTCTCGTGGCCGTCCGCTCCCGTCCGACCGTCCGACGGCCGCGCGACGGGGCGGCGACGGCGACGCCGCGGCCCGAGGACGCCGTCGTAAAGCCGTCCCCCGCACCGTCCCCCGCACCGGCGCCCGTCGACCCCGGGTCGACGACCCCGCCCGCCCCGGACCATCGCTGTACGACGTCCTCGGACTGACGGCCGCTGGGACGCACGGACGCCGTGAGAGTCCGCGTCGAGCCGGCCGGATTCGCGGCGCCCGCCGCCGTAGGGTGAGCCGATGCCGACTGTCGAGGTGGCCGAACGGCCGGGCACCGTGCGCTCCGAAGACCGTGTGATCGTGCTGCCGCAGGCGGTCGTCCTGCTGGACGGGGCGACCACGCTGACACCCAGAGAACGGGACGGCGGCTGGTACGCCGAGCGGCTCGCGAACGAACTCGCGAGCAGACTGCCCGCTCACGGCGTCGATCTGCGTGCTGTGCTGGCCGAGGCGATCTCGACGCTGGTGGCGACGTACGACCTCGTCCCCGGTGATTCGCCGTCGAGCACGGTCGCGCTGCTGCGTTGGGACGAGGACCTCGTGGAAGCCCTGGTGCTCGCCGACAGTCCGGTGGTGGCCTTCACCGACTCGGGTGTCCGCCCGGTGACCGACGGCAGGCTGGCGGGCCTGCGCCGTTCTCGTGGACCGTCCGTTCCCGATTCCCCGGGAGCGGCGGGACGACCCGACTCGAGCACGGCCGAGCACACGACGCCCGCCGGCGGCTTCCGGGAGCGCCTGCGCACGGGCGGCGGTTTCGGCACCGGGCATCGGGAGGCGCTGGGCGCCGCGATGGGTCGGACGGCGCGCCTGCGCAATGTGCCCGGCGGATTCTGGGTGGCCGAGGCGCTGCCCGCGGCGGCCTGGGAGGCGGTGGTGGCGAGCTGGCCGAGGTCGACGGTGCGGGAGGTGTTCCTGGCCAGCGACGGAGTCTCCTGCGGGGTGGACGACTACGGTCTCTTCCCCGACTGGACCGCGTTGGCCGATCGGGCCGGGTCGGCGGGCGTCCAGACGGTGCTGGACGACGTGCGGGCCGCCGAGGAGTCCGACCCGGACGGACGGCGGTGGCCCCGGGCCAAACGCCACGATGATCAGAGTCTCGTGCGAGTGGTCCTGCGCTGATCTTCCGAGGTCGGCGGCTCGCCCGCACCGGGCGCTCCGGCGGCGACGCAGCGGGGATGCCGTGCTCGGGAACGGATGCCGGCCGCCCGATCGACGACGTCGCCAGCTCCGAGTCTGCCCGTCACCGACGCACGCGCTCACGGCGGTCCGGTTCCCGAGGGTCGCGTGGCGGGCACCCCACGCCGTCACCGTCTCGCACCGTCCGAGCCGGTACGCAGGATGCTCGAGCGAGACGCCGCTCCGACGTCACGATCGGGCTGGTCGGTGGCAGGAGAGGCGCCGAGCCGCCGACGTCCGTGTCCGTTCCCTGCCCTCGGCGCCGTCCGCCGCCGTCATCGGCGAAGTCGTCGGGGCGCCGCGTGACTGCGCAGCGCCGGCGCCACCGGTCTGCCCCTCAGCAGCCCGTCGAGCCCCGATTCCAGGCCTTTTCGATAGACGTCCAGTGCACGGGCCACGGCTTCGACAGTGGCGGCGACGTCGTCGTCGGTGTGCGCGGCCGAGATGACGAAGGACTGGCCCAGGACACCGTTTCTGAGCAGTTCCTGGAGGAACAGGGTGCGGAACGACTGGCTGGGCAGACCCGATGCGTCCCGGGTGGTGAAGACCAGACAGCTGGGCCTGCCGACGGCGGCGACGAAGTCGGCGACGCCCAGCTCGGCGGCGGCCCGGTTCACCCCGGCCGCCAGGGCGGCGCCTTGGCGCTCCATCACGCCGACCGGGTCGTCGCGGCGGTAGGCCGCGGCCACGGCGCGGAAGGCCGCGAGCGACACGGTCTCGGCTCCGTGCGTGGTCGAGAGCAGGAACACCCGGTGTTCGTCGGTGGCGAGCCCGCCCAGTTCCATCAGTTCGCGGCGCCCGGCCAACGCCGAGATCGGCAGCCCGTTGCCCATCGCCTTGCCGAAGCAGGAGAGGTCGGGCGTCACCCCGTAGACGGCCTGCGCCCCGCCGGTCGCCCAGCGGAAGCCGGTGATCATCTCGTCGAAGACTAGCACCGTGCCGGTTCGGTCGCACAGTTCACGCACGCCGGCCAGGAAGCCGGGGGCGGGCTCGGTCAGTGCGGTGGCGGCCTCCAGCAGGACGCAGGCGATGCGGCCGTCGTGCTCGTCGAGCAGTGCGCGCAGTGACTCGAGATCGTTGTAGCGGAATCGCACCGTCGTGGCGTGGGCGGCGGCCGGGATGCCCGCGTTCATCCCGACGCCGACGATGAACCAGTCGTCGGCGGAGAAGAAGGGCTGGTCGGCGCAGACGGCGACCAGTTCCCGACCGGTGGCGGCCCTGGCCAGCCGCACGGCGGCCGTCGTGGCGTCCGAGCCGTTCTTGGCGAACTTCACCATGTCGGCGCCGGGGACGAGGGAGAGGAAGTCCTCGGCGGCGGCGAGTTCGAGTGTGGTCGGGCGGGTGAACCCGGTGCCGTCGGCGACGGCCTGCCGGACAGCCTCGACCACCGACGGACAGGCATGGCCCAGGGTCACCGACCGCAGCCCCATGCCGTATTCGACGAACCGATTCCCGTCGGCGTCCCATACTCGAGCACCCGATCCTCGAACCAGGACGGGCGCCATTCCCTCCGGATACTGATCGGAACCGCGTGCGTAGGTGTGTGCCCCGCCGGGCACCAGCTCGTGGAGCCGTCGTTGCAGCAGTTCTGATCGGGCGAAGGAAGGCTCGATACGTTCTCGTGCGGCCATGTCACCATCTTCGCTCTTACTCCAATGCCCAGACATCCCACCCTGATGTCGGAATATAGACACTCAGCGAAATGAAAAATCGGCCACTTCTACCCCGATAGGGGTCACTTGATCTGATGAGGGCACGGCAATCGTCGGCACTTCTCGTGTGCGGGCACGATTCAGCCATGCCTTCGGATATTCCTACGGCGCTTATCCTCGGCATCCCGGTGGCCCGGCTGACGCCTGTCCAGGCCCGCGCCGAGGTGGCCAGGCTGCTCGACCAGACCGGCCCCGCGCTGCTCTGCTACGTCAACGCGCACTCCGCGAACGTCGCCACGGCCGAACCGGCGTACCACCGGGTACTCCGCGACGCCGACCTCGTGCTCAACGATGGATCGGGGATGGCGACGGCGGCCCGGTGGCACGGCACGCCCTTTCCGGCGAACCTGAACGGCACGGACTTCACCCCCGAGATACTGCGGCTGGCCGCCGACCGGGAACTGAGCGTCTTCTTCCTCGGCGGGGAGGACGACGTCGGAGCCCGAGCCGCGGCGGCCCTGACCGAACGCATTCCCGGTCTGCGATCGGCGGGCAGCCTGCCGGGGTTCCCCCCGGCGTCGGACGAGGCCGCGGTAGTCGCACGTATCAAGGCCAGCGGGGCGGACGTGCTCGTGGTGGGAATGGGCAATCCCCGGCAGGAGCTGTGGCTCGCCCGGAATCTGCCCGCGACAGGAGCGCGACTCGGGGTGGCCGTCGGTGCCTTCCTCGATTTCGCGTCGGGACGAGTGCCCCGCGCACCGCGCTGGATGCGCCGCCTGAGAATCGAATGGCTCTTCCGCCTCTGTCGCGAGCCCCACCGGTTGTTTCGGCGTTATGTCCTGGGGGGTCCGCTGTTCCTCGCCAGGGTCGCCCGCGAACTGTGGGCCCCGGCCCGACCGCCGACGGACCACGCCGACTCGGCTCCCGGGTCCGTCACGCCCTCCCCGAGGCAGGACGGCGAGCCCGGCCGGGTCGGGCAGCGCTCGCACGATCCACGCGAACGCCTGCTGCCCGACACGGCGAACGGACACGGAGTCGGAGAGGACCACTGATGCGAGTCTGCTTCGTCGGCACCTATCCTCCGGATCGATCGGACCTGGGCGGCAGCGGCTGGGTTGATCGTCGGCTGCTCGCCGCGCTGCGGGCGGAGGGACACGAACTCGAGATCGTCAGCGTGACCGGACCGCCCGGCGAACGTCGCCTGCCGATGGAGCGGATCGCGCCGACCGTGCCTCGGGCGGCCGTCGGTTCCGATTCGTCGCCCGCCGTGGGCATCCGTGCACACGGCATCCCGATCCGATCGGCGGGCCGCGTTCCTCTCGAGGTCCGAAGCGATGCGGGCAGGCTGGTTCGGATCGCCCTCGGGATGCTGGTGAGCGGCGAGCCCTACCTGAGCCGCAAGTTCACCGCCTTTCCCGGCTGGGCCGATGCGGTGTCGCTGCTTCAGGCACGCGCCAAGGGCCGTCGGGTGATCACCAGCGGCTGGCCCGGCCTGCTGCTGGCCGAGCATGCGCGCGTCGAGATCGCGGCGCACATCGCGCACAACGTGGAGACCGTCATCGCCAGGGAGCACTCGCCGCGGGGGCTGCGGCTGCTCGGCGAGGCCGCCCGACTCGATCGGGCCGAGCGGCGACTGCTCGGCAGGCCCGGCAAGGTCTACGCGCTGTCCCGTCTCGACGCCGAGCGCCTCGACGCCTGGGGGGTGTCCGCGCAGCCGATCTCGGTGCCGCTGTGCCCGCGAGCCTCGGATCGTCTGCGAGCGGCGACGGCTCCCAACACGATCGGCTTCATCGGCAAGGCGGCCTGGCCGCCGAACGCGAGGGCACTGGCGGCGCTCCTCGGCCCCGTGCATCGGCGGCTCGACGAGCTGGACGTGCGGCTCGACTACGTACTGGCCGGGCGGGGCACCGAGGCCTTCGCCGATCACCCTCGGGTGCGGGCCGCGGGTCCGGTCGAGGCGGTCTCGGACTTCTACCGCCGGGTCGGGCTGGTCGTGGTTCCCCGCTTCGGCGCCGCCACCGGTATCAGCGTCAAGGTCCTGGAGGCCGCGGAGCACGGGGTGGCATCGGTGCTGCCCGCCGCCCTCGCCGAGGCCATCGACCCGGCCGGACCATGGCTGATCGCGGACGATCCGGCCGAGACGGCGGAGGCGATTCAGCGCTGGCGACGCGGCGAGCACGTTCCCCCGGTCGTGCCGTGGGCCGAGAGCCGCTCAGCATGGACGACGCCCGCCGGTCTGTGGTGCTGACCGGCGGGCGTCGGCGGCGGAGTCAGTTCAGCGACAGCAGTTCGCGCGCGATGTCGGCCGAGAACTCGCCGGAGGCCGTGCCTCGGCCGATGCCGCAGTCGCCGTCGGAGGTTCCGGGGTGCTTGATCCAGAGTCGGGCGTCGGCGGCCTCGTCCTCGGTCGCGAGCCTCGGCGGCTCGCCCAGCCTGCGGTCGGGCGGGTTGCACCAGTCGTCGCCGGGGCCTGCCCCGTTGCGGCTGGTGTCCACCACGTAGCCGGCCTCGACGTCGTGGTCCGCGCTCAACAGTCGACGCATCTCGTTCGCGAACTCGGTCGTCCGCTCGTCGGTGTTGTAGTTCGAGACGTTCACCGCGAAGCCCCGGGCGTTCTCGATGCCCGCGGCCGCGAGCCGTGGCGCCATCTCGGCGGGCGAGTTGTGGACCCCGTCGCCGCCGTCGAGGTAGACGGCGGTGTTGGGCGCGTGCTCCGCCAGCATCTCGACGGCGTAGGAGAGCAGCGAGAGTCGCTCTTCCTGGAGGTCCGCGGACAGGCAGGCAAGGTGGATGAGGGAATCCGGCTCCAGGATCAACATGGCCGCGTGGTCGCCGAAGGCGGGCACCAGTTCCCGGTCGATCCAGTCCCGGTAGTCGCGAGCGCTGGTCGCGCCGCCGGAGGAGTGCTGGCCGCAGTCCCGATAGGGGATGTTGTAGGCCACCACGACGGGCACCTTGTCCTCGTCTGCCGCCGCCGCGACGAAGGCGCTCAGCTCAGGACCTGACCCTCGCGCCACCCAGTAGGCGACCGGTTGCGAGGCGACCTCCCTGTTCAGCAGCACGGCCAGCGGGTCGCGCGGATTCTGGCTGACCCATTGATGCACCCCGGTCCACTGGTCGCCGTAGAAGCCGTTGAATCCGGTGATCTCCGCCGGGTCCCGATCGGACCCCAGCCACTGCGGCCAGTCGGCCAGCGCGGGAACAGTCGAGTCCGCGGGCGTCTGAGTGACGGGCGGGGCCGGGTCGTCCGGTGTCGGGGCCGGCTCGACGTCCGGTGTCGCCGGTGGTCCGGGCACCGACGGCAGGGTGAAGAACGGCCAGGATTCGCCGAAGGGCCACCAGCGCTCGAAGTCGAAGTCGATGGAGACGGATTCCACGGTCTCCTGCGCGGGTGACGGCCTGGGAAGTCGGGCGTCGTCGTCCCACCAGCCGAACAGGCTCAGCACCGGGGCGAACACCATCACTGCCTTGGCATAGCGAACCATCCTGGACCTCCCGCTCCGCCGACCGCTTCCAGTCGCTGCCCCTCTGGTACCCCGGCTTTCCATCGAACCTCACTGGTAGCGTCGACATCACTCCGGAGAGTGAAGAATCTTCGGTTTCCGTGTGGCCGGGCTCCCCTGCACCGCGACCGGTGCGGGGAAGGCCTCATCGCGTGGCATCGCCCGAGGCAGCCTCCGGTCGTGCCGCCCCGGCGGCGCTTCGGACCTGCTGGACCACGCCCGGCGGGACTTCAGCCGGCGGGACCGCGTCTGCCGGAGTCACACCTGCCGGAGTCACGTCCGCGGGGATCGCGGAGCCGCCGATCCCCGAGCCGTCCCGCGCCGCGTCGCCTCGGGCCGACCCGCCTGGCACCGAACCGTCCGGTGAGGAGCCGTCCCGCACCGAGCCGTCCCACGCAGGCGTCTCGGCCGCTGTCGTACCGGTCGTGCCCAGGGCGGCGGTGACCCGGTGCTGGGCGCGCAGCACGCCGCCGGTGACGACCGCGCCGACGACCAGTCCGCCGAGAAGTATCTCGATCAGCACGGGCAGTCCCAGGCCACGCAGTCCCGTCAGGACCGCGCCGCAGCCCAGCGCCGAGAACAGCGGGACGGCCGCACCGCCGACCACGGTGCGCAGCGAGACCCGTGCCCGGCGCAGGGCCAGCAGGTGTATCGGGAGGGCGACGAGCAACGCCGCGGAGGCCTGCGCCCAAGCGACGCCCGCCAACCCCCACACCTGTGCCGCCCAGATCGTCGCGGGAATCGATGCCGCCGCCCAACAGGCGAGCAGCAGCACGGAGGAGGCCATCGCGTCGACGGCGATCAACAGGGAGAAGACCAGCTCCGCGATCACCCTGGCGACCGAGACCAACGCGAGGCCGGACAGCGCCGCCGAGGCGAGCGACCACCGAGGCCCGTAGACCACCTCGATCAGCGGCTCGGCCAGGATCGCCAGCGCGACCCCGCCGGGCAGCACCACGGCACACACCAGTCCGAGCACCGCCGACACCGCGCGGGACAGATCGTGACCCGCGTCCCTGGCACGGGAGAAGGTGGCCAGAGCGACCCGCTCGACGGTGGCCGACACCAGGACCGCGGGCCAGTTCGCCATGTTGGAAGCGAGATAGAAGAACCCGAGAGTGCCCGCGCCCAACAGGCTGCCCGTCACCGCCTGCGGCGTGGCCTGGACGACGACCAGCAGGACCGAGGCGCCCAGCATCGCCGCGCCGCACCGGGTGATCTCGGCGCCATGGGCGCGGTCGAAGCCGAACCGCGGCCAGACCCGAGCCAGGCCCATGACCAGCACGACGGTCACCACCGTCCCCGTCACGTTGCCGATCACCAGCGCCCACGGTCCCAGGCCGCCGAGGGCGAGCAGCGTGGTGACGGTGAGATTCACCGCCATGCCGGACACGTCCGCCACCAGCCGCCGTGCCTGCCGCAACTCCCTGGTCAGCATCGCGGCGGGCACGGAGGCGAACCCGTCCAGCAGGAGTGTCACCGCCATGACCCGGATGAGATCCGTCGCGGCGGGGCTGCCCAGCAGATCGGCGAGCCAGGGTGCGGAGACCAGGCAGATCACCGCGCCGACCGCGCCCCACAGCACCGACAGCGTCCACGCGGTGGGCAGCACGGCGTCGATCGCGTCGGCCTCGACCGCCTCGGCGCCGACTCCGTCGACGCCCGTCGTCTCCGCGTCCCTCGACGAGGACGTCTCGTCCGCGGAACGCGGGGCGTCGGCCCCCGTCTCGACGGCTGCCTCGACCGCACGAGGGTCGCCCGCGACAAGCCGATCGGGGCCGCCGTGCACCGCCGCGAGCCCGACGGAGGCCCCCGCCTCGGGCCGGGCGGACGTCGGATCGGACGTCGCCCGAACAGGGGCGTCCGGGCGACGTACCAGGGCGGCGGCAGCCCCGAGGTCGTTGACCGTCAACAACAGCTGCGCGACGACGAGTGCGGCGGCGTACACGCCGAACTGTTCCGGAACGAGCAGCCTGGCCAGCAGCATGCCCAGCAGGAAGGTGCCCGCCCTGGACAACACCGTGTTGAGCAGGCTCAGCCGCAGACCGCGGCGGAACCGGCCGCCGAGGGAGCGGGTGTCCCGCCGGGCCCGCCCTTCGGAAGCCTCTCCCGCGGTCTTCCCCGGCGGCTCGGTCTCGGAGCCCCCGGCGGGTCCGCCTCCCGCGTGGACGCTCACCATCGACTCCTTGCTCGGCCGGCGCCCGCATCACCCCGCCGCTCGCGCGGACGGCCGCGGACTGCGGAACACACGCCCCGGCCGCGACCGGCGAGCCGATGGCGGCAGGCATTTCCACGGCAGTCGGCGCCCGGACGCCGGTCGGCACGTGATCTGAATGAGCCGAGCGCGTCGCCCGGCGCCCGACGGACGCCCGGCCCGTGCCGCCCGCCGATCACGACGGCGTCCGCTCGTCGCGCTGATGCTCGCGGATCACGTCCTCCGGGACGCGATGCCACTCGGTGAAATAGCTCCCGTCGTGGACCGCGTAGTCGACGGTCACCACGGGGACGTAGGTCACCACGACCCGGCGGGACAGCCGGTGGACCAGCTCCCAGTCCTCCTTGGGATTGACCCACTTCGGCCTCGCCCACGGATCGAAACGCAGCCGGGCCGACCGCCTGGCCACGATCGAGTTCGCGTCGACCCAGGAGTCGTCGGAGTGCGCGCGCCGGGAGAAGTCCCGGCCCAGCACGTCAAGCTGCGAACCGTCCTCTCGGATTCGCCGCACCGCCGTGTACACCAGGCCGGAGCCGGCGTGCAGCTGCCGCAGCGTCCGCTCCAGGTGATCGGGGCGCCAGGTGTTGTCGTCGTCCAGGAACGCGACGAAGGGTGATCGGGACAGCCGTATCGCCACATTGCGAGGCAGCCCACAGCTGCCGTGATTGGCCGCGAGCGTCAGCACGGTGAGCCGCGGATCGTCCGGGAGGACGCCGAGCTCTCCGCCGCCGTCGTCGACCACCATGATCTCGACGTCGGTGACCGTCTGATCGAGGACGCTCCGCACGGCGCGGGCGAGGCGCTCCGGACGTCGATAGGTGGGGATCACCACGACGACCTCGGCGGCGGGAAGCCGGGGCAGCAGCGGTCGCAGCCTGCGCACCTCCGCCTCCTCGGCCCGCCGGTCGGCCCGGCGCCGCGCGGCGAAGCGCAGCCGCCACCAGCGCTCGGCCACCACGTTGCGCCCGATCAGCCTGCGCAGGACGTCCTTGGCCACCCTCGGCAGCGCACGGTGCCGGGCGCTCACGGCCGTGCTCCCGTCTCCTCGACGACCACGCGAGCAGGCGGCCTGCCGCCCGTCGCCGGGTACGACGGCAGGCCGCGTACCAGCCGCGACCGGCCACGCAGCAGTGCGCCGAGGGCACGTCGATGCGTGGCGCGGCAGAGCGGAAGCCGCAGCAGCGAACCGACCACCAACGCGAGCCAGCCGAGCCGCGCGGCGCCCCGGCCCTCCCACCTCGCCAGGTGCACCACCCGGTTCGTGACCAGCTGTGCCCACAGCTCCGGCGCCGTCGTGGAGGCGCCGCCCCGGTGATAGACGACGGCCGAGGGCACCTGCCTGATCCGCCAGCCCGCATCGGTGACGCGCCTGCAGTAGTCGACCTCCTCGGAGTAGAGGAACAGGTCCTCCCGCCACCAGCCGATCCGCGACACCACCCTGGACGGCATCAGCAGGGCCGCGCCGTTGGCCCAGTCCGCCTCGATCACCGCGCCCGGGGTGATTCGTTCGCCGAGCGCGGGTATCCGACCCGCCACGCCGCCCAGCAGCGCCTCGCCCCACTGCCGGAGCGCGGTAGGCCGCCGCCGCAGCGTCGCCTCCCGTACCCCGTTGGGCCGCCGGACCAGGGGGACGGCCATGCCGACCGCGGGGTCCGCGCACGCGGCCAGCAGCGCGGGCACGGCTCGCGGCGTCAGATAGACGTCGGCGTTGAGCACGAGGACGGCCTCGCCCTCCCGCGCCAACGCGAGGCAGGTGTTCACCCCGGCCGCATACCCGAGGTTCGCCTCGTTCGTCACCACCTGTGCGTACGGCGCCAGTCTGCCCACCAGCCCGACCGTGTCGTCCGTGGAGCCGTTGTCCGCCACGATCAACCGCCAACCACGCAGGCCGTCCATGGCGGCGGGCAGGCTGCCCAGCAACGCGGGCAGGTCGCGCTCCGAGTTGTAGGTGACCACCGCGACCAAGACCGTTCCGTCCGCGAGCTCAGCGCGCATCGGACAGACCCCCTGTCATCGAATTCGAGTCGTGGCGTGACGCGAGCAGTGCCCCCGCCACGCCGATCAGCAGGAAGAACGAGCCGAGAAACTGTGGGAAGGCCAGCGCGTCGAACGTGCCGAGGCACAGCGCGCCGACGACCGTCGAGGCGAGGACCGCCCAGCCCGCCGCGGCGCGCTCCGAGCCGCCGGGCCGCCCCGGCCCGCCGATCGCCGGCCGGCCGGACGACGAACCCGCGTCGCCCTCCCGAGACGACGGACGTTCCGGCCGCCGCCAGGTCGCCCAGGCCGCCGTCATGGCCGCCGTCAGCAGGGCGACCAGACCGACCACGCCGGGAAGCCCGGACTCCACCGAGGTCAACAGGTACTGGTTGTCCAGATAAGGCTGCGGCGGGGCGAGATACGTGCCGAAGCCCTGCCCGCTCAGCGGCGCGGCGGCGAGCCGATCCGAGACGTAGGCGTAGTCGTTCAGCCTGGCCTGCACACTGTTGTCGGTGGGAGAACCGAGGACGGTGCGGTGCAGTACCGCGCCGAGCCTGGGCCGGTAGAGGACGGCGACACCGAGCAACGCCGCGAGCGCCGTGCCGAGCAGCGTCCAGCGCAGCAGACCCAGCACGGGCAGCAGTAGCACCGCCACGACGGCGATGCCGAGCAGCGCGGTACGCGAGATCGTCGTCAACGCACCGAACACGAGTAGGACGCAACAGCACCGCCACACCAGTCGACGCCTGGCGTACCAGGACAGATACAACGCGGGCGGCAGTACCAGGGCGCACAGCCCGGCGAGCTCGATCGGGTGGTTGGCCAGGCCCATGGCCCGCAGCAGACCACCGCGAGCCAGATCCGCGTCCCAGAGTCCCTGGAGCTCCAGTCCCGGCGGCACGAGCACCGGGCGCAGGTCGACTCCGAGCCCGAAGTGGATGACGGCCACCGCCGCCGACGCGGCCGTGCCCAGGACCAGGGCGGCGAGCACGACACGAACAGACCGTTGATCAGCGAGTCCGTCACAGGCCAGCAGCAGCACCCCGAAGGCCAGCAGGATCAGCACCACGTGCCGGTCCGAGGCCGCGAACAGCTCCGTCGGGATGCCGCCGGCCGACGCGCCCGCGTGGGCGGCTGCGAGCAGCACGAGGAAGAGCATCGCCGCGCCGCGCACCCGGTTTCGGCTGGTCCGCAGTCCGAGACCGCCGACGAGTCGAGCCAGCAGCCACCAGCCGAGTGCCGCGCAGGCCACCAGGCGTGCCGGTGTCAGCGCCCCGCCGACACCCGCCAGGACCGCGGTCTGCGGGAGCGCCAGCGCCAGCGCGAACACGGCGAGCAGCAGCGCGGGTCGCACGACGATCAGGCCCGCCGTCGGCCGGGGCGACGGGGCGGAGCGGACGAGCAGTCGAGAGGTCACCGCGAGTACTGACCTCGTGGTGGACTCGCGGACCCGTCCGCCGACCGAGCCGCCCTGACGCGGTCGTACACCAGGACGCCGCCGATCACCGCGGCCAGTCCGAGCCCGAACACCAGCACCACCGCGCGCAACTGCGAGGCGCGGGTGGTCGTGGCGAGGTCGGCGGGCAGCACCTCGCTGAGCACGACCCGATCGCCGGGTGCGACGCCCGAGGCGTCCTGTCGACGCGTCAGCTCCTCGCGGGCCCGATCGATGACGATCGCGCTGGTCCGCAACGCGGCGTCGGGTTCGGCCGCCGTCACGGTGACCGTGAGGAACGGGCTGTCCTCGGCGAGCTGCCCGTCCTCGTTGGACACCTCGATGTCGCCTACGGCGCCCGCCGCCGCCAGTTCCGCGCGCGTCCTCGGCGCGTCGAGCACCGTGACCACCAGCCCGGCGGCCTGTGCCTGGGCCCGGTCGACCTGCGCGTACGGATTGCCGCCCTCGGGGCCCGGCTGGGTGAGCACCAGCAGCACCCCGGTCACCCGATGCTGGACGGGCACGAGGAACACCGTCGCGGCACAGAGCGCCAGCAGCACCGTGATCAGCGCGGTCGTCAGCCGCCACCGCCTCCGCAGCACCCGGACGATCTGCACGGCGTCCATGCCCGACGCCGGCGGCGGGTCCGCGGGAGGTGCCTGCCGCAGCCGGCCGCCGACCGCCGTCGCCGTCCGCGCCGCCCTGGCCATGCGCTCGGCCCTGGCTTCGGCACAGACGGTCCCGGATTCCTCCCTGATCACTATTACCTCCTCGGCCCGCTCCGGGAGCCGTCCGCGAGCAGCCGGGCACCATCGACCGCCGCCCGAGCCAGGTTTCGCGCCATCGGCATCGCGTTGTCGCGCAGCCACGGCCGCAGGGCGTAGAGCGCACGCGCCCGTTCCCTCGTCGGCAGCGGGGATCGCAGCACCGCGCGGAGGAACCAGCGGCCCTCCTCGACGTTGGGCAGCACGATGGTCTTGGCGTGGTCGCCGCATTGACTGCGGTAGAACTCGCGGGGCCCGACGCTCTGGCTGATCCGTCCGGAATGCATGCGGTGCAACAGCAGTTCGTCGGTGATGTCGACGAACGGTCCGCGCAGGGCCAGTTCGGCGATCAGCACCCGGTCGCCCGCCTTGATCGGCGGATTGAGCATCGTCTCGACGAGCGCGGTCCGACGAATCAACCCGTAGCAGTAGTAGTTGTGATGCCGCACGGACAGCAGGTCGAACAACCTGGTCACCGGGTCGGGATGGTCCACGCGACACTGGTTGTGCCAGCTGCCCACCGGCTGGTCGGCCGCGTCGATCTCGGTCGCCGACGTGCTGGCGAGCACGGCGGCAGGCTCGGCGAGGAGCGCGTCCAGGCAACGGCGGAGCCGGTCGGGCAGCCAGACGTCGTCGTGTCCCGACCACGCGAAGAACGGGCTGCGGGCCTGCTGGACCAGTTGGTTGTGATTCGCCATCACGCCGATGTCGCTGCCGCGGCGGATATAGCGGACGCGGTCGTCGCGTGCCGCGTAGTCGCGACAGATCTCCTCGGTGGCGTCGGTCGAGTGGTTGTCCGCGATGTGGATCTCGAAGTCGACGCCCTGTTGGCCGATCAGCGAATCGAGGGCCCGTTCGAGGAAGTCCTCGCCGTTGTACACCGGCAGGCCCACGGTGACCGGCGGGGCGGCGGACCCGATGAATCCGGGAGCCCGAGTTCGGGGGACAGGCGGGTGCTCGTTCATCAGCTCTCCCTCATCTCCAGTACCGACGGCTCGGCACCGCGGGCGAGTGGGACCCGGATGCCCAGTCCGATGTGGTCGGCACGCACCCAACGGCCGCCTGCGGCCTCGACCTCCGGGTAGGCGGCGCGGACCTCGGCGAGCAGGTCGGGAACGAACAGCAGCACCAGGTCCGGCCGGTCGCCGCGCAGCCGTTCCGGCCCCACGACCGGGATGCCGACGCCCGGCAATCGCCTGCCGTGCTTGGACTCCGCGGCGTCGACGACGGCAGGCAGCAGGCCGGGGCCTGCTCCCGCCGCGCAGAGCAGTGCGACCGATCGCGACGCCGCGCCGTAGCCGAGGATGCGCAACCCGCTGCCCGAGGCCTGCTCCAGCCAGGACCACAGCTCCAGGGCGCCGCGCTCCATGGCGAGTTGCAGCCGGCCCACCTGGCCGGCGTCCAGCACGCCGAACGCCCGTTCCTCCCGCACCAGTGCGGTCACGCCGTCGGACTGCCTGCCCTCGCGAGTGCAGGCCAGCAACACCGTCCCGCCGTAGAGGTCGAAGGTCCAGGCCCGCCGGACCACCAGCCCGACCGTCTCCAGCATGTTCACCAGCACGGGCGTCGAGTAGTAGGCGTGATGGCCGTGACGCAGCACGTTCCACTCGCCGTCACGCAGCATCGCCGCGAGGGAGTGGAACTGAACGAGCAGGGTCCCGCCCTCGGCGAGCCGGTCGACCCGGCGGGCCAGCGCGGCGGCCTGGGCGGGCTCGTGCATCAGGCCGAAGCAGTCCAGCACCAGGTCCGCGGGCTCACCCGGCTCGGCCGGAATCAGACCGCGGTCCGACAACGGACCGGCCCAGGAGCCGCCGTGCGGACTGCCGAACTCGGCGAATCGGCCGGACTTCGGCAGCAGCCCCGCGGCGGCGGCCCTGGCCACGGCCTGTTCGGACTGCCGGACGAGGGCATGGGATTCGATGCCGCGTGGTTCATCGGCGGTCGTGTCGTCCTCGAGGAGCTGGGCCAGTCCGCACGCGGTGCACATGCCCATCCGCAGGGAGTACAACGGATCGGGCCGAGTGTCGGTGAGCAGGGGGAAGTCGTCACAGGCGGGCTGATCGCCGAGGTCCAGCACGACCTCGAGCCCACCGGCGTCACAGTATCGACAGTAGTGCGCACTCACCGTGACCACCGATCCTGGACAATGACGGGATGCGAGTGGTCTCGAGCGATCTGCCCGGTGTCCTGCTGTTCCTTCCCGAGCCCCGACACGATCGACGCGGCCTGTTCACCAGGACCTTCGACATCGCCGTCGCCGCCGACCACGGCATCGACGCGAGCCGTTTCCGGCAGGACTCGCAGTCCCGGTCCCGACGCGGAGTGCTGCGTGGTCTGCACGGTCGGTCGGGACACGGCGAGTCGAAGCTCGTGCGCTGCGCCCGAGGTGCGGTCCACGACGTGCTGGTCGACGCCCGTCCCGGCTCGGCGACCTTCGGTCGGCATGCCGTGTTCCGACTCGACGACCGCGACTTCGCGCATCTGTTCGTCCCGGCAGGTCTGCTGCACGGCTTCCAGGCGCTCACCGACGAGGCCGACGTGTGCTATCGGATCGACGCCGAGCACGATCCGGCGGCGGACCTCGCCGTGCGCTACGACGACCCGCAGCTGGGCATCGACTGGCCGCTGCCGGTCAGCGTGCTCAGTGACCGTGATCGGGCGGCGGGGTCCTGGGCCGACCTGCGTACCGCCCTCGGCTGACGCGGTCACGGCGACGAGGTGAGTCCGAGCAGGCGTCGGACCGGCCCGAACCACGGCCTTCGCAAGCAGACCATGCACGATGGCGAGATCCGAAGCCGAGCGGTACGCAGGCCGGCGGCCGGCTGAGTCGGGCCACGACGGCACGATGCGCGGACCTCGGCCTCGCGAAGAACCCGGCGGCGGACCGTCGGCTGACCGGGCCGCCGACGGCGGGACCGCCCTCCGCACGCTCATCGCGCCGAGGCGAACTTGGCGGGGCGCAGGTCCTCCGCGAGCCTGCCTGCCTCGGCCAGGCCGGTCAGCCAGGCCAGCCTGGTGAAGCGCTGGTGGAAGTCCGCCCAGGTCAAGCCGTAGGCCTGATAGGTGGCATACAGCTCTTCGGCACCGTCGCCGACCGACCAGCGCGGCGCGAAGGCAGGCAGTCGCTCCCGAATTCGGCTGAAGTCCACGCGGTAGGACCGAGGGTCGGGGCCGTTCTCCCCGGTGATGAGCAGCGTGGAGCCCGGCACCGCCGCCACCACCCGCTCCGCGATCTGCGCGACGGTCAGGTTGTTCGTCGCGATCCCGACGTTGAACGCGGCGGCGTGCACGGCGGGACGCGGTGCCTCCAACGCGGCCAGGAAGGCCGCGGCGATGTCGCGGACGTGGACCAGCGGGCGCCACGGAGACCCGTCGGAGAGAACCCGCACGGTCCCGGTGAGCATCGCGTGCCCGACGAGGTTGTTCAACACGATGTCCACCCGCTGCCGGGGCGAGGCGCCGAACGCGGTGGCGTTGCGAAGGAAGACCGGGCTGAAGTGCTCGTCGGCCAGCTCCCGCAGGTCGTCCTCCACTCGTACCTTGCTCTCCGCGTACGGGGTGACGGGCCGCAGGGCGGCCTCCTCGGTGACCAGTTCGTCGCCCGCCGCCCCGTAGACCGAGCACGTCGAGGCGTAGAGGAACCGGCGGACGCCCGCCTCCCTCGCCAACCAGGCCAGCCGGACCGAGGCGTGGTGGTTGATCTCGTAGGTGACCTCGGGCGCGAGATGCCCCAGCGGGTCGTTGGACAACGCCGCGAGGTGCACGACGGCGTCCACGCCCCGGAACTGCTCCTCCGTGGCGTCGCGGATGTCGATCCGATGTCCGCCCGGATCGGCGACCGCGGGCCCGAGCAGACAGTCGGCGAAGAGACCGGAGTCCATCCCGACGACCTCATGCCCGCCGCCCATCAGCACCGGGACGATCACTCCGCCCAGGTAGCCGAGGTGACCGGTGACTAGAACTCGCATGAGTCGATTCCCTCCACAACGATCTTGTTCGTGAAGAAGGCCTCGGCATGGGTGCTTCCGCACTGCACACCACGGACCGTGGCCAGGGCGAGGAACGTCTCCGTGCGGAACCACGACCGCGACCGCTGGGACGGGTAATGCTCGACGAGCAGCTCCGCCTTGGCCTTCGCCACGGACTCGGTCATCGGGAGGTACACGGAGGGCTGGGCGAGGTCGGCGTCCCACTTGAGGATCTCGTAACCGAGGATGAGGTGATCTCGAAACACGGTCGGCATCAGCCTCGCCAGGGTCCGGTGGTCCTGATGCCGGTCATGGGGCGCCGGGCCGACCACGAGGTCGGGATCGCAGTCGTGCCGCAGCCGCTCCAGTTCGTCCTTCGCCACCGACCAGTGCGCGGGCACCCGCCCGTCCGGGAGCCTGAGCACCCGCAGGTCCAGTCGCGCACCGGGGCAGAACGCCGTGAGCGCCGCCTTCTCCTCGACCTCCCGTCCGGTGTCGCCGCCGCTGAGCACCATCGCGGTCACCCGAAGCCCCGGCACCCCGCGACAGAGGGAGAGCAGCGTGCCGCCCGCGCCGATCGCGATGTCGTCACAGTGCGCCCCGAGGACGGCGACCTCATGAACGTCGGTCAGTCGCAGCCCGCGCATCAGCGTTCGATCCCGACGCGGGCCGCCGTCTGCCCGGAGGGAGCCTCGTGGTCGGCGGGCCGATCGGAGTCCCAGAGCATCCACGGCCGGTCACCCAAGAGGTAGGCGTTCTCCAGCGCCGCCCGTTCCTTGACCGTGTCGGCGGGCTGCCAGAAACCGCGATACGGGTAGGCGAGCAGCTCGCCGCGCTTGGCCAGTTCGGCGCAGGCGCCGTCCACCAGGTCACCGCCCGCGGGCAGGTGGTCGAAGACCTCACGGCGCAGGACGAAGTAGCCGCCGTTCTCCCAGATCGGCAGGCTGCTCACCGGGGTGACGGCGCTGACCATGGACCGTTCGCCGAGCTCGACGCAGTGGAACGACGACTGCGGCGGAACCACGAGCATCGCGGCGACCGCGCCTTCGGCGTGGAAGCGGTCGATCAGGTCGTCCAGCGGCGCGTCGGTGAGCACGTCCGCGTAGTTCGCCAGGAACACCTCGTCGTCCGCCAGCAGGTGCCGGACGCGGCGCAGCCGTTCCCCGATGCTGGAGGCGAGCCCGGTGTGAACGAACTCGATGTTCCAGCCGCTGATGTCGGTCGAGTGGAGCCGGACCGTTCCGTCGCGCAGCACGAAGTCGTTCGAATCCGTCTCGGCGTAGTCGAGGAAGAAGTTCTTGATGTGGCGCGCGCCGTAGCCGAGACACAGGATGAAATCGGTGTGGCCGAAGTGCGCGTAGTACCGCATCACGTGCCAGAGCAGCGGACGCGGGCCGACGGCGTGCATGGGCTTGGGCAGATCGTCGGCGGTCCCGTTGCGCATCCGCATTCCGTAGCCGCCGCAGAACAGCACGACCTTCACCGGACACTCCTCATCCTTCGGGGGTTCGCGGCCACCACGTCGAGTTCCGGGATCGGGAAGACGAGTCGGCCGCCCCACTCGCCGATGTACCGCAACGCCTCGGTCAGCTCCGCCCGCAGATTCCACGGCAGCACGAGCACGTAGTCGGGTCGATCCACGGCGATCTGTTCCGGCGGCAGAACGGGAATCCGCATGCCGGGCGTGAATCTGCCGTGTTTGTAGGGATTCCGGTCGACGGTGTACCGCAGCAGGTCGGTGCGAATCCCGCAGTGGTTCAGCAGGGTGTTGCCCTTGCCGGGAGCGCCGTAGCCGACCACGGTGCGCCCCTCGCGGGCCGCGTCGAGCAGGAACCCGAGAAGCTGTCGCCGCAGCGCCGCCACCGCGGCGCCGAATCCGGTGTGACCTGCGAGGGCGTGCATCCCTGCCTCGGCCTCGGCGGCGAGCACCGCCGACATTCGCGGCGAGGGCGGGCCCGCGACGGCGACGGGCCTGACCCACAACCGGATCGAGCCGCCGTGCGTCGGCAGCGTCTCGACGTCGACGACCGCCAGGCCGCCCGTCGCCAACGCCTGCTGCGCCGAACGGACCGTGTAGTACTGGAAGTGCTCGTGGTAGATCGTGTCGAACTGCCGATGCCGGACGAGGCTGAGCAGGTGTTGCACCTCGATGCTGATCCAGCCGTCGTCGGCCACCAGCGCCCGCAGGCCGGCCGTGAAGTCGAGCAGGTCCGGAACGTGGGCGTAGACGTTGTTGGCCACCACCAGGTCGGCCGGGCCGTGCTCGGCGCGCAGCCGCCTGCCGACGTCCTCGCCGAGGAACTCCGTCAGCGTCGGGACGCCGTTCTCCCGAGCCGCGGCGCCGACGTTGGCCGACGGCTCGATGCCGAGGCATCGGATGCCGCGCCGCACCACGTGGGAGAGCAGGTAGCCGTCGTTGCTGGCCGCCTCGACGACGTAGGAGTCCGTGCCGAGCCCGAGCCGTCGGACGGTCTCGGCGACGAAGCGCTCCGCATGGGCCACCCAGGACGTCGAGAAGGAGGAGAAGTAGGCGTACTCGGTGAACGTGTCCTCGGGCGTGATCAGCGCGGGCAGCTGGGCGAGCAGACACGCGGAGCAGACACGCAGGTGCAGCGGATAGGTCTGCTCCGGCTCCGCCAGCCGCTCGCGCGTCAGGAATCGCTCGCAGGGTGGTGTCGCGCCGAGGTCCACCATGCTGACCAGGTCGGAGTGCCCACAGAGTCGGCAGTTCATCAGTACGCCCCCTGGCCCCGGATGACGGCCCACACCGTCTTCCACAAGATCACGAAGTCGAGGGCCAGCGACCAGTTCTCCACGTAGCGCAGATCCAGTCGGACGGACTCCTCCCACGAGAGATCGCTGCGTCCGCTGACCTGCCAGAGGCCGGTGAGTCCCGGCTTGACCAGCAGCCTGCGCCGAGCAGCCGGGTCGTAGTGCTCGACCTCCTCCGGCAGCGGCGGGCGCGGGCCGACCAGCGACATCGTCCCGGCGACGACGTTGAAGAGCTGGGGCAGCTCGTCGATCGAATAGCGACGGAGGAACGCTCCGATGCGCGTGACCCTGGGGTCGCGCCGCAGCTTGAACAGCGGCCCGGCACCCTGGTTGTTCTGAGCCATGCCTGTGCGCAGCAGGTGCGCGTCCGGGACCATCGACCGAAACTTGATCATGGTGAACATGCGGCCCTCTCGACCGACTCGGCGTTGGCGGTACAGCACGGGCCCGCCGCCGTCGAGCAGCACGAGCACGGCGATGACGACGAACAGCGGCGCGGCCAGCAGGAGCAGGAGCACGGCGAGGACCCGATCGACGCAGTCCTTCACCACCCGCTTCGCCCCGGTGAAGACCGGCTGACTGACCCAGAGCAGCGGCAGGCCGAAGACCGGCGAGACGTTGAGCCTCGGCCCCGTGACCTCCAGCAGCATCGGCGCGACGACCATCTCGGCCTGACTTCCCTCCAGCTGCCAGGCGAGGCGCTGAATCCGGCCCGGCGTCCAGTAGGGATCGGGGGCCAGGGCCACGACCCGGTAGTCGCCGCCGCCGACGCGGTCGGCCAGCTCGTCGATCGTGCCGACGACGGGGACCCCGTCGATCTCGCCGCGCTCCCAGGCGGCGAGCCCCGACCAGCTGTCGCGAGCGATGCAGACGCCCTCGATCCGCCAGCCGTTGTGCGGCTCACGGCGTGTGCGGCTGATCAGCTCGCCGAGCGCCTCGACGCCCCCGGCGGCGAGCACGGGCAGCAGGCAGTGCCCGGCGCGTCTGCGGCGATGCAGCGCCTGCCGGAGTACGTAGCGCACGGGGAAGCCGAGGACCCCGATCGAGGGCACGACCACGAAGATCCAGGGCCGCAGCACGGCGAGTTGGAAGGCGAAGCCGATCAGCGCCAGCAGGAGCATGGTGCCGAGCAGGGCTCGACCTACCCGGCGGTACTCCTCCGCGCCGTGCCCGAGACCGCGTGGTTCCCAGGCGCGCGCCGCCATGAGAGCGCCGAGCACGCACACCGCCGTCGTACCCGCCGCGAGGAACACGGCCAGGCCGCCCCAGGCCCCCGCGGCCGAGCCGGGCCGCCCGGTCATCAGGACGGCGGCACTGATCACCACCACCAGTGTCGTCACGTGGTCGGCGATGACGACGTCGCGTCGATGTCGCCGTTCCCAGGTGTCGGCGGGAGGCCGGAGCGCTACGGGGATGACGTCAAGCCGGAGGTCGCTCGGGGCCTCCGTCACCGTCTGCCTGTCGTTCACCTGGCTTCTCACCCGTTTCTGTCCGCAGGATCGAACACGTCGACGAAGCGCGGCGTGAACACCGACCGGGTAACCGACACCAGGGCTGCGACACCCTCGACGTCGGTTCCCCCTGTGGCGGCTGTGGCCTGCACAGCGGCTGGTATCCCGTCCCCGTACGGGTCGCCATCACGGCTGGGAGATTCCTTCGTCTTGGAGGAGGGCTGCTAGTGCTGCGAAAGCAGTGAAACATCCGCCGAGCACGGTTGACGGCCGGAGAACCGCTGCCCGCCTCATCCATTGGATCAACCCGAGACCACACTGTTCAGCGACTTCAGTCACCCATAGCAATCGATCTCGCGGCAGAATACGACCGGTTTCTGCGGCACTCGACTGAGGACGAGGCAATTGGTCTGATCCGCGTCGACAATCGGTGATCACCAGCTTTCCGACGCGACACGTCAAGGTGTTACGGCATTGATATGTTGGCAATGCCGGGAAATAGACGAGATGTCATCGCAAGCAGTCGGAATGGCACCGTAATGCACCGGACCGGCCCTACTCGAATACGGCTCGGTTCTTCGGCGCCCCACAGGCGCCGAGACGACCACCGGATTCGCTCTCGCCCGTTCCGTCGACCCGATCTCGCCGCATGCCCGCGCGCGGGGAACACCGCCGAGGCCGGCGCCGCGAACCCGGGCTCAGGACGTCCTCGAAGCAGTGAGCACAGGCATGCCCGCCGGCGGCTTTCATACCCGCCCGAGGACATCCGCCGGGGCACCGGCCCTCCTTCGGACACCGGTCCGGAGGACGCGGGCCGCCACGACGTTCGTCGGCCCGCACCGGCGGTCAAGGCTCGACGGACGAGCGGACGGCCGCGGTGTCGGCGACCGGCTGATCTCGGCCGCGGCGTCCAGGGGCGACGCCCACGCTCCGCCTCATCCGAGACGCGGCGGCTCACCGGACACCGGGGTGTCACTCACCCGGCCGAGCGGGCCGGGATACCGACGGCGCGGGGCCGAGAGGGCTCCGGCTGCTGAGCGACGGACCAGGGCGGAGAGCCGACGACTTACCCGGCAGGCGGCGTGCTCGGGGCCGGGATGAACAAGCACGGCGATCCGCTCGGCAAGGTGCGGCCCCGCTCTCCGGAGGTGCGGTCGTCTCCGGAGCGGCCTGCGGCAGGCGGTGGGCAGAGCCGACCGGCGAAGCAGGGTCGGGCCGCCGGGCCCGGCGGTCGGCACAGAGCCATAACGGCAAAGCCCCCACCCGATCGGGTGGGGGCTTGTCTGAGCAGTTCAACCCTGGTGGCCAGGGCCGGGATCGAACCGGCGACCTTCCGCTTTTCAGGCGGACGCTCGTACCAACTGAGCTACCTGGCCGTTCGCTCCCGGCTGTACCAGCCGTTTGCTGTTGCGACCCCGACGGGACTCGAACCCGCGACCTCCGCCGTGACAGGGCGGCGCGCTAACCAACTGCGCCACGGGGCCAATGTTCTGGCCTAGTGTAAAGCGTGCTCCCAACGGGATTCGAACCCGCGCTGCCGCCTTGAAAGGGCGGAGTCCTAGGCCGCTAGACGATGGGAGCGGGGCCGACTCGGGTCCGACCCGACCTCGCTTTCCAACGGTGTTCGTTGGGAGCGACGATAGCTTAGAACACATCATCGACAGATGACAAAGCGGGTGGTCACAGCGTTTCGCGCTGCGGCTCGTCGACCGTCGATCTCCGGCGCGATCGGCTGATCTCGACGACGTCTTCGCAGGTCAGGCGCCCATCTGCGTCGAACTCCGCCCTCCGCCGGCTTCGGGCCTCCGACGACGCCCGCCCGCGTCCTTCGTCGAACCGACTCTCAGTGGCCCTCGTCACTTCGAAGAAGGGCAAGGACCGGCGAGCCGACGATGACGGGTCGACACCGACGCCGACGCCGACACGACCTCGATGTCGATCACCGTCGGTGATCGACGGTCCGACTCCCCGACGGCACGTCGGAACGAGGGCGCACCCGCCTCCGGTACCCGCACGCTCCGTCGAGGTCGCTAGCGTCGCACCGGGGGGACGCCGTCCTCGCCCGGCGTGAGTCCGAGCATGTCCAGCAACATCCGACAGTCCTCGACACCATGGGCGCCTCGCGCCACCGCGACCCGCGCCCGATGCACTTGGCCTTCGGAAATACGCGGTGACTCTCCGTTGCGTTGTGCGGGCACCGCAGGAGTCGTCCGATCGAATTGATCTTCGGTCTGCCACAAGAACTTTCGCACGTCAAGCGACCCGTTCATGGTGCCTCCCCGACTCGGCTTCGGCCGCAGATTATCTGTCCGCCCAGACCCCCGCAGCCCCCCGCAGAGTGATTCAGCACGCCCAGAGAACTACTCTCGGTCACAAAGATCGCTAAGCCGATGCCCCTGAAGATCGGCTTCACCACACCGAGCCGCCCCCGATCTCGGCTGCGGGCCGGGCCCCCGGCGGGACGCGGCGAGGGCCCGACCACACCGCCGCCCGGCGACGGAATCCGGTGGCGCGCCGCGATGTCCCTCCCCGCCGAATCACTCCGGTCAAACCCGCCGTCACCTCCAGCGGACCGCGGACGCCGCGAGCCGGTCGACGGAGGCACTGTTCGGCTCCGGTTCAGCGACTCGTCACCCGATAGAGAGGACGGCCACCCGCGGGTGAGGGCCCTACCAGGCGTTCCGCGAGGAACCACGCCCGTTCGAGGGAATGGAAGCACTTTCCTGGCTGATCGCCCGCGGCCGAGCCGAGCGGCGATGGACGTCCGACCTCGACGACGTCGCCCGGTGCGCTTCGTCCGACACGCCGGGGTGTCGGGCCGTGATCAACGATCGACGTCGGGAACCGGTCGGGCTGTCGCTCCTCGGCTCGGCCCGGCCCGGCCTCCGAGTGCTCGACACGGACGGACCTTCTCACCTGGTGAAACTCCGCAGGCTGCCTCGAAGCCGCCGCAGGTTCCGCAGTGCGGCGGACAGCGCCGTGCCCGCCCCCGACCGCCGGGATAAACAAAAGGTAACGAAATATCGGCGAAGTGGGTGCCATCCCGCGATGGACCGTGCAAGAATCTCGTTGCTGACACACCCCCAGTCAGCAACTGTGGAGATTCCCCCCTCCAAGCCCCCGCGCTCCTCCCCCTGGCGCGGGGGCTTCTCCTTTTCGGACCCGACCGCGGAAGATCGCGACCGCCCGAGACGGGCCTGTGGTCGCCATCACATCTCGACACAAGCCCGCAACCGTTTCGTTATCGTGTCCGCCGTGGCTTTTGGACGAATCAAGAACGGTCGACACCGCCCCCCGGCTGACGAAGCCGCCGTGCAGCAGGACACCGAGCTGGAGTCCTACCTGGCCGCACTCGCTCCAGAGAGCGACCTGGAGACCACGGCGACCGGCAGTCGCTTCGGCGGCGCGGGCGTCTACCAGCTTCGACTGCCCATCAACGCCAACGAGCAGCTCCACAGTCTCGCCGAGGAGCTGGAGACCTCGCCGCGCGAGCTGCTCCAAGACTGGCTGCTGCAACGGCTCGCCTGGGAGGCACGCCAGCAGGAGCAGCGTTGGATCCCCGCCCCGCAGGCGACCCTTCAGGGCAGCCTCTGAGTCGATCCCGGCGTCCCCCGAAGACCCCGCCGGATCCGATCGATCCACACCCCCACCCGCTTCCTCCCCCGAGAATGACGAAGGCCGTCACCACTGGTGACGGCCTTCGGTGCTTGCCGGGGCCGATTCCGGCCCCGATCCGGTCACTCGGTGACGATCAGCTCCGCGGGCACCGGCCGGTCCTCGGCCAACGCGCTGAACAGCTCCTGGCTCTTGGCCTCGTCCCAGTAGACGACCGACATCCCACGCTCCTGACCGAAGCCGCCAAAGGGAACGGTCGTGGTCACGCCCTCCCCGTTGACGAAGCTGCGCATGGCGAAGGCCAGCCCGCCGAGATGCCAGATGTGGTCGTCCTCGCCGACGATGGCCAGTTCCGCGGTGTCCAGGGCCAGCGGGATGCTGCGGAACGGGTTGAACAGCACACCGGGGCTCGTGGCCTTCTGCATCAGGGCCGAGAGGAACTCGCGCTGCCGCTCGACACGATCCAGGTCGCCGAGCGCGCTGGCACGGGTGCGGACATAGCCCAACGCCTGCGCACCGTCGAGCTCCTGACAGCCCGCCTGAAGATCCAGACCGGCCAGCGGGTCCTGCATCGGCTCGTCGATGCACATCTCCACGCCGCCGACCGACTCGACGATGCCCGCGAATCCGCTGAAGCCGACCTCGGCATAGTGATCGATGCGCAGTCCGGTCGCGGTCTCGACGGTCCTGGCCAGCAGCTGCGGTCCCCCGAAGGCGAACGCGGCGTTGATCCGGTTCGCGTCGTAGCCCTCGATCGGGACGAACGAGTCACGCGGCAGACTGAGCAGCGTCGGCGCCACATCGTTGTCCGGGATGTGCAACAGCATGATGGTGTCGGTGCGTCTGCCCGCCGCCTGCCCGGTCGCCAGGTCCGACTGCTGATCCTCGTCCAAGCCCTCACGGCTGTCCGAGCCGACGATCAGCCAGTTCGTCCCGGCCGTCTCGGCAGGCCTGCCCGGGTAGTCGGCCAGCGCCTCCTCGCGGGTGAGCCTGGAGTCGATCCAGAAGACGAGCCCGCCCACCGCCAACAGGATGACGAGCAGGAACACGCCGATCCGCCTGCCCCACCTCGGCTTCTTCCGACGCGGCGGCGGTCTGCGTATCGGCTCCCGCTCGCGAGCGGGCAGGGGAGACCCGTACGGGGGCGTCGGCGGGCCCTGCCGCTGCCGCGAGTACTGGTTCTGCCGCGGTCGCGAGTAAGGCCCCTGCCGAGAGCCCGCCTCCGGCATCATCGCGGTGCGGTCCGTCGGCGGTCGTCGGCCCGGCTCGGGCCTGCCGTCCCATCTGCCACTCATGCGTTTCGCATCCGTCGGTCGATTTCGGCGGAGAAGCCTCCGACTGAAGGCTTCCTACACAACAAGACGCATCCTCGCCTATGAGGTTGCCTCCGCGATCACCGAGGGTTGTCGATCTCTGCCCGTCAGTCCGCCCCGGTCACACCGCCGAGCCCGACCACCGCTCCCCGTGCGTTCTCGCGGCAGGCCGCGACGCCGCTGCCGAGTGGGGCTCGACGGCCCTGCCGACATCGGGGCACGCACCAGCACGCACGGCGCCCACGGGCCGTTGACGGCCGGGCCGGGCACCAGGCATCCTGAGCACGGCTGCCCTCTCGCCGTCGGTGTCGGACGCCTCGCGCCTCGATGCCGGCAGTGGCGCGAGTCCTCCAGCGACCGAGCCCGTCGAGGGTCACGATGCCCGTGATCACCGAGACGGGTCTACTCGTGTTGTGGAGGGTGCATGTCCGACGATCGACTGTCCGACCGCCTGCGCCAGGCGTTGCTCGACGGCGACGACCTGGTCCTGACCTCGGGCTACGCCAGGCTGCCCGACAGCGTCGCGGGTCATTCCCAGTACGAGCGGATCGGCGTCGTCCTGGTCGTCGACCGACGCACCGGCCTGATAGCGGCCGCGGACACGACCCTGCTCACCCGTCTCGGCACCGACTTCTTCCGTTCTCTCGTCGAGAACCGCTCGGTGTTCACCGAGCCCGCGGCGATCCTCGACGCGGTGCGTGAGCGCTACCACGGCCAGTCGGGACCCGCGCTGCTCACCGCGCTCCGACGGTGCATGGAGAACTGCGTGCACCTGAGCACCGATCGGATGGACTCGTGACGACCACCAGCGACCCGGGCGGCGGGCCGCTCGCGGGCATTCGAGTGCTCGACCTGTCGCGAGTGCTGGCGGGCCCGTACGCCACCATGCTGCTCGCCGACCTCGGCGCCGAGGTGATCAAGGTGGAGCATCCGGTGCGCGGCGACGACACGCGGTACTGGGCGCCACCATCGGTCGCGGGCGAGTCCGCCTACTTCCTCGCCGTGAATCGGGGCAAGCGCAGCATCGGCCTGGACCTGGCCAGCCCGCCGGGACGCGATCTCGCGCTGCGGCTCTGCGCCGCGGCCGACGTCGTCGTCGAGAACTTCCGCCCCGGCGGTGCGGCTCGACTCGGCCTGGGCCACGAACAGGTGCGGGCGGCCGTCCCGCACCTGGTGTACTGCTCGATCAGCGCCTATCCGGCAGGACATCCGCAGGCGGCCGACGCGGGCTTCGACGCCGCGATCCAGGCGCAGAGCGGCCTGATGGCGGTCACCGGAGACGCGACGGGATCACCGACCAAGATCGGCGTCGCGCTGGTGGACGTGCTCGCCGGGCTCAACGCCTCCACCGCGATCCTGGCGGCCCTGCGCCGCCGCGAGCAGACCGGCCACGGCGAGCACGTCACGGTCTCGCTGCTGGGCTCGGCGCTGTCCGGACTGGTCAACGTGGCGCAGAACGCCCTGATCACGGACACGGAGCCGGGCAGACACGGCAACGCGCACCCCAGCATCGTCCCGTATCAGACCTTCGAGACGCGGGACGGCGTGGTGATGGTCGCGGCGGGCAACGATCAGCTCTATCGACGGCTGTGCACGGTCCTGCGCCGCCCGGATCTCGCCGACGATCCCCGCTTCACGCGCAACTCCGATCGGGTTCGGCATCGGACGATGCTGGTCGACGAGCTGGCCGTGGAGTTCCTCGGGCGGACCACGGCCGAGTGGGCCGAGGCGCTGCGCGCGGGCGGGGTGCCTGCGAGCCCGGTCAACGGTGTGCTCGCCGCCCTGCGGGACGCGGGTTCGAGCGCCGTCGCGACCCTCCGGCACCCCGCTGTCGGACCGTGGGAGACCGTGCGACCCGGATTCGCCCTCGCCGATGCCGACTCGCTCACCGACACGCCTCCCCCGCTGCTCGGCGAGCACACCGACGAGGTGCTCGCCGAACTCGGAGTCGACGCGGCGCGGCGAGCCGCGTTACGAGCCCGGTCGATCATCGCCCCGACCGACGTCGGAGCCGCCGACGCGATCCCGGTGAGCGCCGACGACACCGGCCATGCCCAGGACGTCCCCACGCCGACAACAGAGACGGAGTGCAGATGAGCAGGTCCACCACCCCAGATCCCCGTGACTTCCTCGATGTCGACGGTCAGCTCACCGACGAGGAGCGCGACGTCCGCGACCTGGTGCGGCGCTTCGCCGCCGATCGGCTCTCCCCCGCCGTGGCCCAGTGGTACGAGGACGGCAGGCTCCCCACGGAGCTGGCGAAGGAGTTCGGCTCGCTGGGCCTGCTCGGGATGCACCTGAACGGCTACGGCTGCGCCGGGGCGAGTGCCACGGCTTACGGCCTGGCCTGTCGTGAGCTGGAGGCCGTGGACTCCGGGCTGCGCAGCTTCGTCTCGGTTCAGGGGTCGCTCGCGATGTTCGCGATCCACCGCTGGGGGTCGGAGGAGCAGAAGCAGGCCTGGCTGCCTCGAATGGCCGCCGGGGACGCGATCGGCTGCTTCGGTCTGACCGAGGCCGACGCGGGTTCGGACCCGGGCTCGATGCGGACGAGGGCCCGCCGGGACGGCACCGACTGGGTGCTCGACGGCAGCAAGATGTGGATCACCAACGGGACGCTGGCGGACGTGGCGGTGGTCTGGGCGCAGACCGACGAGGGCATCCGAGGCTTCGTGGTGCCGACGGACACGCCCGGCTTCGCCGCGAACGAGGTGCACGGCAAGCTCTCGTTGCGGGCCTCGGTGACGGCCGAGCTGGTGCTCACCGGAGTGCGGCTGCCTGCCGACGCGGTGTTCCCCGAGGTCATCGGGCTGCGGGGTCCGCTGAGCTGTCTGAACGAGGCTCGGTACGGAATCGCCTGGGGCGCGGCAGGTGCGGCGCGGGCGTGTTATCAGGCCGCCCTGGAGTACAGCCTGTCACGGGAGCAGTTCGGCAAGCCGATCGCGGCCTTCCAGCTCACCCAGCGCAAGCTGGCGGACATGCTGGTCGCGTCGGACCGGGCCGCGTTGGTCGCCTTGCATCTGGGCAGGCTCAAGGACTCCGGAAGCCTGCACCACACCCAGGTCAGCTTCGGCAAGCTGGCCAACGTCTCCGAGGCGTTGACCGTGGCTCGGACCGCTCGAGGCGTGCTCGGCGCGAACGGGATCACCGTCGAATACTCGGTGATGCGACACGCGGCGAACCTGGAGACCGTGCTGACCTACGAGGGCACCGAGGAGATGCACGCGCTGTCGTTGGGCGCGGCGGTGACGGGGCTGCCCGCCTTCCGCTGAGCCGCCCGTCGTCGCTCCGGCCCGCGGTGGCGGACGCGGTCGAGCCGCCGGGATGGGGGCGGCCCCGAAGCGACGCCGCCGCGGTCCGCCGGGAGCGGGCCGCGGCCGGGGCGGGCGGAGATCCGGTCCCGCTTCTCGGGGCGGCCTCCATGCAGGCCTCGTCTCCGGTCCGCTACGTCTCCGATCAGCCCCGACCCTGATTCGACCTGATTCTGATCCGACCCGACTGACGGCCCGCCGTCCCGGCACCGCGCGGTGGTCGTCCTCGGCGGCGGGCTTCGGGACGGGCTCGACAGGCGACGGGGTCGGCGGTGCCTCAAGGGCATGTTCGGCACCGGCGCCGAGGGCGGTCAGGGCCGCGTCGCGGAGCCCGGCCGTTCCCGCGCGCCGCCCGGCGGTGCGGGCGGGCGACGTACGCCGCGCATCGGAACGGGCCAGGACAGGATCATGGCGCTCGCGGTCTCTCCGTACTCCCACAGTCGTTCCAGCAGCCGCTCCAGCCTCGCGACGTCCGGCGTGGCGACATGGACGAGGGAGCAGATGTCGCCGGTGAGTCGCAGCACGCCCAACACCTCGGGCCAGTCCGATATCTGCTCCGGTCGCAGCGTGATGCACCTGGGGCCGTAACACTTCATCCGCACCAACGCCTGCACCCCGAGCCCGACGCCGGAGGGATCGACCTCGGCTCGGTAGCCGGTGATGACCTCGGACTCCTCCATCCTGCGGACCCGCGCGGCGACGGTCGGCGCGGAGGCGCCGACTCGGCGGGCCAGTTCGTTGTAGGACGTGCGGGCGTCGGCCTGCAGGTGGTCGAGCAACGCCCAGTCGAGGTCGTCCAGCTCCATCTCACGACTGTAAAGCCGACCGGCGCCGTCGCTTACGGATGCTCGCTCGATCAACGAATCCGCGGGCCGATGCCCATTCCTGGTCGGGCGACGACGAGGAAGGATCGACCAGAGGACCCGAGTCGGACCGAACGGAAGGAGTTCATCGTGAAGACGCCCGCCTGTCCGCTTGTCGGCCCCACGGCCGACTTCGACGCGACGACGCCCTACGACGACTACGT
Organism: Actinoalloteichus hoggarensis; assembly: GCF_002234535.1. NCBI lineage: Bacteria > Bacillati > Actinomycetota > Actinomycetes > Pseudonocardiales > Pseudonocardiaceae > Actinoalloteichus > Actinoalloteichus hoggarensis. Next base: position 6,301,917 of record NZ_CP022521.1, read on the forward strand.
CCGAGCCGACACGCTGACCCGCCTCGCGCGAACCAGGACCGACGACCCGGCCGAGATGGCCTTCCTCGTGACCAGTCAGGTGATGGAGCTCTGGTTCAGCCTGATCGTCCATGAATGGCGCTCCGCCGTCGCCTCGCTCGACCGTGACGACCTCCAGGGCGCGTTGGAGGCCCTGCGGCGCAGCCTGCGCGAGCTGGCCGCGCTCAATGCGGCATGGCAGCCCATCGCACGCCTCACCCCCGCCCAGTTCGAGTCCTACCGGCCTGCGTTGGGCAACGCCTCCGGGTTCCAGTCGGCGCGATACCGCGAGCTGGAGTTCCTGCTCGGCGAGAAGTCCGCGAGTCTGATCAACCCGCATCGCAACGCCCCGCGGGCGCATGTGGAGCTGGTCGAGGCACTGCACGCGCCGAGCCTCTACGACGCGACCCTGGAGTTCCTGCATCGCCGAGGCTTCAGCCTCCCCGACGAGGTCCGCGAACGGGATCGCACTCGCACGCACCCGGCCCACCCGGCCGTCGAACAGGCCTGGGCCCGGGTGTACGCCGGCGCCGAGCGCGAACTGGTGGACCTCGGCGAGGTGCTGACCGACATCGCCGAAGGATTCTGGCGATGGCGCTCGGACCACCTGATGGCCACCCGACGGGCGATGGGCGGCCGAGCAGGCAGCGGCGGATCGTCGGGAGTCGCGTGGTTGGAGCGTCGAGCGGGCAGACTGGTCTTCCCCGAACTGTGGACGGTGCGAACGAATGTCTGATCTCGACGCTGCCGGTCGGACCGGGTTCGACGATGCCGTCTCGGCCGACTCCGCGGCCGAGACGGCCGAGCTGGCCGAGCGGGCCCGTGCCCTGGACGAATCCGACCCGCTGGCGACGGTGCGAGAGCGCTTCTCGCTGCCGCCCGGAGTCGTCTATCTGGACGGCAACTCGCTCGGGGCCCTGCCCAGCGCGGTGCCGGGCCGCGTCGCGGAGGCGATCAGCCGCGAGTGGGGTCAGGGCCTCATCGCCTCGTGGTGGGACGCCGGCTGGTGGGACGCGCCGCAACGGGTGGGCGAGCTGATCGCGCCTCTGCTGGGTGCCGCGCCCGGCCAGGTCGTCGTGGGCGACTCGACCAGTGTGAACGTGTTCCGCGCCGTGGTCGCCGGCTGGCGGCTGGCCCGGCAGGACGATCCCGGACGTACCGAGATCGTGGTGGACGACACCACCTTCCCGACCGACGGCTACCTCGCCGCGTCGGCGGGCAGACTCCTCGGCGCGCGGGTTCGGCGAGCGCACCCGACGGACGTCCACGCCTTCGACGAGCGCACCGCGGTCGCCTTGATGAACCATGTCGACTACCGCACCGGGCGCCGCTGGGATCTGCCCGCCGTCACGGCGCGGGCTCAGCAGGCCGGCGCTCGCATCGTGTGGGACCTGTCGCACAGCGCGGGCGCCCTGCCCGTCGACCTGGACCGGCACGGCGTCGACCTCGCCGTCGGGTGCGGTTACAAGTTCCTCAACGGCGGACCCGGGGCCCCGTCCTATCTGTACGTGCGATCCGAGCTGCACGAGCGGCTCGATCAGCCGCTGCCCGGCTGGTCCTCCCACGCGGAGCCCTTCGCGATGGAGCCCGACTACCGGCCCGCCGACGGTATGGCTCGTGCGCGCGGCGGTACCCCCGAGATCCTGTCGCTGCTGGCCCTGGAAGCGGCGCTGGGTGTCTGGCAGGGCGTCGAGATCGATCAGGTGCGAGTCAAGAGCCTGGCGTTGACGGGCTTCTTCATGGACTGCGTCGCGGCGTTGACGGCGCCGGGCCGCTTCCGAGTGCTGACCCCGCGGGACGACGACCGAGGCAGCCAGGTCTCCCTGAGCGCGCCCGACGCCGCCGAGCTGCTCCCTCGGCTGGCCCGGGCACAGGTCATCGGCGACCACCGCCCGCCGGACGTGCTCCGGTTCGGCTTCGCACCGCTGTACGTCGGCTTCGCCGACACGTTGCGGGCGGCACGGATCCTGGCCGAGACGGCCGGAGGACGGGCGCCTGCGGCGGGCTGACGACGACGGGGGTCGCTCCGGTCAGAGCAGGCGTGGCTGCGCGGAGCGCCTACCGGGCTGCGCGACCTGGCGTTCCGGGGGCCTCGGCCCTGGGCCTCGACGACGACCGGGCGGCGGAGGCCTGGACGCCGAGAAAGGGCGAGGTACGCGGGCGGGCCGCCGAGGTGATCGATCCGCGGCACCCAAACCGCCGCGCGCCCGGTACAGCGGCCGCGGTCAGCCCGCTCGACGCGGCGTCGACTGGTTTCGGTTCTGCTGACGGCGCGCGCTGCGCTTGCGCTGGGCCCGTGATCCCGTGGGTCGGTCACCGACGCGTCCGCTCTGGCCGGCCGAGGCCGACGTGGCCCGCTCCGGTTCCTTCGTGCTCTCGTCACCGGGCGACTCGTCGTCGGGCGCGGCCGAATCCGCCACGACGGCGGGATCCCGCGGCGATCGGGGGGAATCGTTCCCCGTCGACTCTTCCGACCGTTCCTCCCGAGCCGGCGGTGGTTCCGCGGCCGCCTCGATACTGCGCATCGCCTCATGCAAAGCGGACTGCGCGTCGCTGATTCGGGTGAGCGCCCATTGCTGCCGGTCGTGCAATTCGGCGCTCCGGGACTCCAGATCTCGAATTCGAGCCGCCGCGTATTCATCGGTGTCGCGGACGCGTTGCTCACATTCGCGATTCACACCTTCCTCGCGTTCGGCGAGACTGCGCGACGCCTCGGCGCGCCGAGCCGACATCGCCAATTCGAAATCCTTCTCCACCTGTTTGCGTCGCGCCTTGCCTGCCGCATCGATTCGCGTCACACGTTCCGTGGCCTCGCGAATCAGTCGGTCGGCCTCCTTCTTCGCGTCGGCGAGCCGCCGCGCGGTCTCCGCCTCGCGATCGGCGTAACGCTTCTCGTACTCGGCGGTCAGCGCGGCGTTGCGTGCCTCGTACTCGGCGATCAGGCTGCGCCGCAGCTCCCCCTGCTCGGCGATCAGGCCTTCGTAGCGGGACTTCTGCTCGGCCACCTCGGCATCCACCGAGGCTCGGACATTCCTGGCATACTCCGCGGCCTGGCTCTTGAGCGACTCGGCCTCGTCCTCGGCCAGCGCCAGCATGTGCTGGAGCCGCTCACTGAGGCCGGTGGTGGTCACCGGCGCGTGGGAGAGGCGCTCCAGCCGCGCGCGGGTCCGTTCCAGCTCGCTGCGGGTCGCTTCCAGCACATTCTGAATCTCGGCGCATTGCGATAACGCGGCATCGCGGTCCGCGGCCACCGTGAGCAGGTCATTCTCCATCCCGCGGAGATATTCGGTGACCTGACCTCGGCTGTACCCACGGTAGACGACGTCGAAAGACAAGCGGAGCGGGATCAGCTCGTTATCTTCATCACGCGCCATTGGGTAATACTAACACCGCGCGCATTCGCCGAGTGGCGACCTAGTGCAAACAGGCGAATACCGAACGTGATCGCCCTCGGGCGGCCGAACGGCAGGCGCGGTCGGCCGTCGACCACCGACCGCGCGGCTCGACCAGCGTCGGACACCGCCGTGGACCTCGACTCGGTGATCGGTCTCCACCGCCCGCGGCCGAGACCACAGAGGACGCTCGATCGCAGGGCAGTGAGCAGGAACACACGGCGACCCCGTCGTGGGTGTTTCAGCACGTGGACGGCCACGCCGTGACGACGGTCGGCGTCGGCGCCGCACCGCGTGCGGCTCAGTCCCGAGCCTGCCCGGTGGGGTCGCCGATCAGCAGGACGTAGCCGTCCGGGTCCGTCAGCCGGAACTCCCCGGCGGGCATGTGCTCGGGCCGCGTGATCGGTCCGGGATCGAGCCCCAGCTCGGCGAGGCCGCGATGCAGTTCGGCCAGCCCGGTGACGTACAGATAGAAGAGCACGCCTTGCCGATCGCGCTCGATCGGCTCGTCGGCCGCCGCGAGCATGACCCGCGCGGCACCGGAGCCGAGCAGCGCCCAGACGGGGCGACCCCCGTGTTCGACCGACTCCACCAGCGGGAGACCCACGGTCTGATAGAAGCCGATCGAACGCCTGACGTCGCGAACGTGGGCGTAGGAGATGAACGCGGTGACTTCGGACCCGGCCATCCGGCGAGGCTAGGCCGGGTCCCCGACATCTCGAGAGCTCCAGGCGGCACCGAGACCGAACAGGCCGGCGCGGGCCCACCGACCCCGACGACCGAGCAGGAGCCTGCCCGATCTCGTCGAGCCCGCTAGCCGAGCGAGACCGGCACGCTGAAGACCATGCGACTGCGCGGATACTCCGACTGAGTCCAGACTCGCCCGGCCTCCGCCTGGTAGGTGAGGTCCTCCGGTCCGATCGGCAGGCTCGACGAGGTGGCGGTGCCGCCGACCCGGGACCGATAGAGGATGCCCCGAGTGGAGCTGCCTCTGCTCCGATCCACCAGGAAGTCGCCCGCATAGGACGCGACGCCCTGCAGATTGGTGTGCGGGCTCTGGTAGGCGGCGGCCGCCGCGACGACGCCGGACGAGTCGACGGCCAGGCCGTTGCCCGCGACGGGCCATCGGACGAGCCGGGCACCGGCGATGCCGTCGTAGTACTCGCCGGTCACGATCGTCACCGGCGAGGTGCTGCGGTCGACGGCGCCGTAGGAGAAGCACAGCGGCGCGGTCACCGAGGAGACCGGCCTGCTGCACGTGCCGGTCTGCGTGTAGCCGCCGACCTGAGGCAGCACGTAGCGGTAGTCGTGCGCGTAGTACTCCCCGTCGACGAGCCCGATCCTCGCCTTCGTCGGATCGCCCGCCGTGCGCCAGAGCGTGCGCAGATCGAAGACCCGGATGCCCCTGCCGGTGTCCATCACGTAGAGATGGTCGCCCACCCAGGCCACGCCGCCCGCGTGGATGTTCACCGCGCGGAAGTTCGTGTTGCTCGTCGGCTCGACCAGCAGGACGTGCCGGTAGCGGACGTCGGCCGGATCGTCGTAGTCCACGAAGGAGATCCGCACTCCGCGATCGCCGCTCGCGTCGTACCAGCTCGCCAGCATGACGCGCTTCCCGGCGTAGGTGCCGCTCTCCGAAGCGTCCCAGGACGCGGTCAGCCCCTGCGGGTACCAGTCCGGCGTGTTGTCGTCACCGGTCGCCCAGCAGAAGCCCGTCGCGCCGGACACCCCGGTGCCGTGGCACAGCGGTCGACCCGCTCGGTTCGCGTCGGCGAGCACGTCGGCCACGTCCGCCGTCGCCAGCCGATCGTTCAACGAGGCGATACGTGCCGCATAGGTCTCGAAGCCGCCGTTCTCGGCCAGCGAATAGGGCGCGGCGCTGATCTCGGTCAATCGGGTCGGTGCCTGCGCCTGGACTTCCGGCACCGGTGCAGGCGCCGTCCCACCGAGCAGGACGACCGCCGCGGACACCGACCCGATCAGCGACGTGATTCTCTTACGCATCCCCATGACACGTCCTCCAGCACAGCTGGTCGACGACGATGACATCGGAAGTCAAGCGCACCCTGCCGATCGCGGATAGAGCCGTTCGACGTAGTGCGGCGATTGTTGGTTATCTTCCGACGGTCCCCGGACCCGCATTCACCGGGACGTCTCCGCACGAATCCAGTCGAGCACCGACGAATGGCGAGGTCGCCATCCCAGCACCGAACGCGCGAGATCCGAACGGACTCGGCTGTTCGAGGCGAGTGCGTGTCGCGCCACCTCCTCACCCCATTCGGCCGCCGCGCTCTCCTCGTCCCAGCCCCGCGGCTCGCCGAGTCCGAGCGACTCCGCGATGGCGGCGGTCAGCGCGGCGAAGGAGACCTCGCCGTTCTCCACGTAGAAGAAGGAGCCCGCCGCCGCCGAGTCCAGAGCGACGAGGTAGAGGTCGACGAGGTCGTCGATGTGCACCGTCGACCACACGTTGGCCCCCGCACCGACATGCCGGGCGACGCCGCTCTCGCGGGCCTGTCGGATCAGCTCCGGCACCTGGAGGCTGTCTCGACGCAGGCCGCGCCCGGTGCCGTAGATGAGGGAGTTGCACAACACCACGGAGCGGACTCCACGTTCCGCCGCCGCCACCACCGCACGGTCCAACTCGACCCGTGCGATCTTGTCCGGGACAGGGCGGTACTCCGTGGTCTCGGTGAACACCCGGTCGGATGCCTCGCCGCCCGCCTGGTCGCTGACCACGCTCGTACCGCTGGTATGCAGCAGCGGTCGCCCGGTGCCGGCCAGGCCCTCGATGAGCGCGTCGACCGCCGCCCGATGATCACTGCTCGCCGCGTTGACCACAGCGTCGGATCGCGCCGCCTGATCCCGCAACAGCTCGAGATCGTCGAGTTCGCCGCGCAGGGGCGTGATCCCGAAGTCACGCAGCGCCTCGTCCTTCGCCGGGTCCCGGGTGAGACCGGTGACTCGATGCCCCGCGGCGAGCAGGCCTGCCGCGATCGAACCACCGATGTAGCCGGTCACGCCGGTCACGAACACCTCGGACACGCAGACCTCCATTAGTTGCATACGACGGTATTTGCAGACGCCTCATAGTTTTACGCCTGAGTATCGTGACCGGCAAGGGACGGAGGAGAGTTCGTGTCCAGTCACGAGGACGACGTCGAGGTGCGCGCGCAGGGCTGGCGTGCCCTGACCGCGCTGCATGCCAGGCTGGAGGATCGCCTGGAACGCGCGCTCCAGGCGGAGTTCCGGCTCAGCGTCACCGAGTACACCGCGCTCGACGTCCTCAACCGCCAGCACGATCACCACCTGCGGATGAGCAGCCTCGCCGACGCCGTGGTGCTGAGCCAGAGCGCGACGACCCGCCTGGTGAGCAGGCTCGAGGGTCAGGGTCTGCTGTCTCGATACATCTGCGCGACCGATCGACGTGGCATCTACACCGAGGTCACCGAGGCGGGCCGATCGCTGCTGGCCAAGGCCAGGACGGTGCACGATCACACACTGGCGGCGGCGTTGACCGAGGCCGCGGAGCGACCGGAGCTCACGGGACTGGTCGCCGCACTACGCGAGACCGTCTGGGCGCCCGACCGGTAGCCGACCTCAGCGAACTCCGCGTCCCGGCCGCGATCCGCGTCCGGCGGCGACGCCGCGGCCCGGACTCACCGCGCCGCGTCCGGTCGGACACCCTGCTCGGCCACGAAGTCGACGATCAACTCGGCGACCAGATCCGGACGCTCCACCACCAGACCATGACTGGCATCGGCGTCGACCACTCGCAGCAACGGGTTCGCGGCGATAAGCGGGACGACGTCCCGACGCAGTCCGGCCCGATGCGCCGCGGCCAGGGCGTCGAACTCCGGCGGCTGCCCCGGCAGGTTCCTCGTCGCGAGCACGAGCAGGAGCGGGCTGACGGTCTCGGCGAAGACCGGGAGCGAGTCCAGCATCTCGGGTGAGGTCCGAAGACCGCCGGCCAGCTCGGCGCTGGGACGGGTGACGAATCCGTCGCCGTCGGGGGCGAGCGACCGCCGAAACTGCGCGACCATCATCTCCGGCGGCAGCCCCGCCGCCGCCGCGTGCTCGGCCTGCCGGCGGGCGAGGGCGTCCGCCTGCTCCGCCGTGAGATGACTGCCCATGCCCGCGAGCTGGGCATCGAAGAGCGCGGTGAGCGCCGTGAGCGCGGCGTGCAGTTCGTCCGGTGCGATGTCGGCGTAGTGCTCGGTGTCGGTCGTCTGAGACCGATGTCCGTCCAGGCTGATCGCCACGCGATCGGGATGCCGACGAGCCCACCGCCCGGCGAGCATGCCGCCGAGCGAGTGGCCGACCACGGCAGGCCGGTCCAGCCCGAGCGTCGCGATCACCGTGTCGAGATCGTCGAGCGCCGCGTCCCAGTCCCACGGGGCGTCGCCCGAAGCGCCGTGGCCGCGCAGGTCGACGGCGACGACCCGGTGGTGGGCGAGCAGCGGCGGGACGACGAGGTCCCAGGCCAGGAGATTGCCGCCCAGACCGTGGACCAGCAGGATCGGGCAGCCACGCCCGCCGTGGTCTCGCACCGCGATCGGAACCCCGGCGGCGTCGATGGTCAGGTCTCGTGGCGCGTCAGACACGGGAGTCTCCTCGTCCGGAACGGCCGGATCCGTCATCGGATCCGTTGGAGGAGGCGTGCAGGACGGCGAGCCGATCACGCACCGAGTCGGCGGAGACCCCGCCCGCCGGATGTCCGGTCAGCTTCCCACGCCGCACCAGGTCGTGGACGCCTTGACGGGTGATCCCGAGCATGGCCCCCGCCTGGGCGAACGGCACGTTCTCCACGGTGGGGTGACCCAGCCGCCGAGCGGTTACCCTCCCCAGCGGCGTCCGCCACCAGTCCGCGGGCGGGTCGAATCCGGAGTCACCCGGATAGAGCGCGGCGATCAGCCGAGCCAGCACGCCCGAGGCCAGTCGATCGTCCGGCCCGAGCAGCTGAGCCGCCCACACCTCGGCGTCGATTCGCAGTCGCTCGCGCAGCGCGGCGAGAGCGGGTTCGACGGGGAGCAGGATCTCCACCGAGTCGATCAGTCGAGAGGCCACCAGTCGCCGAAGATCCTCGACCAACGCGACGTGGTCTGCGGTCGAATACGCGGTCATCCACGCCTCCTTACTTCACATTGAACGTAAAGTACTTGACATCCATCGTCAAGCAGGTGGCGAGATTCGGGCGCCTGCGGAGGGCTCGAGAGTGCGCCGCCGCGCCGCGGACCATCCGACCAGCGACAGGCGTTGCCCGACGGGCTACTCCCCCACCAGTGGGAACGTCGCCAACGACCGCCAGGAGTCCGGCTCGTACGCGCCCGCCATCAGCCGTACCTCGTCGATGCGCGCCGTGATCGGCAGCTCGGTCGCGATCTCCTCGGCGACCCGACGCAGCGTCGAGAGATCGGCGAGCTGGGCGTCACCCACGGTCAGGTGCGGCACCGGGTCATGGACGCCCGCGTAGGGACGATGCACTGGGAACCGCTCCCAGACCGCGTTCGTGAGCTCACGGAATCGGAGGTCGGGGTCGGGACGCAGCCAGACGAGGTGATCCCCGAACCAGTCCACCTCGGCGAAGGTGCAGTCGAAGGCGGGGACGTCCCGCAGCACCTCGGCCACGGCCTCGATGACCGTCTCGTCGATCTCCGACGGCGGAATGAACGGATACAGCACCGTGACATGCGCCGGTACGCCGCCGACGGCCGACCGGTCCATGATCCGTCGATGGCGGCCGACCACCGGTTCGGCCGAGGGCACCGGAACGATCAGCGCGCTCCTGGTGAGCACGGGCGACGGCGCGTCGGGGATGGCAGTCATGCCGACGATGATCTCAAGCCCACGCAGCACGGGCACGCCACCACCGCACGTCGGACAGCCCGGCGCCGACGCGGATCAGGACCGACACCACGCCCTGCGCCACCCGCCCCGGCCTATCTCGGCGATGGCGGCCATGGGCCGACCGCCGGGTCGGACCGTCGCCGGACCGATGCCCCGGTACGCCGACGAATCGGACAACCACGGCGTCACCCGGACAGATGACACCCTATTGTGTGCACATGACTGCTGTGTTTCTCCTCTGTGGCGTCATCGGCAGTCTGCTGTTCGTCATCACCTTCCTGATCGACGGCGCGACCAGGCCCGGCTACCGCCCAGTTCGCCATCCGGTCAGCGCGCTCGCACTCGGCTCTCGGGGATGGGTGCAGACCACGAACTTCATCGTGTGCGGCCTCCTGATGACGGCAGGCGCACTCGGCATCCTGCTGGCGACGGAGCACCCATGGCTCGCCTTGGCCGCCGCGGTGTTCGGCCTGTCGCTGGTCGCATCCGGCGTCTTCCCGATGGACCCCATGCGCGGCTATCCGCCGGGGACCCCGGAAGGAACGCCGGAAGACACGAGCCGAACCCACGGCCTGCACGACTGGGCGGGCATGGGAGTCTTCGCCGCACTGCCCGTCACCACGTTCATCGCGACTCTGCAGTCGACGGACCTGCTGTCGACCGTCTACTCCGGAGCCACCACCGCGGCGCTGGTCGTACTCTTCTTCTCCTTCGGCCAGGCCTGGGAGAACGACGCGCCGCGCACCGGCCTCATCCAGCGCGTCATGATCATCATCGGCTGGGTCTGGTTCGCGGTCTTCTGCGGCAGTCTCCTGGTCTGATCCCGCCGGGCATCCCGCCTGCTCACCGCCCGCTCGCCGCCGCGGGCGGATCCGAAGCAGAAGGCATCGTGGTCGGTTCGAGCAGTGGGGACCGAGAGCGCCGAGAGCAACGATTCGACGGCCGCAGCCAGTCCGACGGGCCGGGCAGCAGCGGGCTCAAGCCACGTCGCCGAGGCGCTTCCCGTCCAGTAGCCGTCCACCCGGCCAAGCGGAGACACATGGGTGAAACCGGGGAGAAGGCAGGCTCCCTGCGTGTCTCGGTGGGCCGCCCGGGGCTCGAACCCGGAACCTACTGATTAAAAGTCCAAAGTTCACCCGGTCGGAGTACGGCTACCTGGGGCTACGGGCGGCTGGAGGTCGTCGGGAGAGACTCTGGGGGCGGGGTTGGACTGTGGTTATTGGACAGCTTGTTGGACAAGCTGTCCTGGAACGGTCGTCGTCAATCTTCCCGCTTACGGCCACGCGTCCCAGCGGACGAGCGGCTCCGTGGTTCAGCAATATAATCGATAACTGAATCTATTAGCAGCCTAGCCTCAGTGGACGATTTGAACCTTTCAGTTTCAATCACGACACGAAGCCACTCGGCCTTATTCCTGGAAGGAACATCTTTGTGAAATCGTTCCAATTCACCACAGGGTACGACGAATATTCCCAATTCGCGGAGCCCCTGGTCGATTACTCGAAATGAACTTATAGAGTTTCCACTAAGAATCTGAACTCCGTCAGCCTTAAGCCTCCGCCAGCCGGATACCGGACTAACAGACTCTTGTATTTCTTTTATCTCAGAGTTTGAGAGAAACTTGTCCGCGCTTGAATCAAATGCCGCTGCCGTTCTAGCCCTTGCGGCGATCCGATTAACTTTACTTCCCCATCCGGATACAACACTGGAAATCACGTTCCTATGGGTTTTGAAGTGTTCAGGCGTTCCGCCCATGACTGTAACAAGCCGGGAAAAGTCGGCGTCATCCCGAAGGAAATCGATATCGACGATCACTGCCGCCGGGACCCCCGCCGCGATAAGCACGTCGGCCATGCGCGCCATTCTTGATAGTCCGTTTCCGTAGGAAAAATGCACGTTCTTCCTTGCAGCACTTTTCACACCTTCCACATCAGGCTGACTATCGAGTATGGCACGATAGTATGTACAATCAGAGTCCGATTCACATAAAATCGTTCCTTGCGAGAATAGGCCGCCTAGTACGGGATAAAATTTCAGCAAAGGATCGGTGAAAAGCTGCCTCAGGGCACTTGTGTCGATCTGCGAAACGGAGTTTCCGCGATTCGCTCGTGTTATCCGGGATATCGATATATTCTCCGATGACCCCACCGAGGCCACTCCTTTTATTATATCCTCACTGTGAGTGGCAATGATAATTTGCGTACCATTGTTTCGCTGTTCTGACAAAAGTTTGCCAAAAAGGTATGCTTGCGGCGGGTGCAGGAATGCTTCCGGCTCGTCGATGATGACGAGCGGGTACTGGCTTGTTACAATTGGAAGCAACATACCTATGAATGCCCTTACTCCGTCCCCCTGGTCGCGAAGAAGAGGCAGCTCAAATAGCTCGCGCAGGTACTCCTCTGAAGGAGGCATCGTTTCCGGCGAGCTGACATTACCCACATGCAGAGTAATCTCAGACCCGGAGTATCTATTTACTGACAGGGGAAATCCGAATGCTCGTTCCGTCGCTTCGCTAACAGTGCGCTCGATGGTACGATCACTGTACATGCGCTGAGCAGGGAGCGTTGGGTGATCGGTTCTGAGGTTGAACATTTGGCTGTCATTCGACATGGCGAGGCGACCACCTGCGCCAAGAAACAGGCAGTAGGCAGACGTTGCTACCTGACCTATCCCATCTTGCGAGTTCCATATTCTACTAAGGTCACTGTGCGTGATAACTCCTCCTCCCGCTATGAGATAGTTCGTTTCAGAATAAGTGTTACCATTATAATGACCAGCAGGGCGAGCAAGATGCACTTCACTAATGTGCTTAACGAATGAATCGACCGTAGGTCCATATGCCATCTCGTACGATTCAACTACAGTAGTCTTTGGTCGGTATCCAAATGGTTCTCGGTTGATGAGCTCCCAAAGTTCACTCAGCAGCATACTTTTTCCTGAATTGTTGGGGCCTACTATTACGTTGACTCCGCTCACCAGGTCAACGCGATCTCCTGATACCAGATTGACGCTTCTTAGTTGGATGTCCACTCGACCACACCTCTTCTTGTCGGCATTTTTCGAACTAATGTCCCGGTTGATATTATGCACTTTCTTCGGCGGGCGAGGATGCACATGTCGGAACGTTACAGACTGAGCCTGTAGGTGCCTGAGTAAGCTCAAGAGGTGGCCGAACGCAGTGATCGTTTGCGATGGAGAATTCACGGCGAACGCACCGTCTACGACAACCGGTGGGTGAAGCTCAAGCTGGTGGACGTGGAGCCGCCGGACGGCAGCCGGTTTGAGCACCACGTGGTGAAGCTTGACCACGTGGTGATCGCGCTCGTGGTCAACGAGCGTGAGGAGGTGCTGACGCTGTGGCGGTACCGGTTCGCGATCGATCAATGGGGCTATGAGCTGATCGGCGGCCTCGTCGAGGAGGGCGAGGAGTTGGCCGGCACGGCGGCTCGTGAGGTGGAGGAGGAGACGGGGTACCGGCCGGTGGGGGAGCCGGAGCACTTGATCTCGTTCCAGCCGTTGCCGGGGATGGTGGACTCCCCGGTGGACGTCTTCGTGATCCGGGACGTCGAGAAGGTTGGCGAGCCGACCGACGCCGAGGAGGCCGCCCGGTTGGAGTGGATTCCGATCGCGCGGATGGTGGAGCTGGTCGGCCGGGGCGAGGTGTTGGGGGCCGGGGCGATCGTGCCGCTCATGTACTACCTGGCGTCACGCGGCTCCGGTGCTGCCGGTTCCCGGTAGCTCTAGGGCGGTGAGTCGTTGGCGTTGGCGGTCGGAGCCGATCTGTGCGGCGAGGCGCTTCGCTTGGCGGGCGTAGTTCAGGGCCGCGTCGCGGTCGCCTGCGGCGGCGTGGGCGTAGGCGAGATCGACGTACATGCCGGTCTGGCCGCGCACGGCCGCTCTGGGTGACGCGGTCAGCTCCCGCACGGCGTCTTCCAAGTGTTCGATCGCCTCGCGGTCGCCGAGTCGTAGGAGGGCGCTCCCGCGCCAGCGGGCTAGGTTCCCGGCGTCCAGCAGCAGGAACGGCAACGAAGGGTCGGCGGGGTCGTCCGGGAGTGTCGCGGCGGCCTGGTCGAAGGCGCGAAGGGCGTCGTCGTGGCGTCCGACGGCGGCCAGTCCCTCGCCGTGGGCGGCGGCCAGCCACGCGGCCAGCAGCGGCGGAACTCGGTTTCCTGCGACGTCGCGGGCGAACTCCAGCAGCTCGACGGCGGCGGCTGTCTCGCCGAGGTCGATGAGGATCACGGCCTGTTGAGCTGCGGCGTGTGCCAGCAGGTGCGGTGCCTCGGCTTCGCGGGCAGAGACCTTCGCGTCCTCGTGGTATCGCCATGCCTGCAACGCCGAACCCCTGTCCAGGGCTGTCCAGCCCGCAAGGGTGCGGGCGTCGGTGATGAGAGCGGACAGCCGTCGGCGATGCGCGGTGCTCACCGTGAAGTCCCGCAGGTTCTCGATCTGGCTGATGTGGCCGTTGAGTTGATCCAGTACCGCGACGGCACCGAACCTGAGATCCGCGCTGCGGAGGTCGTTGATCTGACGTTGGAACAGATCGAGGGTGCCCGTGTCGAGGTTCCGGGCGATCAGCAGACGGTCCCGTAGTTCCTCGGTTCCCTCGTTGATCGGCATCGGCGGGAATCCGAGTTCTTCGTTAGTCCGGCCGTAGACCTCCCGGAACAGGCGTTGGTAGTCGGGACTGGCGACCTCGTCGCGCCCGTTCTCCCACCGGGAGAGCATCACCTTCAATGCGTTCTCCGAGGCGACGGAGATGTTCAGGCGAAGGGCGCGGCCGATCATCATGCGGATGACGTTGTCCTGTGTGCGACCCTGCTCGCGACGCACGGCAGCGAGCCGTGTCGCTGGTGGCTTCCCGCGCTGTCCTGCCATCGATTCCTCGGCGCTTCCCACCCCGCTGAGCTGCGAAGTTAACTCGACTTAACTCCCACCGGTTAACCGCCGACAATTTCGAACCACCCTGTCCGCGCGGTCTTCTGGTGTCATGCGAAACGCACCGAAGACCGAACAGCGAGAGGATTCGCTAGCCCTTTCTCGGCGGCTTCTCACCTCCCGACCTCTCGACCTCGTTGAGACGGTTGGTCAGCGTCCCTACCTGCGCACGAAGCCCGCGAAGCTCCCGAATGATCGTGTTCAGCAACGGAACCATCGGATCTTCGATCGGGGCCGCGGTGCGATCCGGATTCGGCGGGGTCTGGCCCTGCAATACGGCGGTCAAATGCTGCGGGTGCCAGTCGAGCGCGAGCGAGAGCGCTTCGAGGGTGCGCGGGTTGCGGCGCCGCTGGATTCGGCCCTGCTGAATCTCTCGCACGATCGCCAGCGAGACGCCGGAAGCATCCGCGATCTCTTTCTGTCGCATGGACAGCTCACGCGCCCGAGCGTTGACCGCCTCGGCGACTGCCGCCCAGTCCTCGTTCACGTTCGCCTCCGTGCTCCGCCTCAGCGCTGACGTTAGCGGCCAGGTGGAGCAGATCACGCGGAGAAAGTGCGAATCAGCGGTAATCGGCGATGAATCAACGCTGATGTCAGCGTTATTGGGCGAGGTGAACGAGCAATGACCAGACCTGTCAATATCGCGATGAGTGCGGACACGGGTACTCAGCGCAAGGAAATCGAGTGTCCGACCTTCTACACCGTGCCGGAGGCCGCTCGGCTTCTGCGCGTCGATTCGGCGACCATCTACCGCGCCATCCGGCAGGACGCCTTTCCGGCGGTGCGAGTGCGGACCCGCTACGTGATTCCGGCCCGCGCGGTGACCGAGTTGGCCGAGCGGGCGGCCGAGTCGGGCTCCGTGGTGGACATCGCGGAGTTCGCCGCACAGCGGCGGATGGCGCGGGACTTCGAGCGTGCCGGCGGTGGTGCGTGGTGACCGAGTTCGAGGGCGACGAAGAGCGGTTCGAGGCCATGGCGGCGGAGCTGGACCGGTACGCGGACGTTCCCGACGACGTGCTGTGGCGGGTGGTCACTCGCGACGGCGCGTGCATGGCGACGGCGGCCGAGGGCGACGGACCGGAGTGGATCGGGACGGCGTCCGACGACCGGGAGCTTGCCGCGTCGATCTGCGCGGGCTGCCCGGTGCGACGGGCGTGCTTGGAAGCGGAGTTGCGCACGGCGGGCGCGGCCACGGTCGGCGTATGGGGCGCGATCAACGATGCGGACCGGCGCGCGCTCCTCCCCGTCTGGCTCTCCCGCCGCGAACGGCAGGGTGGAGGCGAGAACGATGGAACTTGATCTGACCGCGACGCATCTTCTCGCCGGTCTCGGCGTGGCTCTCACGCTCGGCCTGGTCTGGCGGGCGGGTGCCCGGCGGGCGCGGGCGGCGGCGGACAAGGCACGCGGCGGAGGTCGGCTCCTGTCGCTCCTGGGGCGGGTCTCCGCGATGTCGGGAGTCATCGTCGGTGTTCAGTGGATCGTCATCACCTACCGGGCGAGTACCCCGGTCCTGCTGGTGGTGCTCGGTCTGCCCGCGTTGTTCGCCGCGTACACGGTGACCCGCGCGCTGACCGTCACCACGTCGGACGTCCCGCGTCGCCGAGGTGATCGGCGATGACCGGGCGAGGATCGGAAGGGGTGGCCGCCGTCGGGCGGCCACCCGCCCCCGGCGGCGGGATCGACGGCGGCCGAGTCGAGCGGCTTGCCCGCGATGCGGAGCAGGCGCGGGAGGTCCGGGCCTACCAGACCCATCCGGATGTCGTGGCCTTGCGCGTCGAGCGGGTCAGAGCCCAGGTGGACCGGCTGTGCTGGACAGGCATCGTGCTCGGGTTGGCGTTCACGATGGCCAACGTTCAGCACTTCGCGGCGGCGGGATCGGCGCCCTGGTCGCTGCCGTGGCTCGCGGCGTGGCTGCTCGATCCGATGGTCTCGCTGGTGTTGATCGCGATCCTGCGCGCCGAGCAGGTGACCGCCCGATACCGAGTTCGCACCGGCCCGTGGGTGCGGCGGGCGAAGTGGTTCACCCTCGCGGCCACCTACGTCATGAACACCTGGGAGTCGTTCGCGGCGGGATCGGTGTCCGGCGTGGTGCTGCACTCCGTGCCGCCGCTCGTGGTGTTCGTGGCCGCCGAGGCGGTCACCGATCTGCGGGACAAGCTCACCGAAGCGGTGAACGTGGCGGTCGGCGACGCGGCCCGCCACGCACCGGAACCGGCCGCCGTGAACCCGCGCACAGCCGAGCCGACGGCCGTTCACAAACCTGCCCAGCGAACGGCAGCGAGACGGCGGCGCGACGGCGGCCGGACGTCGTTCGCGGACTACCTCGCCCGTGCTCGGCACGCCTGGTCGCCCGACGTCCAGATCAGTCCGGCCTGGGTCCGTGGGGTCACCGGCTGCTCGCGGGGCCTCTCCTCTCGGCTGGCCGCCGCCCTGACGGCCGAACTCGCCGAGCACAACGCCACCGACACACCGGGAGGTGACCCGTCATGAGCGCCGAGCAGGACGTGAGACCGCTCCCGGAATCCGGGGAGGAGCCCGTGAACGGCGAGACAGCCGAGGCCGGTGCCTCGCTCGCACACCGTTCACCAGCCGATCTGGTGAACGCCCCGGTGGACGACGAACCGACGGCCGACGCTTCGCCGAGTCGGTTCCGCTGGGCACGGCGTGCGTGGGCCTGGTGGACGCGCTCCCCACGAATCCCCGCGGTGCTGAAGGATCGAGCCCAGTTCGGCCAGGCGGTCAAGGACGCGGTGGTGCGGCTGCTGCGTTCGCCGCTGGTCTACCTCCGTGCCGTCGTGCGCGGCCTGGTCGCCGCTGTGCGGTGGTGGCGTTCCTGGGTTCGGGTGCGGGACTACCGGGAGGCCGCCGAGCAGGCCGAGAAGCTGGCCGACAAGTTCCGAGAGATCCGCGAGCTGACCCTGTTCCGATGGAAGGTCACCGGCGTTGCCGCCGTCCTGGTGGCGGCGGCCGGTCTGGTGCTCGGCCTGGTCTGGGGGCCGGGTGCCTTCTGGATCGCGGGCGGCCTCGTGTCGGTGGCATTCGCGGTGCTGGGCAGACGCAAGGACGGCAGCCCAGGACGAAGACCGACGTTGGCCGGTCCGCGCGGGCTGACGTGGACGATGGACCCGCAAGTCCTGGTGGACGCCTTCCGCGACGCGAAGCTGATCGGTAAGGACGAGACCTTGCGACTCGTCGAACGAGCCGTCCGACAGGGCGACGGATGGGCGGTCACCGTGGACCTGCCCGCGACCCGCAAGGCCGCCGACGTGATCAAGAACCGAGAGGCGTTGGCCTCCGCGCTGGCCGTCGACGAGATTCAACTCGTCGTCGAACGGGTGCGCGGCAGCGGCGGTCACGCCGGTCGGGTGGCGATGTGGGTCGCCGATGACGACCCCTACGCCGCACCGCCGGTACGGACGCCGCTGCTGACCGTGTCGCACTGGGATGCGTGGCGGCCGGTGCCCTTCGGCCGGGACGCGCGCGGGCGGCGGATCGACCTGCCGTTGGTGTGGACGTCGGTACTCATGGGCGCGATCCCCCGGCAGGGCAAGACCTTCGCCGCACGACTCGCGGCCGCCGGCCTCATCCTCGATCCACACACCCGGCTGTATGTCGCGGACTTCAAGGCGGGCAAGGACTGGGAGGCAGCGACGAAGATCGCACACCGCTTCCGGTCCGGGGACGAGGTCGACGACGTCCTGTCGCTGATCGACTGGCTTGCCGAGCTGGTCGCCGAGGTTCAAGGCCGCTACCGGCGGATGCGTGACCTTGACGACGTGACCTGTCCCGAGTCGAAGGTGACACCGGAGATGTCCCGCGATCCCGCCCTGAACATGCCGATCACGGCCGTGATCATCGATGAGGTGCAGGTGCCGCTGGAGCTTCGCGAGCCGGTCGACGTCGCCGGGAAGACCGTCGCGGCGGGCGAGTATGTGGGCGAACTGCTCACCTGGCTGGCCAAGAAGGGGCCTGCGGCGGGCGTCGTCCTCATCCTCGCCACCCAACGGCCGGACACCAAGACGATCCCCTCCGGCCTGCGGGCGGTGTTGGGATCACGGTTCGCGCTGCGGGTGATGGACTGGCGGGACAGCAACATCGTCTTAGGCGAGCAGATGAACACGCGCGGGTACGACAGCAGCCGATTGCTGTCCTCCCACAAGGGCGTCGGCATCCTGCGGCCGGACGGCGAGACACAGGCCGGTGTGGACGCTCTCGCCGTCACCGTGCGGACGTACTACATGCCGAACGAGGACTGGCAGGCCGTGTGCAGGCACGGGCGGACGCTCCGCGAGGCGGCCGGGACACTGACCGGCCACGCGGCGGGGTGCGACACCGTGCCCAGGGTCGACCGGGCCGCCGCCGCTCGTGCGGTCGGCGGCCGAACGGCGCGGGCCGAGGCCGAGCGGGTGGAGCAGACGGAGACGCCCGAACCGCTGGCGTCGGTGGTGGCCTACCTCGCGGAAGATCTCGACGCGCGGCAACGTGAGTTCGTACCGACCGCCGAACTCACGGCCGCACTGGGCATCGAGCCCACCGCTTTCGGCGCGCGGATGCGGGAGCTGGGCTGCCGACCGACCCGCGAACGGGTACCGACCGCCGAGGGCGTCCGGCAGGTACGCGGGTATCTGCTCGCGGACATCACGGCGGCAGTCGAGGCCGCTCGCGACTCGGCGGTGTGGGATGCCGAGGTGATCGAGGATGAGGAGTCGTGACCCGTCACAGCGCGGCGCGGTGACCCGTCACGCCGTCACAGGAGGTGTGACGGGACGAGAACCTAGCCTGAGCTGTGCGAACAGCCCGCCGTGACGGGTGTGACGGGTGACGGGTAGACCCGTCACCCGTCACGATTCCTCTTCCACGAGGCCGCTCGTTGTGGACTCAACCTGTGCCGATCCCCGCACCTGTCTCGTCATCGCCCTCGGGCCACGCCGTGACGGCGGGCAACACGGCCGTCGGGAACTGGGACTGCACGTAGGGCCGAACCATGCCGGTCTCTGCGTCAAGGTCGGCTTCACTCCACGCGAGCCCGAGTGCGTCGCCGGATCGGATCGCCCGTGCGAGCAGATCGCGCACCGGAACGGCGTCGGCCTGATTGCCGTGGTGACGTCCCGGCTGTCCGATGTCGTACCGGTGTCGCCCCATCGGCCTTTCCCGGCTGTCTCGCGGCACGGGTACACCGGTTCCCATCACATACCCGCTCCGGATCGCGGCTGCCGCAGTAGGCACAGCTCACAGGGCATTCCGGCGTAGGCCTCGAGCACCTCGGCCGTCCCCCGCACGATCTCCACGCCGCAGTACGTCAACACCGTCTCGGGGATGCCCGCATCGATATCGACCGGCACAAGGTGGCTCGTTCGTCGCGTTTCACCGACCACACCCGGCAGGAACCGCACGATCACACTCACGAGATCAGCCACGTTCCACACCACCCTGCACACCGACGCGCCGCAGCAAGCGGGACAGCAGCCACGAACCGCGCCGGACCGGGCCGCGCGGGGCTCGTTCGGCGGTCTGTCGCGACGGGTGACCCGCTCGCACCGTCGCCGCACACTGCCGACACGGCGGCAACGGCTCACAGGTCAACGGCGCGGAAAGCACCGTCGCCCCACAGACCGCGACGTACTCACCGGAAGCGCGGCCTGCCTGCGCGCTCTCATCGGTCACCGCGTGATCCGCGCCGTGCTCGGTTGAGGTCAGCCACGTCGTCCACAACCGACCGGTTCTCTGACTCGACACTTCCTCGTCTGACACCCCGACACCTCCCACTGACGTTCAACAGCAGAAGTCAGCTTCGATCGGGTGAGGTTCACAAGGAACGACCTGTAAGCGACCTATGTCGCCCCATCGCGACCTAGACTCATCGGCGCTGACATCAGTGATACGGAGCGCAGCCGATGAGTGAAGCACCTCGCGACCACCCACCGCGCACCCTCTTAGGCGAACTCATCCGCCAACGCGGCCAGACAGCCGAGCAGTTCAGCGAGGCAGCCGAACGCTTCGCCCGCGAACACGGCATAGACGCGACGTTGAGCGTCCGGCACGTCCAACGACTGGCATCGGGACACCGCGCCGACGGCAGGCCCCTCGGACGACTCCGGCCCGTCACTCGACGCCTGCTCGAAGAGATGTTCGGCGTACCGGTCGACCGGCTGTTGCAACCGGCACCGGTTGAGCCCGGTAGGAACACCGCGACGGCGGACGTGGTGTACGAGCTGCGCGCCCGGATCGCTGCCGGGCGCACGGTGGACACCGACACCGTGGCATTGCTCCGCCGACGACTCGACATCACGCGGGTACTGGATCGCAGGCTGGGTGGAACGACTCTGCTGGGCGAACTACGCGGCCAGATCGAGCAGTTGGAACGCCTGTTGTCCGACGTACTCCGCGAACCCACCCGATCCGAACTCGCCGCACTTCTCGTAGACGCCTCGACGCTGGCCGCGTGGCAGTCGCTTGATCAAGGCGAGACCGGGCAGGCATGGACCCACTACAACCGAGCACGTGCGGCGGCACGCGAAGCCGAAAGCCGGTCGTTGGAGGCCTACGCCTCCGCAAGTCAGGCCGTCGTACTGCTCGACATCGGCGAGACCGCCGACGCCGTCGAACTCACCGACCACGCACGGCGGATCGCCACCGGCAAGGCGACACGGCTTCTTGCCGCATGGCTCGCTGCGGGACACGGGGAGGCGCTGGCAGCCGGTGGCGACGACGCGAAGAGCCTTGAGCTGTTCGACACCGCGTCCGACGCATTGCGCGCCGAGGAAGACCCGGCGGAGACGCCGTACCTCGTCTTCGACGCGACCCACCTCGCGCGGTGGCGCGGAAGCGCGCTTGCCCGACTCGGACATCACGAGGCGTACGGGGTGCTCTCCGCCGCGCTCGACAGACTTGATCCCAGCTTCATCCGCGCCGAAACAGCGCTGAGAGTCGACCTCACACACGTACACGCTTTGTACGGCGAGTGGGACGTAGCAGCCGCGCACAGAGAACGTGCGCGGCTGCTGGCACAGCAGATTGGTTCAGTACGGCAACAGAGCCGTCTCGGCTACAGCAGGAACAACCGCACAGCCGAGGCAGAGGTTCGAATCACCTAGATTCTTGCGACCCTGCCCTCTCTGAATTTCCCGAATAGCAACTATCGCATCGGACGACAACTTGACTCGGAGATCGAACTCGGCATCCGAACACTATGTCTCCAGATATCTTTTCTGCCTGCACGACATTCCCGATCGAATGGCTCGACATCGCGTTGAGTCGGCGTGGACGCAGGTACGCCGAACCATGCCGACTACCGCGACTCAGCCGAGCCGCGACCAATGCCGAACAGTGCACCGCACAAGAGATCACCAGAACGGTGAGGAAGACAACCGGAAGAAAAGCTGCCGTCAAGATCGGGAGATTTCCCAGCACGAACGCCGCAAGAGTGAAGTCGACTCCTTTATGGTCGCAACGGACAAGCCTCAATGAAGTCCGGATGCAGCGTGGACCACAAGAGTGCTCTCCTCAACAGGTGCCCCCC
This sequence comes from Actinoalloteichus hoggarensis, assembly GCF_002234535.1. Classification (NCBI taxonomy): domain Bacteria; kingdom Bacillati; phylum Actinomycetota; class Actinomycetes; order Pseudonocardiales; family Pseudonocardiaceae; genus Actinoalloteichus; species Actinoalloteichus hoggarensis. Next base: position 6,323,625 of record NZ_CP022521.1, read on the forward strand.
GGTGAGCCGATCGGGTCGGCTCACCGATCTTAGCTCTTACTCGCCGTCGACAACAGGCCTACTCGGCATCCGAGCTGCCATCAGCTCCGCTGCCTGCGCGTCTGCCTCGGGCACCCATGCCGCGTACACCCGCAGCGTGGTGGTTCCGCCGCCGCCATGGCCGAGCCGCCCCGCCACCGTGCGTAGATCCACGCCCGCCGTGATGAGCTCGGTAGCGCTGTAGTGCCGGAGCGCATGCAGGTGCGTGGCGATCTTGAGGCCGGCGGTCATCCTCGAATACCGGTGCGTGAGGCCGTCCGCGTCGCACGGTCGATCATGTGCCGGAGAGTAGGAGAAGAGGAAGACGTCATCGGCGGCGGGCGAGTCGAGTTCCCTTCTACGCTTCTCGATGCCGGCGATGTGATCGACCAACAGTCCCGTCGTCGTGGAATCCACCGAGATCCGGCGCATCTGGTGACTCTTGGTGTCCTTCTCGGAAAGGACGCCGTCTACCTTCACCAGGTTGGTTCGCACTTCGATGATCGCTCGACAGCTGTGCTTCACACAGTCGTGTTCGCCCGCCTCCGAATGATTGAACAGGACACGGGACGGCCGGAGTGCGACCAGTTCTCCGCGTCGCATTCCCGTCACCATCACCAGCCAGACCAGCATCCCCCAGCCCTCGTCCTGCTCCCATGCCTTATTGATGATGCGGGCAGCCTCTTCAGAGGTCGGCGGTTGAGGTTGGGGGCGCGGCGCGCGGGGCTTGCGGGCGGCCTCCACCGGATTGAAGGAGATCCACCCCCACCGGACAGCGGCGTTCAGTGCGCCGGACAGCACGGCGTGCACCTGTCGGACCGAGGAGACCGCCAGCGGCTTGCACACGTGCGGCCTGCACCGTGCATCGCACTCATGAGGCTTCGTCACCCGATGATCGACCCGTGTCTTCGTCTTCCGGCATCGGCGACGACAGCGCTTCAGCTCGGCGGCAAGGTCCTCGTAGACCTTCGGCCCGAGCTGCATCAAGCGCGTCAGGCTCTTCTCGCCGAGCACGGGACGGATGAAGTTCCGTGCCAGCAGGGTGTACGAACTCGCCGTGGCCTTCGCCACCTCGTGGCTGCGCAGCCACTCGTCTAAGAGCTGGTCAAGCGTCGCGTTGGTCTTCGATGTCTTGTGGTCCCGCACCTCGGCCCGCAGGCGATCACGAATCTCGATCGCCTCGTCCTCGGTCCCGGCCGATCTGGTGACCATGACCGGGTTGCCGGTGTCCTGGTCGTACCCGGTGAACACCCGCACCTGATAGCGCGTCCCTCGTGGACGGATGCCGGTGAGGTCCTTGGTCTTCTTCGTCCTGGCCATGACCAGCACGTTAGCGCCGATCTATTGGACACGAAGTTGGACAGCGACCAGTGCGGCGACCAGCAAGACGATCATGAACCGCTGCATCCGAGCTGGTGAACGCCATGTTGACCGTGGTGGGCCGCCCGGGGCTCGAACCCGGAACCTACTGATTAAAAGTCAGCAGCTCTACCGATTGAGCTAACGGCCCTCGAACGCAGTCTAGCGGGGCGACATGGGGCGGACGAAGGCATGGTAGGCGCCTGCTCGCCGCGTCGATCTCCTCGCTCACCGATGGGCCGTCAGTCCGACGACGACGGCGGCGATCTGCTTCCCTCGGCCGCGGGGAGGCTGCCGTCGTGGGGTACGAGCGCGGTCCCCTGACGTCGTGCCGGTATCACGCCGACGGGGCGGACGCGCTGCCGCCGATGACGGGGACCGAGACCAGGCCGGGGGTGCCCGGACCGAGACCAGGGCCGCCGGCGACCCGTCACATCGACGTCACCCTGGAGGCTCTCGCAGCCGAGGCGTCCATCATCTGACCGAGCTTCTCCACCGTCAACGAGATGTGCCCGTGCGTGGCGTCGAAGTAAGCCTCGACGCCGTCGACGTTCTCCGCCAGCCATCGTCCGTGTGCTGCGGGAACCGTCTTGTCCAGGCCGCCGTGCCACAGATCGACCGGAGCCTTGATGTCGCCGGGGTCGAAACCCCACGGACGAACGAGGGCGGTGACGTCGGCGATCCAACCTTCGTTCCCGTTCCGGAGCGCGTGCTCGATGCTCGCCGCGTTCTCCGTCCCGAAACCCGTCGACATCGCGGCGACGTCCACGTCGGGAAAGAGCGAGCCCAACTCGCCGTCGACCAGTTCGGTCGACTCGACGACTCTCGCTGCCGCCGACATGATGGCGACGATCTCACGGGCAGCCTGCTCACCGCCCGTCGCCACTGTGTCGAACTGGATCTGGTTCTGCGCGCCCATTCCGTCGGTGAAGTCGAGACCTGGGGCGTCGAAGGGGGCGAACGACGCACTGATGAGTACGCCCGCCACCCGCTTCGGGTCCATCGCCGCGTTCGCCAGCGCGTGCGGCCCGCCTCCGGACCAGCCGAACACATGGTATCGAGGAATCGACAGCTGCTCGAGGAGACGCACGCAGTCGTCGCCCGAGTCCGCGACCGTCCGACCGGGCGATGGAGTCGACTCCCCGTAGCCTGCCCGCGAATAGGTGATCACGCGGTACCCGCGCTTCGTCAACGGGTCTGTGATCGTGGCCATCGGGAGAGCGGAGCCGGGCATTCCATGATGGACCAGAACGGCAGGTCCGGCGTCCGGTCCCGTGATCTCGTATTCGAGTTTCCGATCAGCTGACAACGGCATTTGTCGCATCTCGCCTCCTGGCATGGGTGTCGCGGCCGACGTCGAATCGTGGGCGCGACCGCCGCCGAACAAGCGGAAGTCGATTCGAGCATTCGGCGATCACAGACTTCAGCCTAGGCGAATTCGATACGGCCAGCGAATTCGTCGATTGATAGAGCCAACGAATCGATTTGCGTGGGCACGACATCGAGGGTTACCATCATCCACGCACTCGATTGACCACAGCGAAACGAACCCTTTCTGCCCGCTTTCGTCACCGTGCCACCGGTTCGCAGACGGTCGATCGGTCATCGACATGGCGCACACGAGGTCAAAATTTCCGCCTGATCATCCTGGATACTCGGGGCGGGGAAGGCAGAATCTCCGGTACGGCCGGTTCGTCATTCCGATTCCGATGACGACGACCAGACAGGCGAGTCCGCCGGTGACGAGTGCGAACGGCGCGGAGGTCGCGCCCGCTCCCAGCCCGGCGCGGAAGTTGCCGGCCTCCGGGCCTGCGGCGCCGATGACGTGCTCGACGGCGGACACCCGGCCGCGGTGGGAGCCCGGGGCGGTCAGCTGCACCATCGCTCCCCTGGTGACGACGAAGACGGTGTCCGCGGCGCCCGCGATCGTGAGAAGCAGGAAGGCGAGCCGGCAGGGACCGCCGAGCCGAAGAGTGCCAGCGCCCCAGGTCCCGGCGGCGAGTAGTCGCACCACCCCGCTGCGGTGCAGCCGGATCACCGTCCCCGACAGCAGGCCCGCGGTGATCCCTCCGACGGCGACCGCGGTGAGGAACAGACCGAGGGTTCGCGGATCGCCGCCGAACCGCATCTCGTTGACCAGCGGGAACAGGGCGATCGGCATCGCCGACATGGTGGCGGCGAGGTCGGTGGCGAAGCATCCCCACAGCGGGGGCCTGCGTACGACCAGGCGCCAGCCGTCGATCGTCGCGCGCACGCCCGGACGATCCGGAGGTTCCCGCGGCGGCAGCGCGGGCAGTCGGATGACGCCGATCAGGGGCGCCCCGCCGGCCAGGGCCTGCACCAGATAAGCGGTGGCGAGTCCCCGTTCGGCGAGGAGCACGCCCGCGACCGCGGGGCCGAGCAGCATCGACGCTTGGAAGGAGCTGTTCTGCAGCGCCACACCTGCGGCGATCTGACCGCTCACCGACAACCGGGTCGGCATCGTCCGGCGGGCTGGAGCGCCCATCGCCCCGCGCCCCGACTGGGGCGAACACGAGCGGGAGCGAAGCCGCGTCGAAGAACGTCTGCATCGCCAGGCCGAGCGCTGCCACCGTCTGACCGACGGTGGTCCACAGAATCAGGCCGCGTCGGTCCAGCGCATCCGCCAGCGCCCGCCGCCGAAGGTGAAGAGGAGCAGCGGAACGGCGGTCGCCAATCCGATCGCACCGGTTCGGACCGGATTCCGCGTGAGCTGCCAGACCTGTAGCAACACCGCCACCGAGACGATCAGCCAGCCTGATCCCGACAGCAGCGATCCGATCCACAGTTCCCGAAAGGCACGGCTCGATCGCAGGGGTCGGACGTCGATCAGACGGTCGGCCAGACTCACCTCGGCACTCTGGAAGACGACCGCGACGACTGTGCCGTATTCACCAACCAACTATGACAGCGCTAATACGTTAGTCGACGCGGACCGCCACGGATGACTCGCCGCCACGACCTCACGCCGAGGCGAGGTGGGGGCTCACCGCGGCCGCCCGCATGCCGCGATCACGGCGACGGGGTCGCGGCGGGAATCACCATCGCGGCGGGCACGGGGCGGCCGCGCGTCCCGACCAGGCACCGGCCGGCCGCGGGACGCCCCGACCGTGTCAGTCCGCGACGACACGTCCCCTCCCGTCCCGACGCACGCCCGATCGGCGGATGCCGGACGGAACCTCGATCGTCCAGGGCTGGACAGAGCGAAGCGGGGCAGGGACGGCGGGCTCCCGCGGCCGCGCCGGTCAGCCCGAGGCCACGACCGGCGTGGCGCGCACCTTCTCGTGCCAGCCCAGTCCGGTGATCGCGGCCACCACGATCAGGAAGCCGATCCACTGCGTCAGCGACAGATCCACCCCGAGGAGCCCGACGCCGATCAGCGCCGCCGTCGCCGGGAAGGCCAGTTCCGCGAGAGTGGCGCGCGATGCGGGCGTGGCGCGCAGCCCCACGTAGTACAGGCTCAGCCCGAGCAGGCCGGGCACCACCGCCAGCAGGATCAGGCCGAGTGCGTTGTCCCAGCCGACGAGGATCGGCTCACCCTGCCAGAGCAGGACGGCGGCCGCCGCGGGCAGCCCGAATCCGAAGCGGAGCACGGTGACGTCCCTCGGTGGCATCGACGCGCTCACCATGCGCCCCAGCACGGTGCCCGCCGCCCACAACACGGCGGCGCCCAAGGCGAACAACGCGGACTGCGCCGCTGTGACCTGCACCGCGAGGGGGTCAGGGAAGCTCAACATCCAGGCACCGAGCAGCGCGGGCACGGCGAAGAACCAGTACGTCGCCCTGATCCGCTCGGCGAGCAGCCAGTAGGCGGCGAGGACGGCGAACAACGGCTGAAGCTTCTGGAGTACCAGCGGGGTGATCGCATCACCGACGGCGAACGACGCGGTGAACAACGCCGTGGCCACGGCCGAGGCGCCCACGCCGATGATGATCAGCGCGATGCGCTCCCGCCAGGAAGAGGCGGCGAACGCGCGGAGTGCCCTGGGCAGGAACGGAAGCACCAACACGACGATGATCAGGTGTTCCCAGAAGACCACCGACGCGGCGGGCAGCGCCTCGGCGAGCGGCTGCCGAAGCAACCCGTCGGTCCCCCACAACGCCGCCGCGCAGGCGACCAGCCACGTTCGGTCGGCGACGGTGCCCGACGAACTGTTCACTGCGGTTCGATTCACTCGAACAAGCTAATCACGATGATTCTTCGCATCGACGGCCGTGATCGTACGAAAGCGACGGCTACCTGCTGTTTCCACTGTGATGTTCGACATGCCCGACGGTGCGGGCAGGCACGGAGCGCTCCAGCGTGACGAGCCGGCGACGCAGGGTGCGGCAGGTGATGGTGGGACCCGTGTTGAAGAAGACGACGACCGCGCTGACCACCGTGCTGGCGGTGTGCGGGCTGGGCTGCACGCCAGCCGTCGCCGCGAGCCCCGCACCTTCGCCCGCCCCGTTCTCCTCTTTCTTCCGGATCAACACCTCGACGTTCGTCCCGCCACCCGCGAGCACCAGCGCGGTCACCTACGACCCGGTCATGGTCCCTCCCGGAGCCAAGGTCGCGGTCACCGCGTGGGGGCTCTGGGACGGCCGGACCAACATCACGTTCGGGATCACCGGACTCATTCCCGGCCACGCCTACGGCGCGCATCTGCACGAGTCGCCCTGCGGTGACGAGCCTGCCGATGCCGGGTCGCACTATCAGCACGTGATCGACCCGGTGCAGCCGTCCGTCGACCCCGCCTACGCCAACCCGCGGAACGAGGTGTGGCTCGACTTCGTCCCGGATTCCGAGGGCGAGGCCGTGGTGATGACCTCGGTCGGCTGGCGAGTCGCGGGCGACGAGCCGCGCTCGGTCGTCATCCATGCCGAGCACACCGCGACCGGTGTGGGCGAGGCGGGAACCGCGGGCGAGCGACTCGCCTGTGTCACCGTCCGAGTCTGACGGCGGGTCTTCTCCGCTTCGGGAAGGTCCGGCGGTCCTGCTCGACGGCTGCCACCCGGCCCGCCGCGCCCTCGACGCGGCGGGCACCTCGGCGCTCACCGGACGGCCTCGCCAGGCAGGCCCGTGCCCGCCCGCTGTATGAGACGGACGCCACCAGCGATAATGGCCGACGTGTCATCTCAGACCCTCTCCGCACCTGCGCTCGAAGTCGGCCCCTACACGGTCGACCCGCCCGTGGTGCTCGCTCCGATGGCGGGCATCACGAACGTCGCCTTCCGCAGGCTGTGTCGCACCTACGGGGCGGGTCTCTACGTCTGCGAGATGATCACCACTCGGGCGCTGGTCGAACGGCACCCGCAGACCATGCACATGATCAGTTTCGATCCGGAGGAGCATCCCCGGTCACTACAGCTTTACGGCGTCGATCCCGAGACGATGACGAAGGCGGTCCGGATGATCGTCGAGGAGGATCTCGCCGATCACATCGACATGAACTTCGGCTGCCCGGTGCCGAAGGTCACGCGAAAAGGCGGCGGCGCGGCATTGCCTTACAAGCGGCGACTGTTCGCCGCGATCGTCCGCGCCGCGGTGACCGAGGCCGCTCCCGCCGGGATTCCCGTGACGGTCAAGTTCCGAATCGGCATCGACGACGATCACCTCACGTTTCTCGATGCGGGTCGGATCGCCGAACAGGAAGGCGCCGCCGCGGTGGCGCTGCACGCCAGGACGGCCGCACAACGATATTCCGGAACGGCGGACTGGAACGCGATCGCCGCGTTGAAGGAGGCCGTCCGCGGCATCCCGGTGCTCGGCAACGGCGACGTCTTCAGTGCAGCCGACGCGATGCGGATGGTCCAGACGACCGGCTGCGACGGGGTCGTCGTCGGACGCGGATGCCTCGGGCGTCCGTGGCTGTTTCGCGATCTGCAGGAGGCGTTCGCGGGCAGGCCGGTTCCGGCGGGACCGGACCTGGGCGAGGTCGCCGAGGTCATGCATCGGCACGCCGTCCTGCTCGCCGCTCATCTGGGCCACGACAAGGGCCTGCGGGACCTCCGCAAGCACATGGCCTGGTACCTGCGTGGCTTCCCGATCGGCTCCGACCTGCGGCGCTCCTTCGGGATGGTGTCCGGGCTCGGCGAGTTGGAAGACCTCCTGGCCCGGCTCGACCCCACGGCGCCCTTCCCCGCGGACGCCGAGGGACCCCGAGGCAGGCAGGGCTCGGCAGGCCGGGTGTCGCTGCCCGAGGGATGGCTGGACGATCCCGAGGACTTGGCGGTGCCGCATGCGGCCGAGGTCGACAGCTCCGGAGGCTGACGGCCCGCGCGACATCGCTCGTCGGACCGGTGTGCCGAGGTTCGGACGGCGGAACGCTCGTCGCGAGGCCGGCATCCGAGGGATCACGTACAGCGCCGTGCCGGGGCAGGCCTGATCGAGTGCCGGGGCAGATCCGACTCTGAGTAGGGATCGGCCGCCTGTGTGGGGCACCGCCGACCGTGGGGGGCGGGGCGGGCCGCCTGCGTCGTCGTCTCCGTGGATCGATCGGCGACTCGCCGCCACGCCCGCTGAGAGGGCCCCGTCGTCGCCATGACATTGGGGGGCGGCGGGGCAGGCCTCGACGCGGACCGGCCCGCCGGACGGCCGCCGCGGTCGCTCTCGAGTCAGCCGTCTGGCGGCAGTGGGTGCACTGTGCGCAACCACGTCGGCGGGCGCCTGCTCCCGGCGTCCCCACGCCGAAGGCCGTCGTCGGCGCGCACCGGTTCGCGGGCGTGTACCGGGTGCGCGACGGCCGGTCCGCCGCCGCATCTCTCCCTTGGTGATGAAGGTCACTGGTTTCACTCGACCGGGGGCATCATCGGCTCCATCGCTGCTCCAACCGGGTCACCTGCTCGCGAACGGCTTGGTCGTAGCGTCTAACTCGGGTAAATGATGCTCCAACGAACGGACTAGCCCTAATGGGTTGAATGGGCTACTACCCGGTCAGCCAGACGAGCGAAACCCGCCGTCTCGCGGCCGACTGCCTCAAGCCCGACGGCGAAGCAGACGACTACTAAGACAGGTAGGGAGGTGAGTGCGGTGACCGTACTACAACCCGACATCGGCGAGTCCGATCCGGTCCGACGCGAGGCGACAGGAGAGTCGCCGACTGCCCCAGTGCCTCCGAGAGAGTCTGCCGAAGCCGTGACCACGCGGCGACACCCCGACGAGCTGACGGACAGTTCGGGGCTGGTGCGGCTGCACGAGTCGATCGCGGCGCTGCTCGCGTCGCGTGGGCAGTGGCGGCAGGCGTACCACCACCTGCGCTCCGCGCTGGACCTCGCCTCGGCCAAGGGCTCCGAGCCCATCCACGTCCCCGAACAGCTCCGCCGCGAGGTCGACCGGCTGCGTAAGGAGCACGCCGAGGTGCAGGAGCAGAGTCTTCGAGACAGCCTCACCTCGAGCTACAACCGGCGCTACCTCGACCAGCGGCTCCTCGCGCTCCCCGGTGAGATGGACGAGCGCAGCGCGGGCCTCGCCGTCGCGCTCGTCGACCTCGACTGGTTCAAGCAGGTCAACGACACCTACGGGCACCTGCTCGGCGATCGCGTGTTGCAGCGCGTCGTGGAGCTGTTGCAGGAGGGGCTGCCCGCCGGGGCGTTCTGTGCCCGATACGGCGGCGAGGAATTCGTCCTCGTGCTGCCCGACGTCGACGCCGCCACCGCCGTCGCGGTGTGCGAGACGACACGCGCCCGCATCGAACGCCATGCCTGGCAACAACTCGTGGTGGGTCTACGAGTGACCGTGAGCATCGGCCTCGCCCACGAGGAGCGCGTCGCACAGGCCGCCGGGCGGCTGCCGACAAGCCACGAGGAGCAGTTGCTCCGTGCCGACAGCCTGCTCTACACCGCGAAGCAGTCCGGCCGTAACGCCGTCGCCTATCAGGAAGACGGCGTCGCCCATCTCGCAGGTGCCGCGGCGGGCAGGCGAACCGTCGTCGCCCCCCGTGTGGTCGGCTACTACTGAGAGATCGGCGTTCGCTCGACAAGGCTTGAGAAACCGTGTAAACCGTCCGTGATTCTCCTGTCCGAACGTGGCAGGAAACACGAATAGTATCGACGGCATGGTGACCAAGCCGTAATATCATGGCGCGCTTAATCACCCGATCGGGCAGCTTGACAGTCACCCCACGTATCGGCCCAGATGCTTGCTGCGCGCGTGCGCCGCAGCGAGCGCGTTCACGAGGAAGGAGATCGGGTGCCGGACGATTATCGTGCCGACGGTTCCCGCCCGCGCCGATCGACCGCATCGCACGGCGACGACGCCGAGGCCGGAGAGGGACGCCGCCGCCGATACAGCGAGCCGCCGACCGGACGCCGCAGGCGATCCACCGACGATCCCGGCGGCATGACGGTGTCCGATCTCCTCGCCCGACACGGCGGCTCGCGGAAGGGGCGCCGCGCCGCTCCGGACCCCGACGATGAACTGGAGCGGTCGGAGCACACCTCCGACGCGGACTTCGCACCGCCGCAGGCGCACCCCTCCGTCACCGAGCGGCCCGCACCGCCGCGGACACCGCGGCGTGCTGCGCGGGAGCGGCAGCCGGAGCCGCCGCCCGAAGAACCGACCGCGCAGCATCCCATCGCTCGGTCATCTCCGAGGCCAGGTCGCCGCGGCGAGTCCGGCGGTCGCCGGCGCGCACCTGCGCCGCCCGCCGAGTCCGAGTCCGAGTTCGACCAGGCCCCGCCGCCGCACTCCTCGCCGCACCGGCAGCCCGCCGCGCAGGCGCCGCCACCGCAGCAGGGGCAACGGCCGAGGCGGCGCCCACCACTGCCGCCGCGCGGGCAGCGGCAGGCGCCGCCGCCACCCGACTTCCCGGAGGGGCGCGACTTCGGCGTCGTCCCGCTGACCGACCGGCCGCATGTCGACCGGCCGCCCGTCGACCGGCCGCCCGTCGATCACCACGAGGCGGCGTCGCAGGCGGACGAACGACCCCGGCCGCGCAGGCCTCGTCCGCCGGAGGCCGGCCTGGACACTCGGTCCGCGCCGCCGCCCGGTGATGTCCGCAGGCGTCGCCCCCGCCGGCCCGCCCCCGGCCGGGAACCGACGAGTTCGCCCGTCCATGATGGACCACAGGGCCATGCCGAGACCGTCGCACGCAGGCCGGGTCCGCCAGGACGCCCCGTGCCCCCCGGAGCGGGCGCGCCGCAGGCCGGGCCACCGCAGTCGCCCGTCCTCCCGCCGCAGCCCCCGCCACAGCCCCCGGAGCAGGCCGCGCCACCCGTCGCCGATCCTCGGCACGATCCGGGGCCGATGACGGAGGAGACTCCGCTCACCAAGCACACCCGCAACATCGACGAGACCCTCGCCCGATTCTCGGCCGTCCACGATGAGATGCAGGCCGAGCTGGCGGAGAAAGAACGTCGCCGCGGCAAACTCGGCAAGATCATCAACAAGTTCATCGATGACGAGGAGCCCTTCGACGACGGCGATCCGCCGACGACGACCATCCGGGTGGAAGAGGCGCCCAGGCGACGCTTCGGCCGCCGAGGCACACCGGCGGGCGCCGAGATCGAGGACGACGAACTCGAGGCGAAGGTCGCCGCTCCCGGCGGCGACGACGATCCGCCGCCGCCGATCGAGGCCAAGGCGGTCGTGCCGCCGCCGAAGCGAGCGCCCGCCAGCACGGCGCGACGTGCGGTCGCCGTCGTCCTCGCCTCGATGATCTTGCTCGTGACCGGCTTCGGCTGGGGCGCCCGCGGCTGGGTCGACAACCAGTTCCGGCAGATCTCGGCGCTGGACGACGACTCCGACCTGGTCAACCAGCCGGAGAAGCAGTACGGGGACGAGAACTTCCTGATCGTCGGCTCCGACAGTCGCGCGGGGGCGCAGGAGGGCGACAACGTCGGCAGCGTCGAGGACCACGACGGCGCACTGGCGGACGCCGTGATGGTCGCGCACATCCCGGCCAGTCGTGAGCGCGTCGTCGTGGTCAGCTTCGGTCGCGACCTCGAGGTGGCCCGGCCGGAATGCGAACGTTGGGACTCCCACACCGGCGACTACCTCGGCGAGACGATCCCACCCGCGGAGTTCGCCCAGCTCAACGAGGTGTACGGCATCGGCGGCCCGCAGTGTCTGCGCAAGGTCGTGCAGAGCATCTCCGGCCTGAGCTTCAGCCACTTCGTCGGCATCGACTTCAACGGCTTCCGCGACATGGTCGACGCCGTCGACGGCGTCGAGATCTGCACCCCGACCCCGCTGATCGACCGGGAGCTCGGCGTCGTCATCCCGAACCCGGGCCCCCAGGTCATCGACGGTGCCGCCGCGTTGAACTACGTCCGAGCCAGGAAGATCGAGGGCGACCCGACCTCGGACTACGGCAGGATGCACCGGCAGCAGCTGTTCCTCTCCTCCCTGCTGCGCAAGGTGATGTCCTCGGAGGTACTGCTCGACCCCGGCCAGCTGACCGGTTTCGTGCACGCCTTCGCCCGGAACACCTTCGGGGAGAACCTCTCGGTGGACGGCCTGATGACGTTGGCGCAGTCGTTGCAGTCGTTGCAGACCGGCCGGATCACCTTCGTGACCCTGCCGACCGTCGGCACTCCCAATGAGCGCAACAGCGAGGTCATGCGGCCGGACGACGTGGACGCCCTGTTCCAGGCGATCATCGACGATCAGCCGCTGCCGGACGAGGCGCCGCTGCCCGGCCAGGAGAGCGAGCCGTCCGACTCGGACAACGCAGGCGCGGCTGCCGGTGAGGACGGCGCGGGATCGGCGGACTCGGCGGAGCTCGTGTCGCCGGACGGCATCCGGATCCAGGTGCTCAACGGCAGCGAGTTGAGCGGAGCGTCGCGTACCGTCGCGACCGCGCTGGGAGAGCTCGGCTTCGACGTGGTGTTCTACGGCAACGCGCCCGCACCGGTCGACCAGACCACCGTTCGCTACGCCCCGCAGCGGGCGGCGGAGGCGGCCACGCTCGCGGCGACGCTGAACAACGCCGTGTTGGAGGAGGACCCCTCCTTGGGTGGCGCGGTCGTCTTACTGATCGGCCCCGACTACGACGGCGACGTGTCGGCGCCGAGCCGCGGCACCTCCGCAGGCGGCGTGAACATCAGCCCGTCCTCGCTGTCGGCGGCGGGCAGCCCCGAAGGCGGAGAAGGCGGAGAAGGCGGAGCAGACGGCGAGCCCTCCGGCGTGCCGGACAACCTCGCCACCATCAACGCGGAGAACTCCGACTGCTCGTTCTGGCAGGGGGGCTGAGGACGTCCGACGACATGCCTTCACCGGTTGTTCACCCAGGTGGCGGATGTGACGGCCTACGATCACGTAGGGTGTCGGTATGCGTGAGGCCTACCGTGACCAGCTTGGACAGCTCGCCGACGCCCTTGCCGAGATGTGCGGCATGGCGACGACCGCGATCGAGTTGGCCACCCAGGCCTTGCTGACCGCCGATCTGACGCTGGCGGAGCAGGTCATCGCCGACGACGCGAAGATCGACGAGGCGCGGAGTCAGGGCGAGGAGCATGCCTTCGCACTGCTCGCCCTCCAGGCTCCGGTCGCGGGCGACCTGCGCAATGTCGTGGCCGCCCTGCACGCGGCCGAGAGCCTGGAGCGGATGGGCGATCTGGCGCTGCACGTCGCCAAGACCGCGCGCCGTCGCCATCCGCAGGCCGTGCTGCCGGACGAGGTCGCGCCGTACTTCGTCGAGATGGGCCGCGTCGCAGGCGAGCTGGGCAAGCAGGCCGAGCAGGTCATCCGGACCAGAAGCGTGAGCCTTGCCCGACAGCTCGAGGACGCCGACGACGAGATGGACGACCTCCACCGGCACCTGTTCACCGTCCTCATGCAGAAGGACTGGAAGCACGGGCTGCCGGCCGCCGTCGACATCACCCTGCTCGGCCGCTTCTACGAGCGGTTCGCCGACCACGCCGTCTCGGTCGCACGCCGCGTCGTCTTCGTGGTCACCGGGGAACACCCGCAGCAGGCCGACAGCGGCGCCTGACCGGCAGCACCGCCGGCGTTTCTCCCCGACCGCGCGGAGTCGCTCTGCGATGCTGTGCCCGGTCGTCGGCCTGGTCGTCATCGGCCCGGCCGGCATCGGCCGAAGTAGGTCGCAGGTCGGGAGGCAGCCGTGGGACACAACTCGGCCCTGGATCGTCGGCTTCTAGGCGGCGAGCTGCGCGCCCTCCGCGAGGCGGCGGGTCGGACACACCGCGAGGTCGCCGACCATCTCGACTGTTCGCAGGGCAAGATCAGTCAGATCGAGCTGGGCAAGGTTCCGGTGCGCACGTCGGATGTGCGGCTCATGCTGGAGTTCTACGGCGCGCCGGACGAGCTGGTCGACCGGCTGCGCGGGCTCGCGGTCGAATCGAAGAAGACCGGGTGGTGGCAGCCGTACACCAAGGTCATGCAACCCGGCTTCGACACCTACATCGGTCTCGAGTCGGCCGCCCGCCGAGTGCTCGCCTTCCATTCGGATCTCGTTCCCGCGCTGTTGCAGACCCATGACTACGCCCGCGCCGTGCTCGGTGCGGGGACCGCGTCGTCGGCGACGATCGCGCTCCTGCTGGATGCGCTCGACAAGCGGCAGGAACGGCTGACCGGCGGCACGCCGCTGGACTACTCCGTCCTGCTGGACGAGGCGACACTGCATCGGGTCGTCGGGAGCGCCGTGGTGCAGCGAGCGCAGTTGGAACACCTGGTGTTGATGTCCTACCGCCGGAATGTGAGCGTCCGGGTGGTGCCCTTCGGCGCGGGTGCGCACCCGCTGGTCGGCGACAACGTGTCGCTGGTCGAGGTGCCCGATCCGGCCGCGCCGAACGTCGTGTGTCTGCAGAACTCCGCGAGCTGCACGTACCTGGACAAGCCTGCTCAGACGCGCCGATACGTCACCGCGTTCAGCAGGCTCGACGAGTCGGCCCTGGACGCGCGTGAGTCCGGCAGGCTGATCGCCGAGGTCGCCGACGCCCTGCCGAGTTGATCCGGTTGGCGTGACCCGCGGGCCGGGCCGCCGTAGGTCTGCTCAGGCCTCGTCGGCACGGCGCCGCTGCGATCGTGATCTCAGGACGATCCGCCGTGCACGCCGGATCGCGACCCTCCAGGCTCTCGCGTGGGCGGCCGGATGCGGTACCCGACTCAGCCGAACCGGCCCGAGATGTAGTCCTCGGTAGCCTTCTCGGTGGGGTTGGAGAAGATCCGGCTCGTCTCGTCGATCTCCACCAGCCTGCCGGGCTGCCCGACACCAGGCAGGTTGAAGAACGCGGTCTGATCGCTCACCCGTGCCGCCTGCTGCATGTTGTGCGTGACGATGACGATGGTGAAGTCCTGCTTCAGCTCCGTGATCAGGTCCTCGATCGCCAGCGTCGAGATCGGGTCGAGCGCCGAGCACGGCTCGTCCATCAGCAGGACGTCGGGCTGAATCGCGATGGCGCGCGCGATGCACAGCCGCTGCTGCTGGCCGCCGGACAGGCTGCCGCCGGGGCGGTTGAGCCGGTCCTTGACCTCCTCCCACAGGTTCGCGCCGCGCAAGGAGCGCTCGCAGACCTCGTCGAGCTCGTTCTTGTTCTTGGTGCCCGCGAGTCGCAGGCCCGCGACCACGTTGTCCCGGATGGACATCGTCGGGAAGGGGTTCGGCCGCTGGAAGACCATGCCGATGGTCCGACGCACCGCCACCGGGTCGACCGAGTTCGCGTACACGTCCTCGCCGTCGAGCAGCACCTGGCCCTCGACCCGGGCGCCCGGGATCACCTCGTGCATCCGGTTCAACGACCGCAGCACGGTGGACTTGCCGCAGCCGGACGGCCCGATGAAGGCCGTCACCCCGCGCGGCGGCACGGCCACGGTCACATCCTGCACGGCATGGAATTTGCCGTAGTAGATGTTGAGGTCCTTGACGTCGATGCGCTTGGCCATCTGAATCCGTGCCCCGCCTACTTGGTCTTGACCGACGACAGCCGCGAGATGATCGTGGCCGCGAGGTTGAACAACATGATGATGAAGATGAGGGTCATCGCCGCGCCCCAGGTGCGGTTGAAGCCGGCGGCCTCGGGATTGGCGAACTGGGTGGTGATCAGCAGCGGCAGGTTCGCCATCGGACCCGAGAAGAGGTCGTGGCTGATCGAGGGCGAGTACGCCACGAGCACCAGCGCGGGCGCCGTCTCCCCCATCACCCGGGCCATGCCGAGCATGGCTCCGGTGACGATGCCCGACATCGCGGTCGGCAGGACCACCTTCATGATGGTCTTCCACTTGGGGATGCCGAGCGCGTAGGAGGCCTCCCGCAGCTCGTTCGGGACGATGCGCAGCATCTCCTCGGTGGTACGGATCACCATCGGGATCATCAGCAGCATCAGGGCGAGACACATCGCGAAGGCGCTGCGATCGAAGCCGAACATGGTGATCCAGACCGCGTAGATGAACATCGCCGCGACGATCGAGGGCACGCCGCTGAGGATGTCGACCATGAAGGTGGTGACCTTCGCAAGCCGGGAACCCGCGCCGTACTCGACGAGGTAGATCCCGACGAGGACGCCGATCGGGATCGACAGCACGCCGGTGACCAGGCCCTGGAGCACGGTGCCGACGATCGCGTGGTTGGCTCCGCCGATGTCCTCGTTGGCCCGGACACCCGCGAGCGAGTACTGCCACCAGTCCGCGCGGAGGAAGGGCTCGATGCCTCGGGAGACGACCGAGTAGAGCACCCAGATCAGTGGGATGACCGCGATCAGGAAGCAGAGCCACACCACGACCCTGGCGACGACGTCCTTGGTGCGGCGCGCCGTGCTGACTCCCTGGAAGGCCGGAGGCTGAGCGGGTCGGTCCAGCTCAGAGGTGCTGAGACTCATGACCGTTCCTTCTTCCCACCGACGATCGACCTGGCCACCGCGTTGACCAGGAACGTGAGCACGAACAGGACCAGACCGGCGGCGATGTAGGCGCCGATGGACAGCGGATTGCTGAACTCGGCGGAGGCCGCCGCGATCCGGGAGGCGATGGTGGCGCCGCCGTCGAAGACGCTGAACGACGGGGCCGACGTGGTGGAGGACAGGATCAGGAACAACGCCACCGT